>JBEBDJ010000235.1:0-5353 GCA_041157045.1 Pseudomonadota bacterium
GGAGCTGGAGTACCCCAATGTGCTGAACCTGGTGCGCTCGCGCGCCTTCGCGCCCTTTCGACGCCTGGGCCAGCATGCGCTGTACCAGTGGTACCACCTGCGCGACGAGGTGCTTTGAGGCGCAGCACGGCATGACCCCATCATGGGGGGCACCACCGCTGCGCGTGGTTCCGACAGGCGGAACCGAGGTGGGCTCCGGTCCGCGCCTACGGTCAACACCGATTGACAGGTCGCCGCGCCTTTGTCACTGTGGCAAGAAGCGGTCACCGGCGTGACAACAATGGTCGACTGGCTCTATCGATAGCCCGCCCCTGGCACTAGATGACCGACGGGTCACCGATCAGACTCGCTTTGAAACAAGCCTTTCCCAGACCTACAACAGGAGACGACCCCATGAAACCATTTGCATCGCGTCATCGCCGCCATCTGCTGGCCAGCCTGACCCTGATCGGCAGCGCCCTGCTGGCGCCCAGCCTGAGCTCCGCGCAAGACACCCCCAAGCGCGGCGGCACCCTGGTGGTGGGCCTGGGCCAGACCCCACGCCACCTCAACGGCGCGGTGCAATCGGGCGTGGCCACTGCCCTGCCCTCCTCGCAAATCTTTGCCAGCCCGCTGCGCTACGACGACAAGTGGCAGCCGCAGCCCTATCTGGCCGAAAAGTGGTCGGTCTCTGCCGACGGCAAATCGGTCACGCTCAACCTGCGCCGCAATGCGGTGTTCCATGACGGCAAACCCATCACCTCGGCCGACGTGGCCTTCTCGATCATGGCGATCAAGGAGCACCACCCCTTCCGCACCATGATGGAGCCGGTCGAAAAAGTCGAGACGCCCGACCCCTACACCGCCATCATCCGCATGAGCGTGCCGCACCCGGCCATTTTGCTGGCCATGTCGCCGGCCCTGTGCCCGATCCTGCCCAAGCACATCTACGACGACGGCAAGGACCTGAAGAACCACCCGCGCAACAGCACCAATGTGGTGGGCTCGGGCCCCTTCAAGCTGGTCGAGTTCAAGCCGGGCCAGAGCGTGGTGCTCGAGCGCTTTGACAAGTTCTTCCTGCAAGGCAAGCCCTACCTCGACAAGCTGGTGATCGACCAGAACAACGACGCGGCGAGCCAGGTGCTGGCGGTCGAGCGCGGCACGCTGCAAATGCTCTTGCTCATCTCGGCCTCCAACGACCTCAAGCGCCTGCAGGCCAACCCCAAGCTCAATCTGTCGGACAAGGGCTACGAGGGCATTGGCGGCCTCAACTGGCTGGCCTTCAACACCGAGAAAAAACCGTTTGACGATGTGCGCGTGCGCAAGGCGATTGCACACAGCATGGACAAGAAGTTCATCCACAAGGCCTTGATGGGCGGCTTTGCCAAGAACTCCGACGGCCCCATTGTGGGCAGCAGCCCCTTTGCGGTGCAGGACGTGGTGACCTATCCGCTCGACCTGAAAAAGGCCGCGGCCTTGCTCGATGAGGCCGGCCTCAAGCCCAATGCCAATGGCGAGCGCTTCAAGTTCAGCATCGACTACATCCCCGGCGGCGGTGATGTGCAGAAAATCGTGGCCGAGTACCTCAAGGCCCAGCTCAAAAAAGTGGGCGTGACGGTCGAGGTCCGCACCTCGGCCGACTTCCCGTCCTGGGCCAAGCGCGTGGCCACGCGCGAGCACGATGCCACCATGGACGCGGTCTTCAACTGGGGCGACCCGGTCATTGGCGTGCACCGCACCTACCTCTCGACCAATATCAAGCCCATCATCTGGACCAACAACCAGGCCTACCGCAACCCCAAGGTGGACGAGCTGCTCAACACCGCCGGGGGCCTGCTCGATCCGACCAAGCGCAAGGCCTACTACGCCACCTTCCAGAAGATCGTGACCGACGAGGCGCCGATCCTCTTCATCAACCAGCTGCCCTACTACACCGCGTCGGCCAAGAACGTGGTCAACCCGCCGCAAAGCATCTGGGGGCCCTTCGCGCCCTTTGACGAGGTTTACCTGAAGTAAACGGACCGGACCCAGTTGTTCCATGGGCGCGATCCAAACCTTGCTCAACCGCCTGCTCCAGGGTGCGGCCCTGGTGCTGGCGGTGGTGGTGCTCAACTTCTTGTTGGTGCACGCGGCGCCGGGCGATCCGGTCGAGACGATTGCCGGCGTCAGCGGCGGCATGAGCGAAGAGGTCAAGGCGCAGCTGCGCGCCCAGTACGGCCTGGACAAGCCGCTGTGGATGCAGCTGGGCATTTACCTGGGCAATGTGCTCAGCGGTGACCTGGGCTACTCCTTCTTCTTCAACCTGCCGGTGGCCTCGCTGATTGGCGACCGGGTACCGGCCACGCTGCTGCTGATGCTGACCGCGGTCATCAGCGCCTTCCTGATCGGCACCACGCTGGGTGTTCTGTCTTCCCGCAAGCCCAACGGCTGGCTCTCGCAGTTCATCAACACCCTCTCGCTGCTGGGCTTTGCCGCGCCGGTGTTCTGGACCGGCATCCTGCTGGTGATCCTGCTGGCCTCGGTGTTCCCGATTTTTCCGATCTCGGGCATGCGCAGCGTGGACACCACCGACATTGGCAGCCTGGCGCAGGTGCTGGATGTGCTGCACCACCTGGTGCTGCCGGCCACCTCGCTGGGCCTGATCTACCTGGCCATCTACAGCCGCCTGGCGCGCGCGTCCATGCTCGATGTGCTGGGCGCAGACTACATCCGCACCGCCCGCGCCAAAGGCCTGGCCGACCGGGTGGTGCTGTACAAGCACGCCTTGCGCAACGCCATGCTGCCCATGGTGACCATGCTGGGCCTGCAGTTTGGCAACGTGCTGGCCGGCGCCATCCTGGTCGAGACGGTGTTCAACTGGCCCGGCCTCGGTCGCCTGGCCTCCGAGTCGGTGCTGCGGCGCGACTACCCCACCATCCTGGGCGTGCTGCTGTTCTCGTCGATGCTGGTCGTGATCATGAACCTGGTCACCGACTACTGCTACCGCCTGATTGACCCCCGGATCAAGTCATCATGAGTGCTTCTGCGACCAAGGCGCCCAGCCCCTTTGTCGAGGCCTTGCGCATGTTTGTGCGCAACCCCTCGGCCTTGGTGGGCAGCCTGATTCTGTTGACCATTGTGCTGGTGTCCATTGCCGGCCCCTGGATCTGGCCGGCCGATCCCTTTGACATCACCGCCGCGCCCATGACCCCGCCCTGGAGCGAGGACGCCATCCTCGGCACCGACTACCTGGGCCGCGATGTGCTGACCTCGCTCATCCACGGTGGCCGGGTGACGCTGCTGGTGGGGGTGACCGCCGCCCTGCTGTCGGTGAGCATTGGCATCACCCTGGGCGCCATGGCCGGCTTTTATGGCGGCCGCGTGGACGCGGTGCTCATGCGCGTGGCCGAGTTCTTCCAGGTGCTGCCCGCCCTGCTCTTTGCCATGGTGGTGGTGAGCCTGTTCTCGCCCAACCTGGTCACCGTGACGCTGGCCATCGGCATCGTCAGCTGGACCAGCACCGCACGCCTGACCCGGGCCGAGTTCATGAAGGTGCGCAATCTGGAGTTTGTGCGCGCCGAACGCGCCATCGGTGCGGGCAACGCCCGCATCATCTGGAAGGTCATCCTGCCCAATGCCTTCCCGCCCCTGGTGGTCTCGGCCACCCTGGCCATCGGTTCGGCCATCCTCTTCGAGGCCGGCCTGTCCTTCATGGGCCTCTCCGACCCCAACCTCATGAGCTGGGGCCTGATGATCGGGTCGAGCCGCCAGTACATCCTGACCAGCTGGTGGACCGTGACCTTTCCGGGCATGGCGATCTTCATCACCGTGCTGGCGGTCAGCCTGATCGGCGACGGCCTGAACGACGCCCTCAACCCCAAGCTGCGGGAGCGCTGATGGCCGCCACCAATCCCCTGCTGCAGGTGCGCGACCTGCAGGTGCAATTCAAGGGCCGGCGCGGCCAGGCCATGGTGCTCAACGGCGTGAGCTTTGACCTGCACGCCGGCGAGACGCTGTGCGTGGTGGGCGAGTCGGGCTGCGGCAAGAGCATGACGGCCCTGGCGCTGCTGGGCCTGATCCCGCAGCCGCCAGGCCAGGTGCGGGCCGGCCAGATCCTGTTCCAGGACGAGGACCTGCTCAAAGTCAGCCCGGCGCGCCTGCGCGAGGTGCGCGGCAACCGCATCTCGATGATCTTTCAGGAGCCCATGACCTCGCTCAACCCGGTCTTCACCGTGGGCGATCAGATTGCCGAGTCGCTGCGCCTGCACGCGGGCCTGGACGCCGCCAAGGCGCGCGCGCAGGCCATCGAGATGCTGCGCCAGGTGGGCATCCCCGCCCCCGAGCGGCGGGTCGACGAGTACCCGCACCAGCTCTCGGGCGGCATGCGCCAGCGCGTCATGATCGCCATGGCGCTGGCCTGCCGGCCCGACATCCTGATTGCCGACGAGCCCACGACGGCGCTGGATGTGACGGTGCAGGCGCAGATCTTTGACCTGCTGCGTCAGTTGCAGACCGACAAGGGCACGGCCATTGTGCTGATCACGCACGACATGGGCGCGGTGGCCGAAATGGCCGACCGGGTGATCGTGATGTACGCCGGCCGCGTCATCGAGCAAGGCCGCACCGAGCAGGTGCTGCAGGCACCGGCCCACCCCTACACGCGCGGCCTGATCGCCTGCCTGCCCGAGCTGGGCAGCAGCCTGGCGCCCGAGCGCGTCGAACTGCCCGAGATTGCGGGCGTGGTGCCCTCGATCTGGGAACTCGACCAGGGCTGCGCCTTCCGCGAGCGCTGCCCGCACGCCAGCGCCCGCTGCGCCGAGGCCCACCCGGGCATGCGCGAGCTGGGCGAGCAACACGCAGCGGCCTGCTGGCTGCTGCACGAGGGAGAAGCGGCATGAACGCAGAACGCCCCCTGCTGCAGGTGCAGGACCTGAGCGTCCACTTTCCGCGCAAACGAAGCCACTGGTGGCGCCCAGCCGAGGTGGTGCAGGCGGTCGATGGCGTGAGCCTGTCGGTGCGCCGCGGCAGCACCCTGGCCCTGGTGGGCGAGTCGGGCTCGGGCAAAACCACCACCGCGCTGGCGGTGATGCGCCTGGCGCCCATCACCCGCGGCCAGGTCTTGCTGGGCGATACCGCCTTGCACACCTTGGAGGGCGAGGCGCTGCGCCAGGAGCGGCGGCGCCTGCAGATCATTTTCCAAGACCCCTACTCCTCGCTCAACCCACGCCAGCGCGTGGGCGATGCGGTCCGCGCGCCCCTGGACCTGATGCAGATCGGCACCCCCGCCACGCGCCAGCAGCGCGTGGACGAGCTGTTCGAGCAGGTGGGCCTGCGGCCCGAGCAGCAGCACCTGTTTCCGCACCAGTTCTCGGGCGGCCAGCGCCAGCGCATCAAC
>JBEBDJ010000236.1:0-3551 GCA_041157045.1 Pseudomonadota bacterium
CAGCCCGCGCGGCGTGGGCATGGACGCGGGCCTGAAGATCCTCGACGAGGTGCGCCGCCAGACCGGGCTGCCCGTGCTCACCGATGTGCACGAGGCCTCGCAGGTCGCCGAGGTGGCCAGCGTGGTCGATGTGCTGCAGACCCCCGCCTTTTTGTGCCGCCAGACCGACTTCATCCGGGCCGTGGCGCAGTCGGGCAAGCCGGTCAACATCAAGAAGGGCCAGTTTCTGGCGCCCTGGGACATGGTCCATGTGATCGAGAAGGCCCGCGCTGCTGCGCGCGAGGTCGGCCTGTCCGAAGACCGCTTCCTGGCCTGCGAGCGCGGTGTGAGCTTTGGCTACAACAACCTGGTGGCCGACATGAGCAGCCTGGCGCAGATGCGCGCCAGCGGCGCGCCGGTGGTGTTTGACGTGACGCACTCGGTGCAAAAGCCCGGTGGGCTGGGCACCAGCAGCGGCGGCGCGCGCGAGATGGTGCCGGTGCTGGCGCGCGCGGGTGTGGCCGCGGGCGTGGCCGGCCTGTTCATGGAAACCCATCCCCGGCCGGCCGAGGCCTGGAGCGACGGCCCGAACGCGGTGCCGCTGCGCCACATGCCCGCCCTGCTCGAGACCCTGGTGGCGCTGGACGCCGCCGTCAAACGCCACCCCTTGCTGGAGAACGATTTCCAATGAGCGGCTACCTGATCGCCGATGTGCAGGTCACCAACCCCGAGCAGTACGAGGCGTACAAGCGCTGGTCCACGCACGCCATGCAGGTGCATGGCGCCGAGGTCTGCGTGCGCGGTGGCCAGGTGCAGGTGATCGAGGGCGACTGGCAACCCCACCGCCTGGTGGTGCTCAAGTTCCCAAGCGTGGCGGCGGCGCAAACCTTTTACGACTCCCCCGAATACCGCCAGGCGCGAGAGGCGCGCGCGGGCGCGGCCATCATGCGCATGGTCGTGGTCGAGGGGCTTTGATTTTCAACTTCCATCCTAGTGAGTCATCATGAGTGCAATCGTTGACATCGTCGGCCGCGAGATTCTCGACAGCCGTGGCAATCCCACCGTCGAATGCGACGTCCTGCTCGAGTCGGGCGTCATGGGCCGCGCGGCCGTGCCCTCGGGCGCCTCCACCGGCAGCCGCGAGGCCATCGAGCTGCGCGACGGCGACAAGTCGCGCTACCTGGGCAAGGGCGTGCTCAAGGCCGTCGAGCACATCAACACCGAAATCTCGGAAGCGGTGCTGGGCCTGGACGCTTCTGAGCAGGGCTTTCTGGACAAGACCCTGATCGACCTGGACGGCACCGAGAACAAGAGCCGCCTGGGCGCCAATGCCATGCTGGCCGTGTCCATGGCCGTGGCCCGCGCCGCCGCCGAAGAGGCCGGCCTGCCGCTGTACCGCTACTTTGGCGGCATGCACGGCTGCCAGCTGCCGGTGCCGATGATGAACGTCATCAACGGTGGCGCGCACGCCAACAACAACCTCGATCTGCAGGAGCTGATGATCATCCCCGTGGGGGCACCCAGCTTGCGCGAGGCCCTGCGCTGGGGCGCCGAAACCTTCCACGCGCTCAAGAAAATCATCCACGACAAGGGCATGAGCACCGCCGTGGGCGACGAGGGCGGCTTTGCCCCCAGCGTGGAAAGCCACGAGGCCGCGCTGCAGCTGATCCTGCAGGCCATCGAGGCCGCGGGCTACACCGCCGGCGCCCAGATCGCCATCGGCCTCGATTGCGCGGCCAGCGAGTTCTACAAGGACGGTCTGTACCACCTCGACGGTGAAGGCCTCAAGCTCACGGCCGAGCAGTGGACCGACATGCTGGAGACCTGGGTCAACAAATACCCCATCATCAGCATCGAAGACGGCATGCACGAGGGCGACTGGGACGGCTGGAAGCTGCTGACCGAGCGCCTGGGCCAGCGCGTTCAGTTGGTGGGCGACGACCTGTTCGTGACCAACACCAAGATCCTGAAAGAAGGCATCGACAAGGGCATTGCCAACTCGATCCTCATCAAGATCAACCAGATCGGCACGCTGACCGAAACCTTTGCCGCCATCGAGATGGCCAAGCGGGCCGGCTACACCGCCGTCATCAGCCACCGCTCGGGCGAGACCGAGGACTCGACGATTGCCGACATCGCCGTGGGCCTGAACGCCGGCCAGATCAAGACCGGTTCGATGAGCCGCAGCGACCGCATCGCCAAGTACAACCAGCTGCTGCGCATCGAGGAAGACCTGGGCGAGATCGCGCATTACCCGGGTCGTGACGCCTTCTACAACCTGCGTTAAGCTCAGGCCCCATGTCCTCGCGCTGGCTGCCTGTTGCCCTGCTCGCGGTCCTGCTGCTGGTGCTGCAGGGCCAGCTGTGGCTTGGCCAAGGCGGCCTGCGTGGCCTGTCGGGCCTGCAGCAGCAGCTCGATGAGCAAACCGCCAGCAACGACCGGTCGCGGCGCGTGAACGAGCAGCTCAGCGCCGAGGTGAACGACCTCAAGGAAGGGTTGAACATGGTCGAGGAGCGCGCCCGCATGGAGCTGGGCATGGTGCGCCCCAACGAGGTCTACGTTCAGCTGCCCAAAAGCAAATGACGGGGACCCGGCCCGACCGTGGGCCAAGCCCCATCCTCTTGCTGGGGGTCTTGGACGGGCCGCGCCAGGCCTTGGCGCAGGCCTTGCAAGCCGCCCTGCCCGAGGGGGACATCAGGGCCAGCGCCCAACTCCCCCACCCGGTGCCCACCGGACCCAAGGGGACCTCTGCCCGGGTGCTGTTGCTGGGCTTGCCCACCCACGCCAACGACGACGAGGCCGCGGCCGACGCGCAGCTGCGGGCAGCGCTGCAAGCCGCCGGCCTGACCTATGTGGTGGTGTATGGCCAGGGTGCCACCGGGCTCGATCAGGCGCTGCTGGCGCTGGGCCATGCCCCTGTGCAGGCGGGCCTGCAGGCCGCGCGCGAGGCCGTGCAGTACGCACTGGACGGGGGCCGAATGCCCTGGCGCTGCGAGCGCTGCAGCGACCCCGAATGCGAGCACCGGCTCTTCAGGGGCCTGCCCGGCCTGGGCGGCTAAACCCCTGGGGCCGGGCCGATGGCCTCAGTGGCGCGCGCCCGCCTCGCCCGCGTTGGGTGCCACGGGCTTGAACAGGCCGGCCGCGTCCACCGCGTCAAAGCGGTACTGTGCGCCGCAAAAATCGCAACCGATCTCGATCTGCCCCTGCTCGGCCAGGATGGCCTCGGCCTCGTCCTGCCCCAGCCCGCGCAGCATGTTCGACACCCGCTCGCGGTTGCAGCGGCAGGCAAAGCGCGGCCCCTGATCGCCTTGCAAGGGTTCAAAGCGCGCCAGCGGCTCTTCCCAGAACAGGCGGTGCAGCACGGTGGCCGCGTCCAGGCCCAGCAGTTCCTCGCGCTTGAGGCTGTGCGCCAGCAGGCCGATGCGGCGAAAGTCCTCGTCGTGGTCCACCACCTCACCGGCGCTGGCCTGTCCGGCCAGATTGGCCTGGCCCTGCACCGGCAGGCGCTGGATCAACAGGCCGGCGGCGACCTGGTCGTCGGCGGCCAGCACCAGCACCGTGTCGAGCTGCTC
>JBEBDJ010000237.1:0-4089 GCA_041157045.1 Pseudomonadota bacterium
TGGAAGTGGCTGCTGCAAAGCCAGGGCGCGTTCAATGCCACGCTGCTGTCCTTGGACATGCCGCCCGTCGATTGGCTGACCTCGGCCGGCTGGGCGTTTTTCTGGGCCGTCTTCGTCTCGATCTGGGCCCACATGGGCTTTTACACCCTGATCCTGCTGGCGGGCCTGCAGGCCATTCCGCGCGACCTCTACGAGGCCGCCGAGATGGACCGCGCAAGCCCCTGGCGCACGCTCACGCGCATCACACTGCCGCTGCTCATGCCCAACCTGGTGGTGGTGCTGGTGCTGGCGGCCATCCGCGCGGTGCAGATTTTTGACGAGGTGTTTGTGCTCACGGGCGGCGGCCCCGGCTCGGCCACCACCTTCATCGTGCAGTTCATCTACCAGACCGGTTTTTCCGAGCAGATCCATCTGTACGGCCTGGCGGCGGCGGCCTCGCTGGCGCTGGCGGTGTTCCTCATCCTCCTCACCCTGGCGCAGCTGCGCCTGACCCGGGCCAGCGAGCTGGGCCAGAAAGGACGCTGACCATGGGCGTGCTGAATTTTCTGTTGCGCACCCGCGGTCAGCGCCGCCTGCACTGGACCGACGGCCTGAGCTACGCCTATTTGCTGGCGGGCCTGTTCCTGATGTTTGCCCCGGTGGTGTGGCTGGTCATGTCCTCGTTCAAGACCGAGGCGGCCATCTCGCAGTTTCCGCCCACCTTTTTGCCCTATGCCCAGAAAACCGTGGCCGTGGCTGGGCAAGACAAGCCCCTGCCCTTGTTCATGGTCAAGCAGGAGGACGGCAGCGCCAAGCCCATGGCGCAGATCAGCCGCATCGGCATCATGGCCACCATGGTCGATCCGGCGCAGCCCGAGCAGACTATCCGGGTCAACATCAACGAGCGCGTGCCGATCAACGAGATCCAGTTCGCCTGGAACAACTACACCGATCTGTTTGGCAAGTTCACCTTTGGCACCTACCTGTGGAACAGCGTCTTCATCACCGTGGTCGCCACGGTGCTGACCCTGCTGTTCAACTCGATGGCCGCGTTTGCCCTGTCCAAGTACCGCTTCAAGGGCCAGCGCGCGGTGTTCCTGCTGATCATTGCCACGCTGATGATCCCGCCGACCATCATCCTGGTGCCGGTGTTCCTGGTCATCAACCAGGTGGGCCTGCTCAACAACCTGTGGGGCGTGATCCTGCCAGCCGTGGCCACGCCCACCGGCGTGTTCCTGCTGCGCCAGTACATGCTGACCATTCCCGACGAGTTGCTCGAGGCCGCGCGCATGGACCATGCGAGCGAGTGGCGCATTTACTGGCGCATCATCCTGCCGCTGTCGGCGCCCGCGCTGGCGGTGCTGGCCATCTTCTCGGTCATGTGGCGCTGGAACGACTTCCTGCTGCCGCTGATCGTGCTGTCCAAGAACGAGTTCTTCACCCTGCAGCTGGCGCTCAACTCCTTCCAGGGCGAGCTCAACACCCAGTGGCATTACCTCCTGGCCATGACCGTCATCACCTTGCTGCCGGTCACCCTGGTGTTTGCCTTTTTGCAGCGCTACATCACCACCGGCATTGCCGGTGCCGGGGTCAAATGACCGTGTCCCATTTCACTCACACAGGTGGCCGCCGTGTCCACGCTTGAACTTCAGAACATCCGCAAAGTTTTTGACCAGACCGAGGTCATCCATGGGGTCGACCTGCAGGTCGCGCACGGCGAGTTTGTCGTCTTTGTCGGGCCCTCGGGCTGCGGCAAGTCCACCTTGCTGCGCATGATTGCCGGCCTTGACGAGCCCACCAGCGGCGACTTGCGCATCGATGGCGAGCGCGTCAACGCCATTGGCGCGGCCGACCGGGGCTGCGCCATGGTGTTCCAGTCCTATGCCCTGTATCCGCACATGACGGTGCACGCCAACATGGCCTTTGGTCTGGAGAACGCCAAGGTGCCGCGCGCCGAGATCGAGCAGAAGGTGGGCGAGGCCGCGGCCATGCTGCGCATCGACGGCCTGCTGCAGCGGCGCCCCACCCAGCTCTCGGGCGGTCAGCGCCAGCGCGTGGCCATTGGCCGCGCCATTGTGCGCAAGCCCAAGATCTTTTTGTTCGACGAGCCGTTGTCCAACCTGGACGCCGAGCTGCGCGTGTCGATGCGCAACGAATTGCGCGAGCTGCACCAGCGCCTGGGCGCGACCATGATTTATGTGACGCACGACCAGGTCGAGGCCATGACCATGGCCGACAAGATCGTGGTCCTGCGCGCCGGCCGTGTCGAGCAGATCGGCGCCCCCGAGGAACTCTACACGCGACCGTGCAACACCTTTGTGGCCGGCTTCATTGGCAGCCCGCGCATGAACCTGATGCCGGTGCAGGCGCTCGATGGCGCGCCCGCCCTGCGGGCCCAGCTGCCCGCGCAGACCCACGAGGTGGGGGTGCGGCCCGAGCACTGGCAGCTGTGCGCGCCGGGCGAGGGCCTGGCCCTGACCGTGCGCAGCAGCGAGTACCTGGGCGCGCAGCGCCTGCTGCAGGCCCGCCTGGGCGAGCACCGCGTCGAGCTGCTGGTGGACGTGGCGCATGCGCCCGCCGCGGGCGACGTGATCCACGCCAGCGCCCCACTGGCGCACTGGCACGCGTTTGATGCACAAGGCCAGCGCCTGGAAGGAACGCGCGCATGACCCCGATCCAATCCACGGGCTGGACCTGCCAGCCCGGCGCCGCCCTGTCCGACGCCCAGGCCCCGCTGTCCGATGGCGGCGCCCTGCGCCTGGTGTTTCTCTCGCCCACGATGGCGCGCCTGACCTGGCTGCCGGCGCAGGGCTTTCGCGAGCCGCGCACCTGGGCCATCGCGCCCACCCCCGGTCAGGACGTGCCCTGGGAAGGGCGCGCGCGCGAGGCCCTGGACGGCTTTGTGCGCCCATCGGTGCAGGCCACCGAACACGGCCTGCAGACCGGGGCGCTGCGGGTGCGCCTCTTGGGGGGGGGCGGTGCGCCAGTGCGCCTGCAGTTTGAGGATGTGGCCAGCGGTCATCTGTTGATGGACGACCGCTTCACCAGCGCCTACCTGCGCGAGGGCCGCACCGGTCTGGTCCGGCACAGCGTGCAGCGCCACCCGTCCGAGCGCTACTACGGCCTGGGCGACAAGACCGGCGAGCTGAACCTGCATGGGCGTCGCCTGCGCTGCCTGGGGCAGGACTCGATTGGCTACGACCCCAAGCGCGGCGACCCGCTGTACAAACACTGGCCGTTTGTGATGACGCGCACCGTCGAGGGCCTGTGGGTGGGGGTGTACTACGACACCTTGTCGGCCTGCACCTTTGACCTGGGCTGCGAGCACGACAACTACCACGGGCTGTTTCGCAGCGTCGACATCGACGACGGCGATCTGGACTACTACCTGATGAGCGGGCAGACCCCTGCCGAGGTGTTGGCGCAGTTTGTCCAGCTGATTGGCGGCACGCACATGCCCCCGCGCTGGACCTTGGGCTTTGCGCAGACCGCGATGGGGCTGGCGGATGCGCCCGATGCGCAGCAGCAGCTCGAGCGCTTCATCGACGAGTGCGAGCGCCGCCGCGTGCCCATCTCCTCGTTCCATTACGGCTCGGGCTACTCCAGCCGGGGCAAGCAGCGCTACGTCTTCACCTGGAACCGCAGCAAGTTCCCCGATCCCGAGGGCGTGAACCGGCGCTTTCATGCGGCCGGCATGACCCTGGTGGCCAACCTCAAGCCCTGCCTGCTCGACGACCACCCCGACTACGCCAGCCTGGCCCAGGCGCATGCCTTTGTCGAGCACGCGGACAGCGGCCAGCCGGTGGTCGAGCCCTATTGGGATGGCCAGGGCTCGCACCTGGACTTCACCAAGCCACAAGCGATTGCCTGGTGGCAGTCGCGTCTGCGCGCGCAAATCCTGGAACGCGGCATCGAGGTGGGCTGGAACGACAACAACGAGTACATGATTGCCGCCGAGGACGCGATCAGCCACGGTTTTGGCCAGCCGATCCCGATCCACCGCAGCCGCCCCCTGCATGCCCTGATGATGACGCGCGCCACCTTCGAGGCCCAGCGCGCCTACTGGCAGGAACAGGGCCAAGCCGAGATGCTGTTCACCGTCACCCGCGC
>JBEBDJ010000238.1:0-3738 GCA_041157045.1 Pseudomonadota bacterium
GGCAGTGTCATCGCCTACAACGTGGCGGTCAAGCAAATGAATGAGTCGGGTTACAACAGCAGCAAGCAAATCTCGGATGTGATCGATTTTCTGGAGGATGCTCAAGAGGGCAAGGCATCGAACAAATCCGCACTGCAGGTTCGCCGGGCTCGGGAGCAAATGCAGGCCCAAGCGGAGAAGGCGCGCAATGAGCAGCTGATCAAAGATTTGCCCAAATACAGGATCGTGGCCAACTGCCTGGCGCCAGCCGATCGCTATACCGCGACGGTGATGAACGCGTACGCCAGCAGCCCTGGCATGTTCATCAGTGCCATCAGTGCCCAGTCAAAGTTCTGCTCGGTGATGAATCAAAACGTCACCAGCATTGATCTGATCAAAAGCGCATCCCTGGTGGCCAGAGGCCAGAATGGCGCCGAGTTCTATGTGGCCCGCGTTGCCGGTGGAACCGCTTCGGTTGGGATCGTCCGGCAGCCATGAAGCCCTGCGAACCCGTGCGCATGTGGCGCTGGTTCGCACAGACCCTCATGGGCACAAGATGCCGTGGCCCGATTCGTTGGTGACGTCATAGGCTTGAACCCCACGCAGCATGGCGTCCATATTGAGCTGCTGGATCCGCTTGACGTAATCAATGCGCGTGGGTGATGTCAAGGTCACGATCCAGAGGACGGTGGCGGACAGCGCATTGCGATCGTTGAGCGATCGGGCCACCAAATCGTTGGCGTAAAAGTGCTGCTCCAGCACAAAATGATTCGAGGCGCTGGGTTCAAAGCGGCTGGTGGACATGACCTCGCCAAGCTGGGGCTTGCCGCCCGCATGGAACACATAACCCTCTGGGATGGTGCGAGAGAAGACCTGGTACGCGCCGCCGTTCAGGTCACATGGCAAGTCCCCAAGGCTCCACTTTTTGTCGAGCACATAGGGCAAGGCGTTTGCCGGGCCCCGGTCGGTACACGCCCCCAGTCCAAAACACAGCATGGCGATGGACGCCACACGGGCAACGGTGGGGCATGCGGGTCGCCACTTCCCCATGAACCCAGCCTTTTCTTGAAAAGCGACAGCCCCCCTGCCCCGCTCAGGTGCAGTGCCGCGAGCCATGACGAGCCGACTGGCAGCGCGCCATGCCCGACCCATCGGGCCCGAAAGCGAGCACTGATCCGTCAGATCCAGACGGGTGAAGAAGGGGTGGCGCATGTTGATTGTTATTGATTTTGATACGACCCATGCTAGCACAACCCCTGCGGCGGCAAACCGCAAGTGCACTGCCCACAGACCAGGACTCACCAGACCGTTCTGATGCGTTCGGTACGATAACCCTTGGTTATCAAACATCCCTATTTGATTATCCAAAACATGGTCCCAGCCACCTAGACTCCTGCCCACACAGCATCAGGAGGCACGATGATTTTCGGCAACGACGCGGCATGCCGGGCCCTGCGCAGGCCCTACCCCACCCGGGGGTCAGAATGCACGGCCATCGCGCATGACCAGCGGCCGCCGCGTGACCCGGCCCCGCAGGAGGCCGCATGAGCCCCCTGCACGATCCCCAGTTCTCGGGCCGCCACCTGCGCGAGGTCCTTCGCCAACGCCCGGCCCTGTGCGAGGCCGAGCACTATCACGAGGATCTGGCGGTGGTGCACGACCCCGGGGTGCAGCTGGCCTTTGACGGCACGCACCCCGACGTGCCCGCCGCCCTGGCAGCGCACGCGAAGCGGATGCGCCAGCGCATCTACCGCGCGGGCGAGCGGGTGTACTGCGCGGTGGGCTACGCGCTGGCCAATGTGGTCATCGTGCGCTGCGACCAGGCGCTGGTGGTGCTGGACACCACCGAGTCGCACACCAGCGCCGCGCAGATCATGGCGGACTTTCGTGCGGCCGTGCCCGAGGTGGCCGACTGGCCTGTCGCCGCGCTGGTCTACACCCACCACCACAGCGACCACATCAACGGCGCGCGGGCCTTTGTGAACGAGGACGATGTGCGCGCGGGCCGAAGCCAGATCATTGCCCACCGCAGCTTGATGCGCGCCGTCAGCGACAACGCCTCGGTGATCGCCCCCATCCTGGCCACGCGCAGCATCTACTCGTTTGGCGGCTTGCTGCCACCCGGCCCCAAGGGCAGCGTGAGCGCGGGCATCGGCCCCAAGATCATCAACAGCCAGGTGAGCTTTCTGGCGCCCACCCTCACCTTTGACGATGCGCTGGACATCACCCTGGGCGGGGTGCGCTTTGAGTTTCGCCACGCGCCCAGCGAGACCGACGACGAGATCGTGGTCTGGCTGCCCGACGAGCACACGCTGCTGAGCGCCGAGGTGATCCAGGGCGAATGCCTGGCCAATGTGCACACCATTCGCGGCACACGCTACCGCGACCCCTTGCAATGGGTCGATACCCTGGATGCCTTGCGCCAGCGGCATGCCCAAGCGCCGGTGCAATGGATGGTGCCGGCGCATGGCCGCCCCGTTGGCGGGGCGGCATCGATTGCCGAGCTGCTGACCGCCTACCGCGATGCGATTGCCTTCATCCACGACCAGGCCGTTCGCCTGATCAACCACGGCGCCACACCCGACGAGCTGGCCGATTGGCTGCCCGCCCTGCCGCCCCACCTGGCGCAGCACGCCTGGCTGGGCGAGTACTACGGCACGGTCAAGCACAGCGTGCGCCAAGTCTTCAGTGGCTTGCTGGGCTGGTTTGATGGGGACCCGGCCACGCTGGATCCCCTGCCCCCGCGCGCCCGGGCCGAGCGCTGGGTGGCGCTGGCGGGGGGGCGCGAGGCGGTGCTGAACGCGCTGACCCAAAGTGAGCAGCGGGCGCAAGACCCGGCCACCGAGCCATCGGCCGCGCTCGATGAGTGCCGCTGGATGGCCGAGCTGGCGGGGCAACTGCTGCGCATCGACCCCACCGATCGCCCGGCACGCCAGCACAAGGCCCGGGCCTTGCGACGGCTGGGCCTGGCCACCCTCAACACCAATTGGCGCCACTGGTACCTGAGCGCCGCGCTGGAGCTGGAGGGCCGCTTCGAGGACCTGCCCTTCAAGGGCAATGGCCTGGCCACGCGCGACATCTGGATGGCGGTGGCCCCCCAGCAATTGCTGCGCAACCTGGGGGTGCGGCTCAAGGCCGAGCAATGCCTGGACCGGCACATGCGCCTGACGCTGAGCTTTAGCGACCGCTCGCTCATGGCCACGCTGGAGCTGCGCCGTGGGGTGCTGCAAATCACCATGGGCGCCCCGGCCGATGCGGGCACGGCCCAGGCCCTGCACCTGCGCACCCCCTGGCCCACCTGGCTGCGCCAGATGTCGCTGGGCTGGCCCGATCTGGCGCCACTGCTGGCGCAAGGCGAGATGCAGCTGCTGGAGGGCAGCAGCGATGCGCTGCAGGCGTTCCTGGCCTGTTTTGAAGCACCGGCCGAGCGCATGCCGCTCTTGGCCACGCGCTAAGGGCCGCTCCACCAAGGCCGCCGCGCGGGCAGCGCGGCGTGACGCCCATCGCGCCCCACGCACGGCACAGGCATGCAAGAGCAGGCGCGCGCCGATCCTGCGGTGCGCACAGTGGCACCGCCGATGCCGCCCTCAGGCGGTTCGCAGCAGCTCGCGGCCGATGCTGATTGGCTGGACTTGCGTCGTGCTCTTCCAGGTGGTTTCTGCAGGGATGAGGCGCTCGCGGATGACGCGTTGCACGGTGGCCAGCAAAAGATCAAAGGATTCGGCATCAAGCGCCATCACGGGGCTCCGGGTCAGCGGT
>JBEBDJ010000239.1:0-4569 GCA_041157045.1 Pseudomonadota bacterium
AAAGTCCGCCACGATGGCATCGCGGCTTTTGGTCAGCCGATTGAACAGGGTGGATTTGCCCACATTGGGACGCCCGACCAGGGCCAGCACAGGTTTCACGTTCTGCTTCCGAATTGATTGCCGGCCGCTCAGGCCGGTCGCCAGGCGCGCACCAGGCCTTTGGCGGTCACGGCCACCAGGGTCTCGCCCAGCGCCATGGGCCGCATGACGATGGCACTGCCATCGGTTTCCTGGCGCTGCAGGAGCTCGCCATTTTGGCGCGAGAGGAAATGCAGGACCCCCAGGTCATCGCCCGTGACCACCGAGCGCCCCAGCACCAATGGGGCCCCAGGACCACGAAAGCGCAGGGCCTCTTGTTGCCAGACCACCTGGCCGTTGTCGCGGCGCCAGGCCAGCACCTTGCCGTCGGCCTCCACACCATAGATCTGGGTCTCGTCACCGGCCAGGCCAGAGCTGCCCTGGGCTGGGCGGGTCCACTGCAGCAGGCTGCGGCTGGTGTCCACACAGCCCACATTGCTTTGGAAGGCGCGCACGCACACCTGGGCGTCCAGCCGGGCGGCCGGCCCGACCAGATCGACCAGGCGCTCGACTTCGTTGGTGCCCCGGGTGTTGCCCACCAGGCTTTCCCATCGGATCTGGCCATTGTCGGGGTTGATCGCCACCAGGCGTCCGCCCAGGCCCGCCAACAAGGTGTTGCCAACGGGCATGAGCAGGCCCGACTCGCGCAGGGCCAGGGGATCGTTGGGGCGCTGCACCTGCCACAGGCGGGTGCCGGTGGCGCCGTCAAAGGCATGGACCGAGCGGTCGGCCAGCAGCACAAAGACCCGGCCTCCAGCCACCAGGGGGGCGGTGAAACCGACGCTGGGCAAGCGCTGGCGCCAGACCTCTTGGCCATCGGCCACATCCAGGGTCAACAATTCGTTGTCACGGGTGATCAGCGCTGCGCGCTGGGCATCCCCGCCCACACCGGCATGGATCGCCCGCTTGAGATCGCGACGCCAGGCCCACTGCCCCGTGTCACCGCTCAGCAGCCCCAGGGCGCCACTTTCCGCCGCCAGCAATGCGCGCTGGCCCATGACCAGCGCCTGCAGCCCCTGGCCGGGCGCGGCAAACGCGGTGCTCCACGCGGTCTGGACGCCAAAAGCCGGTTTGATGGGGCTCAGCGGCGTCGGCTTGATGCTGGGCGTGCTGCTGCAACCCGCCAGCGCGGCCGCACCGGCCAGCGCCAACCACTGGCGGCGACGCAGGGTCTCGAGAGGGGCTTGGGTCATGGGCACTCCGATCAAATGGCGGCTCAGGGCTGCACGCCCTGGGCGTTGAGCTTGGCTTGCACCAGGCGGCGGAAATCGGGTTCTTCGCTGAGCAGTTCGTGGGCTTTTTTCCAGGCCTCGATGGCTTGGGCGGCTTGCCCCTGGGCCATGGCCAGATCGCCTTGCAGGTCGTGCGCCAAACCGCTCAAGGCGGGGCGAAACGGCGCCGAGAGCACGGTGCGGGCCTGGTCAAAGGCCTTCTGGTCGAGCAGCAGGCTGGCCAGGCGCAGGCGCGCGATGTCGCGCAAGGCCTCGTCCGGCCCGTTCTGGCTGGCCCAGGTCAGCGCGGCCCGGGCGGCATCGCCCTGCCCTTGCGCTTGCAGGCTGGCCGCGGCCAGGAGGCTGCCTTGCTGCGCCTGCAGGGTGCGGGCGTAACCTTGTTGCAGGTCCGCCAGGCTGCGCTGCAGGCGTGCGGTGTCGCGCGACTGCAAGGCCTGCTCCAGGGTGTCTTTCATGGCGGCGGCCTTGGCCGCTTCGCTGCGCTGCCAGTAGTTCCAGCCGTTGTAGGCGGCAAAGGCGCCCAGCACCACGATCAGCGCCCAGGTGATGAGGTTGCCCCAGCGCTTCCAGAAGTGCTTGAGCTCGTCGAGTTGTTCCTGTTCTTGCAGGTCAAGAGGCGTGGCCATGGGGTCAGGTGCTCTGGGGTTGGTCGGTGGGCAACAGCTGCGCCACCAGGGTGGAAAGATCGGCCATGGCCACGGCGCGCTGCGCGCCCTGGCCATCGCGCAGGGATTTGAGGCCGACCTCGCCGCGGGCGAGTTCGTCGGCCCCGAAGATCAGGGCATGGCGGGCGCCGCTGGCGTCGGCCTTGCGAAATTGCGACTTCATGCTGCCCATGCCCTCACCACTGCCCGCGTGCATCTGCACGCGAACACCGTGCTGGCGCAGGGTGTGGAGCAAGGCCATGGCGGCGGGCACCTGGGCCACCTCCGGGATGATCGCATACACATCGGGCAGCGGTTCGGGGCTGTGGTGCCCGCTCTCGCGCAGCAACTCGAGCACGCGCTCGACGCCCAGGGCCCAGCCCACCGCGGGGGTCGGCTTGCCGCCCACCTGCTCGATCAGGTAGTCGTAGCGACCGCCGCCGCAAATGGTGCCTTGCGAGCCCAGGCGGTCGGTCACGAACTCGAAGACCGTCAGGTTGTAATAGTCCATGCCGCGCACCAGGCGCGGGTTGATGGTGTAGGGCACGCCAGCGGCGCGCAAAATGGCCTGCACCTGCTCGAAGTGGGCCATCGAGGTCTCGCCCAGAAAGTCCAACAGGCGCGGCGCCGCGGCCACCATGGCCTGCATGGCCGGGTTCTTGGTGTCCAGAATGCGCAGCGGGTTGCTGTGCAAGCGACGGCGCGCGTCCTCGTCCAGCACGTCGGCGTGCTGCTCAAAGTGGGCGATCAGGGCGGTGCGGTGCGCCAGGCGCTCGGCCGGCTGCCCCAGGCTGTTGAGCTCCAGGCGCACGTCCAGCAAGCCCAGCTGCTGCCACAGCGATTGGGCCAGCAAGATCAGCTCGGCGTCCACCTCGGCCCCGCCAAAGCCCAGCACCTCGGCGCCGATCTGGTGGAACTGGCGGTAACGGCCGCGCTGCGGGCGCTCGTGGCGAAACATCGGGCCCATGTAGTACAGCCGGCGGCCGCCTTCGTACAGGAAGTTGTGCTCGACCATGGCGCGCACCACGCCAGCCGTGGCCTCGGGGCGCAGGGTCAGGTGCTCGCCGTTGAGGCGGTCTTCGAAGGAGTACATCTCCTTCTCGACGATGTCGGTCACCTCGCCCAGGCCGCGCACAAACAGGGCGGTGGGCTCGACGATGGGGGTGCGGATGTTGCGGTAGGCGTGGCGCGCCATCAGCTCGCGCACCTGCGCCTCAAGCCATTCCCAGCGCGCCGACTCGGGCGGCAGGATGTCGTTCATGCCCTTGACGCCAACGAGCTTGCTGGCCTTGGGGGACTTGGTGGAAGTGGGGTCGGACATGGATGCGTTCAGGCTTTGGCCGAGCCAAAGCGTTGTTCAATATAGTCTTGCACGATGCGCTGGAAGTCCTGCGCAATCTGCTCGCCGCGCAAGGTCAGGCGCTTCTCGCCGTCGATGAAGACCGGGGCCGCCGGGGCCTCGCCGGTGCCTGGCAGGCTGATGCCGATGTCGGCGTGTTTGCTCTCGCCCGGGCCGTTGACGATGCAGCCCATCACGGCCACTTTCAGGCCTTCCACCCCCGGGTACTGGGCGCGCCAGACCGGCATCTGGGCGCGCAGGTAGTCGTCGATCTGCTTGGCCAGTTCCTGGAAGGTGGTGCTGGTGGTGCGGCCGCAACCCGGGCAGGCCGTCACGCTGGGCACAAACACGCGCAGGCCCAGGGCCTGCAGGATTTCGGAGGCCACCACCACCTCTTGGGTGCGCGCCTCGCCCGGTTGCGGGGTCAAGGACACGCGGATGGTGTCGCCAATGCCCTCTTGCAACAGCACCGACAGCGCTGCCGTCGAGGCCACCGTGCCCCGGGTGGCCATGCCAGCTTCGGTCAGGCCCAGGTGCAGGACGTAATCGCAGCGGCGTGCCAGTTCGCGGTACACCGCAATCAGGTCCTGCACCCCCGAAACCTTGCACGAGAGGGTGATCTGGTCACCGTTCATGCCCAGCGCCTCGGCGCGCTGCGCCGAACCAATGGCCGACTGGATCAGGGCCTCGTACATGACCTGGCGCGCCTCCCAGGGCTGGGGACGCTGGTTGTTGGCATCCATCAGGCTGGCCAGCAACTCCTGGTCCAGGCTGCCCCAGTTGACCCCAATGCGCACCGGCTTGTTCCAGCGCATGGCCGCTTCGACCATCTGGCCAAACTGCACATCGCGCTTGTCGCCCTTGCCCACATTGCCGGGGTTGATGCGGTACTTGGACAGGGCCTCGGCGCAGGCCGGGTGCTCGGTGAGCAGTCGGTGGCCGTTGTAATGAAAGTCGCCAATCAGCGGCACGTTCACGCCCATGCGGTCGAGCTGGTCACGGATGTGCGGCACCGCGGCGGCGGCTTCGGGGGTGTTGACGGTGATGCGCACCATCTCGGAGCCGGCCAGCGCCAGGTCGCGCACCTGGATCGCGGTCTCGATCACGTCCACGGTGTCGGTGTTGGTCATGGACTGCACGCGCACCGGGGCCCCCCCGCCCACCGTGACGACATGGTCGCCCCAGGCCACACGGCTTTGCCGCGTGCGGTGCCGCAGGGGCTGGGCCAGGGCAATCGGGCTGTCGGTCATGGGCAGTGTCATGGCTGGACCTCGAA
>JBEBDJ010000240.1:0-14352 GCA_041157045.1 Pseudomonadota bacterium
GATGGCCGCCTGCTCCTCGCGGCCCAGGGTCCAGCCGGTGGGGTTGTTGGGGGCGTTGAGCACCAGCACGCGCGTGGCCGGCGTGACGGCCTCGCGCAGCGCCGCCATGTCCAGCTGCCAGCCCTGCGGGCCGGGCACCAGGCTCAGGGTGCGCACCCGCGCGCCCATGATGGCCGGCTGCGCCGTCAGGTTGGGCCAGACCGGGGTCACGGCCAGCACCTCGTCGCCGGCGTTGACCAGGGTCTGGAAGGCCAGCATGAGGGCATTGACCCCGCCCGAGGTCACGGCAATGCGCCCGGCGTCGATCTGCCCCCCGTGCAGGCCCTGCATGTAGGCGGCAATCGCCTCGCGCAGCGCGGGCAGGCCCAGGTTGTGGGCATAGAAGGTCTCGCCCTGGGTCATCGAGTCGATGGCGCTTTGGCGGACCACGTCGGGCGTGACCTCGTCGGACTCGCCAAACCAGAAGGCCAGCACGTCGCTGCGGCCCAGGCCGGCGTTGGCCACGTCACGGATGCGCGAGCCCTGCAGGTCTTGCACGGCGGCGCGAATGGATGCGGATGCGTGTGTCATGCGCGAATCCTAACCGCTGCCGCGCGGCGCGGGCCGGTCGGCCTCGCCGATAATGCGGGCATGACGCAAGCAATGGAATTTCGCCCGGGTCTGCTGGTGCAAGGCCTGACCCCGCCGCTGCGACTGTCGGACTTCCGGCTGATCGCATTTGACATGGACTCGACCCTCATCAACATCGAATGTGTGGACGAGATTGCCGACGCCGCCGGTCGCAAGGCCGAGGTGGCGGCCATCACCGAAGCGGCCATGCGCGGCGAGATCACCGACTACAAAGACAGCCTGCGCCGCCGCGTGGCGCTGCTGCGCGGGGTCACGCAGGCGCACCTGGCCCAGGTGCGCGACGAGCGCCTGCGCCTGAACCCGGGGGCGGCCTCGCTGGTCGCCGCCTGCAAGGCCGCTGGGCTCAAAGTGCTGCTGGTGTCCGGGGGCTTCACGTTTTTCACCGACCATGTGCGCGACGTGCTGGGCATCGACTGGACACGCTCGAACCAGCTGGAGTTGCAAGACGGGGTGCTGACCGGTCGCATGGTCGACCAGGACTGGGGCGACATCTGCGACGGCGAGGAAAAGCGCCGCATGGTGCTGCACACCTGCCAGCACATGGGCATCGATCCCCGGCAGGCCATTGCCGTGGGCGATGGGGCCAATGATTTGCCGATGATGGGGGTGGCGGGCCTGTCGGTGGCCTACCACGCCAAGCCCAAAGTGCGCGAGCAGGCCATGGTGGCCATCAATGAAGGTGGTCTGGACCGTCTGCTGGAGCTGATGGCCTGAGCGGCGGGGCCTCGCGCGCCAGCCAGTCTTGCACCGCCTGCTCGAAGGCTTGGGCGCTGCGCCCGCACATGACCCAGTGGCCGTTGGCCAGGCCCAGCACCGCATTGCCCGGCCGCGCGGCCACCCGCTCGAGCCAGCGCTTTGAATGGAACATAAAAGGCTTGCGCTCGCCGTACACAAACAGCAGCGGCATGTTCAGGCGCACCTGCTGCGCCTGGCGCAATCCCCCCAAGGCCCCAAACCACTGCATCGCATACGGCGCGTTCATGCCGTGGTGCACCCGTTGCGCAGGCGCGGGGCAGCGCAGCCAGCGGGCCATGCGGCGTGTCAGGGCATCGGCCCAGGCGCGCGCGCCCAACCGCCCCAGGCCCCAGGCCAGCGCCAGCCACAGCTGGTAGCCCATCACCCCGGCGCGGGCACGCGCGTTCCAGCTGCGCCAGAGCGCCCCCGAATTGAAATCGCCCACATCGGCCCCCACCACGCGGGCCACGCGATCGGGATGGCGCATGGCAAATTCGTAGCCAAACAGGCAGCCCCAGTCGTGCAGGACCAGCACCACCGGGGCTTGCGGGCTGAGGGTGTCGACCACCTCGCGCAGCAGCGCGCACAAGGCCTCCAGGCTGCGCGCGGGCATGGGGTCGTCGGGGTCAAAGCCAGGCCAGGTCAGGCGCGCGCAGCGCCAGCGCGGGGCCAGGCGCTCGGTCAGGCCATCCCACAGGTCCAGGGTGTCGGGCCAGCCGTGCAGCATGAGCACCAGCGGCGCATCGGCCGGGCCCTGGCAGCGCACCGCCACCCCCTGCACCGACAGGGTCTGGGTGGGCTGCGGCGCGGCCATGGGAATGCCGCTTAAACGGCCTTGGCCAGGCGGGCCACGCCTTCGAGGATGCGCTCTTCGCTGGCGGTGGCAAAGCTCAGGCGCAAGGTGGCCGGATCGGGATCGGCGCAGAAGAAGGGCGTGCCGGGCACAAAGGCCACGCCCTGCTCGATGGCGCGGCGCGCCAGCTCGTTGCCGTCGGCCAGGCGACCGCCCGCACCGGTCAGGCGCGCCCACACAAAGAGGCCGCCCTGCGGCTGCACAAACGAGATCGCATCGCCCAGCTCACGGCGCAGCGCGTCGCCCATGGTGCGGGCCCGCGCGGCGTACACGCTGCGCACCTTGTCCAGCGTGGCGGGCATGCGGCCAGCGCGCAGATAGGCCGCGGCGGTGGCCTGGGCAAAGGTGCTGGTGTGCGCGTCCGAGAACTGCTTGCACATGGTGGCCTTGGCCAGCAGCTCGGCGGGCGCCACCATCCAGCCCACCCGCAGACCGGGCGAGAGCACTTTCGAGAGCGAGCCGCAATGCACCAGGCGCTCGCGGCTGCCCGGCACCTCGGGGCTCATGGCCAGCAGGCTCGGCGGCGGGGCCTCGCCAAAGTAGAGATCGCCATAGGGATCGTCTTCCACGATCAGGGTGTTGGTGCGCACCGCCAGTTCCAGCACGCGGCGGCGGCGCTCGCGGCTGAGCAAGGCGCCGCTGGGGTTGCCAAAGGTGGGGATCAGGTAGACAAACTTGGGCTTGTGCTCGGCAATGAGCTGCTCCAGGCGGTCCACCTGCACCCCATCGCCGTCCACCGGCGCGCTCACCAGCTGCGCGCCGTACAGGCGGAAGCACTGGATGGTGGCCAGAAAGGTCGGGCCTTCCACAATCACCTTGTCGCCGGGGCTGATCAAGGTCTTGCCCAGCAGGTCCAGGGCCTGCTGGCTGCCGGTGGTGACGATCAGGTTCTGGGCCTGCACATCGCGCGCGCCCTTGCTGGCCATGAAGGCGGCCAGTTGCTCGCGCAGCGGCTCATGGCCTTCGGTGGCGCCGTATTGCAGCGCCGCACCAGGGTTCTCGGCCAGGGCCTGCAAGCTGGCCTCGCGGATGCCGTCCACATCGAACATGGCGCTGTCGGGAAAGCCACCTGCAAAGCTGATGATGCCGGGCTTGCCCAACAGCTTGAAGAGCTCGCGGATGGCCGAGGTCTCGACCTGTTGGAGGCGATCGGCAAAGACAATTGCAGGGGACGTGGCAGCAGCATCGGCCATGGTTCAGAATCCGGGACATGAAGAAGGAACACATCGAGCCGTTTTTTGCCACCCTCAAGGCGGCCAACCCACAGCCCGCAACCGAACTCGAGTATACGAGCGTGTTCGAGCTGCTGGTGGCCGTGCTGCTGAGCGCGCAGGCCACCGACGTCGGGGTCAACAAGGCCACGCGCCGCCTCTTTGCGCGAGCCAACACCCCCGCGCAAATCCTGGCCCTGGGCCTGGAGGGACTGGAGGCGCAGATCCGCACCATTGGCCTGTACCGCAGCAAGGCGCGGCATCTGTTGCAGACCTGCCAGATCTTGCTGACCGAACACGGCGGCCAGGTGCCGCGCTCGCGCGAGGCCTTGCAGGCCCTGCCGGGGGTGGGCCGCAAGACGGCCAATGTGGTGCTGAACGTGGCCTACGGCGAGCCGACCATGGCGGTGGACACGCACATCTTCCGCGTGAGCAACCGCACAGGCCTGGCGCCCGGCCGCAACCCCCTGCAGGTCGAACAGGGCCTGATGCGGCGGGTGCCCGCGGCCTATCTGGAGGACGCGCACCACTGGCTGATCCTGCATGGGCGCTATGTTTGCAAAGCCCGCCAGCCGCAATGCGCCGTGTGCCAGGTCGCCGCCTGGTGCGACAGCGCGCCGCGCAGTGCGCGACCGGCCCGCTAAGGCGCTGGGCCCGGCCCGGGCGACCCACCGGTGGCGCCCCCTAGAATCGAGGGTTTTGCCGACGCCCGCTGCGGCCCGCCATGACACCCCAACGCCCTGCCCTGCCGACCTTGCCTGCGCGCGATCTGCACGCCAGTGCCCTGGTGCGTCTGCTGGCGCAGCAGGCCTTGCTGCACCCGCCCGCGCAACGCGCGCCGCTGGGCGATCAGCTGGCGCAGTGGCTGGATTTTCGCCAGGCCATTGCCCTGCACGCCTTGCTTGAACCCACCGGTCGCGCCGCCGCGCCGGCCGCGCGGCGCCCTCGCCGCCCCGACATGGCCGAGCTGCGCGAAGACCTGAACGACACCCGGCGCCGGCTGCAAGACGCCATCTTGCACGGCCACCCCCCGGGCCCCGGTCTGCCGCGTCTGGATTGGCCCACCGAGGCCCCCGACCCCGAGCTGCCGCCGCGCGCGGCCTTTGATCCCTGGATGCGCCATCTGCAAGCGCACCAAAAGCAAATGTCGCAGCACCTGCGCCCGCTGCGCGAGCGGCTGCGCCGTGCCCTGGCCGATAGCGGCAGCGCGGGCGCGCGCCTGGTGGCGCTGGATGCGGCCTTCGAGCAGGTGCTCGACGAGCGCGAGCAGCGCCTGCTGGCGCGCCTGCCCGTGCTGCTGCAAAAAATCATGCTGCGCCTGTGGCAGCAATCGCTCGCACCGGCCCAGGTGCTGAGCGCCCTTCACGACCCATTGCGCCAGCTGCTGCTGGCCGAACTCGACTGGCGGCTGCAGACCCACCAAGGGCTGCTGGCCGCCTGTCAGGAACAACACGACCGTTCATGAACCGCAAACTCTTTCTGCTTTCGCTGACCCTGGGCACAGCCGCCGTGCTGGCGGTGGCCGCCCTGTCCCTGCGCAGCCACCCGCTGGTGCTGCTGACCACCTTGGTGGTGGGCCTGGTCTATGGCGCGGGGGCGCGCGAGCTCTGGCGCTTTCGGCAAGACAGCCTGGCCCTGCGTGAGGCACTGGCGCACAGCCACGAGGCGCAAGCCGAGCTGGCCCCTTGGCTGGCGCGCGTGCCCGAGGCCCTGCGCCCGGCCTTGCTGGCGCGCCTGGATGGCGTGCGCAGCGCCTTGCCGGGTCCGGCCCTGAGCCCCTACCTGGTGGGCCTGCTGGTGATGCTGGGCATGCTGGGCACCTTTGTGGGCATGCTGCTGACCTTGCAGGGCGCCACCTTTGCCCTGGAGAGCGTGAGCAGCGTGGCCGGCATCCGCCAGGCCTTTGCCGAGCCCATCCGCGGCCTGGGCCTGGCCTTTGGCAGCTCGGTGGCCGGGGTGGCCACCTCGGCCATGCTGGGGCTGATGCTGGCCCTGAGCCGACGCCAGCGCGCCCAGGTGGCGCAGGCCCTGGATGCGGCCCTGCGCGGCCCCCTGCATGCGCACACCCAGGCGGCGCAGCGCCAGCAGGCCTGGCAGACCCTGTCGCAACACACCCAGGTGCTGCCCGAGCTGGCGCAGCACATGCAGGCGCTGATGCTGCAAATGGCCCAGCAACAAGAGCGCCTGGGTGCGCAGCTGAGCGCACAGCAACAGGCCGCGCACGCCCACACACATGCCCTGCACGAGACGCTGGCGCAATCGGTGGGCACCACCCTGCGCGAGAGCATGTCGAGCAGCATGCAGGTGGCGGTGCAAGGCCTGCAGCCGCTGTGGCAGGACGCCCTGCACACCCTCACCACCGAAACCCGTGCGCAGCAAAGCGAGCTGCTGGCCCAGCAGCGCGAGCAGACGCATGCCCTGCTCCATGCCCACCAGGACCAGGTGCAGGCCCTGGTCGCCCACACCCAGCAATCGCTTGCGCAGGTCGGGGCGCAGTTTGCCCAGGCCCGCCAGGCCGACAGCGCCCACTGGCAAGACCAGCAGGCCGCCCTGCAAGCCCAGGTGCAGGCCCTGGTCACCCACACCCAGCAGTCGCTTGCGCAGGTCGGGGCGCAGTTTGCCCAGGCCCGCCAGGCCGACAGCGCCCACTGGCAGGACCAGCAGGCCGAGCAGCTGGCCGCACAGGCGCGCTGGCTGTCCCAGCTGGACCAGACGCTGCAGACCTTTGGCCAGCTGCAGACGCAGCAAAACGCCCAGTGGCTGACCCAATGGCAGGCCGCTCAAGCCGACCAGCACGGGCAGCAACAGGCGCGCCATGCCGAGCAACAAGCCGCCTGGACCGAGCAGCTGGCCGCGCAAGCCCAGTGGCTGGCGCAGCTGGACCAGACCCTGCAGGCCTTTGGCCAGACGCAAACACAGCAGACCCGCGACTGGCTGGCCCAGTGGCAGGCCGCGCAACAGGCACAACAGCTTGCCGCCCAGCAGCACCACGATGCGCAGCAGGCGGCCTGGGCCGCGCAGCTGCAGCAGTTGGCGCAGGACATGGGCCAGCACTGGCAAGCCCAGGCCGCGCAGGCCCGGCAGCTGCAGACCGAGCTGGCGCAGACCCTGCAACAGCACACCGAGGCCAGCGCCGCGCAAGGCCTGCAAGCGCTTGATGCGCTGCGCGGCCAGTGGCAAACCCACACCGAGGACTGGCAGGCACGCCTGGGTCAGACCAGCCAGGCCCTGGTGCAAGCCCTGCAGGCCAGCACGCACGATTGGCAAGACCAGTTGCAGCAGTTGCGCCAGCACGAGGCCGAGCGCGCGCAAGCGGTGATCGATCGGCTGCAGGCCCTGCAAGCGGCCACCGGCGAGCAGCTGGCCCAGCTGGGCCAGGCCCTTGAGGCGCCCATGCAGCGCCTGATCGACAGCGCCAGCCAGGCCCCGCGCGCCGCCGCCGAGTTGATGCAGCAGTGGCAGCAACAGATGCAGCAGAACCAGCAGCGCGACCACGACCTGCTGCAAGAGCGCACCCAGATTCTGCAAACCCTGCAAGGCCTGCTGGCCGATCTGCAACAAGCCGGCCAGCGCCAGGCCCAGGCCCTCGACCAGCTGGTGCAGGACAGCCAGCAGACCCTGGCCCAGGTGGGACAGGACTTTGGCCAACAGGTGCACGACCAGCGCATGCAACTGCAAACCCTGGGCGAGCAGTTGCAGGGCAGTGGGCAAGACCTGGCGCAGCTGGGGGCGGCCTTCTCGCACGCCGTGCAGCAACTGGGCGAGGGCCACGAGCGCCTGCTGGCGCAGCTGCAGCAGGTGGAATCGGCCCTGGCCCAATCGGCCACCCGCAGCGACGAGCAAATGGCCTATTACGTGGCGCAAGCCCGTGAGCTGATCGACCTGACCCTGGCGGCGCAGCAGCGCCTGACCGAGGACCTGGCCCAGCAGGCGCAGGGGGCGTGATGGACGAACCAAGCCTGGACGACGAGAGCAGCCTGCCCGCCTGGACCGCCTTTGGCGACCTGATGACGGTGCTGCTGGGCGCCTTCATGCTGCTGCTGGTGGGCGTGCTGGCCAGCCAGCTGGAGCTGAGCGATCAGCTGCAGACCGAGCGGGCCCAGCGCGAGGCCGAGACCGCCGAGCGGGAGAGCCTGGCGCAGGTGCTGGCCATTCCGCTGGCTGCTGGCCGTGTGACCCTGCGCGATGGCCGCATTGGCATCAGCGGCCGGCTGCTGTTTGACCTCAACTCCGACCGCCTGCAGCCCGCCGGGCGCGAGTTGTTGCGCAGCCTGGTGCCGCCGCTGCGCGAACACCTGAACACACGCGACCAGATGCTGATGGTGAGCGGCTTTACCGACGACCGGCTGATCCACCAGGGCAATCGCCGCTTTGACGACAACTGGGAACTGTCGGCCCAGCGCGCCCTGACGGTGACGCGCTTCATGATCGATGCGGGCATGCCCCCCGACCGGGTGTTTGCCGCAGCCTTTGGCGCCGAGCAACCGCTGCAGCCCAACCGCGACGAGAAAAGCCGCGCGCAGAACCGCCGGGTCGAGCTCTCGCCCGTGCCGCGCCTGACGCGCACCACGACCCCGCGCCCCTGAGCGCCGCCCGCCCGTCTTGTTTGCCCATGTCCGAGCCCACGCCCAAGCCCCCGCACAGCGCCCCCGAGGCGGCGCTGCGCGCACTGCGCGAGCGCCTGGACCAGGGGCGCCCCGGCCCCCTGCCCGCCTTGCGCCATGCCGAGCCCTTGCGGCAAAGCCTGGCGCGGCTGCGGCTCGATGAGCAGGTGCGCGTGGCCATGACGCTGGCGCCCAGCCAGGCCGGTCCCATCAACTCGCAAGCCCTGGTCACGCGGGCCCTGGCGCAACTGCGCGCGCTCTCGCCCGCCTACCTGCAGCGCTTCATGGCCGTGGTCGATGGCCTGGCCTGGATGGAGGGCGCGCAGGCCCAGCCCGACAGTGCCCGCAGCGGCCCGCCCGTGGCCCGGGCCCGCACCCCAGCGGCCAAGCCATCGGGCACACCGCCCAGCACCCGCAGCGCCAGCAGCGGCCGCGCACGCAAGCGCCCCTGAGCACGCCGCCCGTGGGGGCCTGCGCAATCTGCTGGTGCGCTTGATCAGCGGGCCAGGCCTGGGTTCAGGTTCGGCAGCACCACCCACTGGCCATCCAGCGGCAGGATGCGGATGCGGCCATCGAACACCGCCACCAGCGCCTCGCGCGTGGCCGGGTCGGCGGGCGCGCCCTGGTGCACCAGGCGGCCCGCCTGCATGACCAGCAACTCATCGGCCTGCAAGGCCATGCCCAGCTCGTGCAGCACGCTCAGCACCGTGCAGCCCTGGGCACGCAGGCCATGCACCTGCTCCAGCCAGTCCACCTGATGCGGCGGGTCCAGGTTGCTCAGCGGCTCGTCCATCAGCATCAAGGGCGCATGGCCCGCCAAGGCGCGGGCCAGCAACACCCGCTGGCGCTCGCCGCCCGAGAGCTCGCCCATCACGCGCTCGCGCCAGTCCCAGGCCCCCAGGGCCTGCAACGCCGTGCGCACCATGGCCAGGTCCTCGGCCGTGGGGCCGGCCAGCCAGCGCTGGTGCGGCAGGCGGCCCAGCATGGCCACATCGTGCACGCGCAGATCCAACAGGCCGGGCTCGCCCTGGCCCAGCCAGGTCAGGCGCTGAGCCCGCTCGCGGCGGCCCAGCGTGTGCAGGGCCTGGCCCTGCCAGCTCACCTCGCCGGTGTGCGGCAGCAGCCCCGCCAGGGCCTTGAGCAGGGTGGACTTGCCCGCGCCATTGGGCCCCACCACACAGGTCCAGGCGCTGGCGCGCACCTGCAGATCCAGCCCGTGCAGCACACGGCGGGCGCCCAGTTGCACCTGCAGGCCGCGCGCACTGATGGCCATCACGCTCATGCCGCCCCCCGGTTCATGGCCTGCATGCGCCAGAGCAAATAGGCCCCGCCCAACACCGCGGTGCACACCCCCACCGGCACGTCTTGCGGCGCCCAGACCAGGCGCGCCAGCGTGTCGGCCGCCAACAGCAGCAGGCCGCCCGTCAGGGCCGAGAGCCAGAGCAGACCCGCGTGTCGCTGTGGCCCGCGCGAGCGCACCAGATGCGGCGCCGCCAGGCCCACAAACGCAATCAAGCCAGCCTGCGCCACCGCCGCCGCCGTGGCCAGGGCCAGCAGCGACACCAGGGCCAGGCGCGCGGCCGCCAGCGGCACGCCCAGCGACTGCGCGGTGGCCTCGCCCAGGGCCAGCGCGTCGAGCACGCGCGCCATGGCCAGCGCCCCAAGCAGCGTGATCAGCAGCATGGCCGCCAGCAGGGCACAGGCCTGCCAACCCAAAAAGGCCGCCGAGCCCAGCACAAAGCCCTGCATCGACAGCAACAACTCGGGCCGCAGCAAGGCCAGCATGGAGGTCAATGCCCCCAGCACCACGCCCACCACCACCCCGGCCAGCAACAAGCGCATGGTCTGCTGCACGCCGCGCGCCAGCAGCAAGGTCAGCAAGACCGCCAGCAAGGCCCCCACAAAGGCCGCGCCGGTCATGCCCAGCCGCGCCCAAGCGCCGCCGGCCAGCGCATGGCCGCCAATCCAGCTGATCCACACGCCCACCCCCAAGGACGCCCCCGAGGCGCTGCCCAGCAGGTAGGGATCGGCCAGGGGATTGCGAAACAGCCCCTGCGCCAGCGCGCCGGCCAGGCCCAGCAAGGCCCCCACCAACCAGGCGCCCAGGCCGCGCGGCAGCCGGATGTCCCACACGATTTGCGCCTGCACCGCATCCCCGCCGCCCGGCCAGGCCCAGCCGCTGCTGCCAGCGAACAGGCCCAGCAAGCCCAGGGCCAGCGCGGCCAGGAGCAGGCCCAGGCTGCGGCGCAGCACCGGGTTCATGGGGCACGCCCCGGCAGGGTGACGCTGCGGTTGAGGCAGTCCACCACCAGCTGCGCGGCCTCGGCCATGCGCGGCCCGGGGCGCATCAGCACATCGGCCTGCGCCGGGCTGAGCGCGCACAGGCGCGGCGCCTGCATGGCCGGCAGATCCGACCAGCCCGGTCGCGCGCGCATCAGCGCTTGCGACGAATCGCCCACCAGCACCACCTGCGGCCGCGCCTGCACCACATGCTCGGGGTTGACCACCGGGAAGGGCCCCATGCTCGCGGGCAGGATGTTGTGCGCGCCCAGGTCCTTGAGCAACTGGCCGATGAACGAGGCCTCGCCCGCGCCGTGCGGCGTCGAGCTGACCTCGACATACACGCGCAGCCCGCGCGCGGCGGGCAAGAGGCGGGCACGCGCCTGCGCCACGCCTTGCTCGATGCGCGCCCACTGATCGCGCGCGGCCGCCTCGGGCAGGCCCAGGGCTTGACCCAGGGTGCGCAACACACGCTGCGCATCGGCCTGGGTGTTGGGCTCGAGCGCGAGCACCGTCAGGCCCAGCGCCCGCAGCCGATCGGCCGCGCGGGTCGACGAGGCCAGCAGCACCAGGTCGGGCCGCGCGGCCACCACCGCCTCGATGTTCGGGTCCAGCCCGCCGCCCACCTTGGGCAGCGCCAGCACCGCGTGGGGCCAATTGGAGTAGCGGTCGGTGGCCACCAGGCGCTCGCACGCGCCCAGCACACACACCGATTCGGTCAACGAGGGCAGCAGGCTCACCACCCGCTGCGGCGCTTGCGCCAAGCGCACCACCCGAGCGGCATCGTCGCGCACCTCGATGGGCCCGCTGGCCTGCGCCGCCAGCCCCAGCAGCGCGCACAGCGCCACGGCCATCTGCACGGCCGCATGCCCCCAGCGCGGCCATGCAAGCGGGCGACGCCGGGGCATGGCGGCCTCAGGCATGGCGCTCGCCCCAGGCCATGATGCGCGCATGCAACTGGGCCACGCCATCGGTCAGCGCCGCCGGACCGGGCTGCAGAATGTCGGCCGACTTGATCTCGAAGATCTGCCCGTCGCGCACCGCGGGCACCTCGGCCCAGCCGGCGCGGGCGGCCACTTTCTCGGGGCGGAACTTTTTGCCGCACCAAGAGCCCAGCACGATCTCGGGCGCACGGGCCACGATCTGCATCGGATCGGCAATGATGCGGTCGCGCCCCATGGGCATGCGGGCCAGCTCCGGGAACACATCGTCGCCACCGGCGATGCCCACCAGCTCCGAGACCCAGCGGATGGCGCTGATGGCCGGTTCGTCCCATTCTTCAAAGTAGACGCGGGGGCGGCGTGGCAAGGCGGCGCTGGCTTGCTGCATGGCGGCCAGATCGGCCTGCATGCGTGCGATCCGGGCCTGCGCGGCCTCGGCCTGGCCCACCATGGCGCCCACTTGGTAGAGCATGGAAAAAATCTCGGCCACGCTGCGCTGGTTGAACACCGTGACCTGCACCCCGGCGCGGATCAGCGCCGAGGCGATGTCGGCCTGCAGGTCGGAAAAGCCGAACACGCAATCGGGTTCGAGCGCCAGGATCTTGTCGATCTTGGCGCTCAAAAACGCACTCACCCGAGGCTTCTCCTCCCGCGCCCGCCGCGGCCGCACCGTGTAGCCCGAAATGCCCACAATGCGATCGGCCTGCCCGAGCAAATAGAGCCACTCGGTGGTCTCTTCGGTCAGGCAGATGATGCGGCGGGGTCCCAGGTACTGGCTTGACATGGTGGGTTCTCAATTCACCTCATGAACGGGCCGATCGACACAGAAAACCAGATCATCAGAAGGCATAGCGGGCCACCAAGCTGAAACTGCGCCCAGGATTGGGGTACAGGCTCAGATGATAAGGGGCCGTATAGCTCGGTTTGTAGATCCCTGTGTCGGTGTATGTCTGGTTGGTCACATTCAAAACAGACGCCACCACCGACCACTGATTCAAGCGAAAGGCATAGGCCAGGTCGCCCACGACATAGGCGGGCAACTTCGCCTGGTTGTTGTTGAAGTCACCGGACATGTAGCGACTGTCCGCCCAACGGGTGGTGAAGGTGATCTGGTTTTTGGCCGTCAAGCGGTAATCCAGCGACAGTTGACCCGACCAGGACGCCACACCGGGAATGTCCTTGCCCACATAAACGCCTTCTGCAAATTTTGCGCTCATGTATTGAAACTGGGTCCGAAGCGTCATGGCTTTGGACCATGCCCAGGCCTGTCGGAAATTGACACCTTGACGCTTGGTCGGGTCGTAATTGACATTGCACCCATACGACACACAGCCCGAAGGATCGTAACCAATCTCATTCTTTGTCCGGCTCGAGAAATAGCTGACCTCGGTGCTGATGTCATCGGTCTTGTGGTTCAGGCCCAGGTCCACATCCTGAGAGGTCTGGACGCGCAACAGAACCGGGGTGTAATCGGGCGCAGGTGCGATCACGTTGCTGTTGTCGTCCGCATTTGGAACGCGGAAATTCCGGCCAAGACGCAGGTAGCCCACGATGTTCGGTTTGAACGTCCGAACATATTGCAGTTCGCTGGCTTGAATGGTGCCATTGGCGTTGAAGCTGCTCGGGCCATACCCGTAATCAATCGTGCGGCGCTGCGCATAGCTCTCGCGCCGCGCGCCCAACACCAAGCGATCGGCATCGCTCAAATCCAGCACGTCCCGGATGTACAAACCCCTGGATTGATGCGCAATCTGATAGATGTTGCCACCTGCGTCAGCACCAGCGTTTCCGCACAAGGATGTCGTCGACCCACTGCTGCAACCAAACGTCAGGAAAGCTTGCCCATCTTTGTTGGATTGGATCCAGTCGTAGCCCACGGTCAGCGTGTTGCTTGCGCGAAGAAAGTTGTGGACCTTGATGCGAGGACTTGCGGACTGAACGTCAGCCCGACTGCTCGAGTTGCCATACGACTGACGCCAATCGTCGTAACGGTAACCCGCGTAAACGTTGTAAGCGTCGTACTGGTAGGCATCGCTGATGCGCCGACTGCGGTGGTTCAGGTCAATGGCCAGTTCAATATCCTGAATGGTTTTCTTGCCGAACAGCGTCAGCGACTGGCTATCGACAGCCGCATCCCAGTTGTACCCAGGCACCTGGGTCTCGCGTGGCGTTGACCCCAGCAAAACCGAGGGCAGCGCACCAGGCAATTTATTTCGCTCCCGGTTCGCAAAGAAGCGCACCCCCAACTCGGTTTGTCCATCCACTCGCTTGATCCAGTTGGAGCCCGCCGAGAGTTCGCTGCCATGGGAATTCTTGCGGTAGTTGTCGCTGGCAAATTGACGCGCAAACAGACTCAACTCACTGTCGTCAAGCGTCTTCGAGCGGTACAGACCCGATTGATAGCCACCAAAGCTGGCCACACCAGCAGAGATGACGGTGAGGTCGCCCACGTTTTTGCGGGTCACGATGTTGATGGTGCCGCCATTGGCGCCATCTCCGTAGAGCACACTGTTGCCTGTCTTGGTGATTTCGATGTGATGGATCGCTTCGACTGGAATCATGGAGGTTCGAGCCATGGCTTGCTCGTGCTCCGACAAGCGCACCCCGTCGAGCAAGACCACCACGTTGTTGGCGGCTGTATCGCCAAAACCCCGCATATCGATCACCGCATTGGTGCTGCCATCGAGGTTGAGCCGCAGGGGTAGGCCTGCCACCTTGGCCAACGCTTCGGAGACATTGCTGGCGCCACTCTTGAGAATGTCTGCAGCGGTGACGATGCTGGTGTGGGGCAGTGCGTCGGCCAGCTTTTCTTCAAAGCGCGAGGCATAGACCGTGACGGCAGGCAAAGCTGGCGTGGAGGTCGCGCGTGAATCGGCGCTGATGGGAGTTTGTGCGCCAACAGGCGACAAAAAGAACATGGCCGGCAGCAAAGCAGCCAATGGCTTGAGACGAGTTGTCATGAGAAGAATCCATCGATCGCCCTCACCGCCTTCCCCGACAGTGCATGGGCGTTACAGCGGTCCTTGCGGACCGCCACCGTGTTGGCCGGTATCCGGGCTGGCAGATGCAACCTTCATCGCCTTCCCGGCCACCTGTTT
>JBEBDJ010000241.1:0-14172 GCA_041157045.1 Pseudomonadota bacterium
TGCACCAACCAGGTGTTTTATGAAAACCGCACCACGGGCTACAACGTGGTGTATGAGTTCGCGGGCAAACAGTACTCGGTGCAGATGCCCACCGACCCGGGCCCCACGGTTCGCCTGCAAATCACCCCGGTGGCCGCACCCCCTGTGACCCCCTACCCGGCCACTCCCTTGGGCAGCCCTGCGCCGGTGTCCGTGCCTCTGGGCAGTCCCATGCCTGTGCCCCCACCCGGCTCGGCCCCCAACAGCTGACACTGGCTTGGTTCTCAGCCAACGCCCGCCCTCAGCGGGCGTTGGGGTTGGCGCTCCTCTAAAATGATGGGTTTTGTTGATGTCCAGCTACACCATGACCACCGCCACAATTGCCAACGCCACCGTCACCACCCAGGCCAATGTCTACTTTGATGGCCGCTGTGTCAGCCACAGCCTGACCCTGGCCAATGGCACCAAGGTCTCTGTTGGTGTGGTGCTGCCCGCCACCCTTACGTTCAACACCGGCGCGCCTGAAATCATGGAATGCGTGGCAGGCTCGTGCGAGTACAAGCTGGCCGGCAGCGCGCAGTGGCTGAAGTCTTCGGCAGGCGAGAAGTTCAGCGTGCCGGGCAACTCGAGCTTTGAGATTCGCGTGACCGAGCCCTACCACTACATTTGCCATTTCGGCTGATCGATCGGCACACCACCACCATGAGCACCATTCTGCAAAGTCTGCCCCTCGGGCACAAGGTGGGTATCGCCTTCTCCGGCGGACTCGACACCAGTGCCGCCCTGCACTGGATGAAACTCAAGGGCGCCCTGCCCTATGCCTACACCGCCAATCTCGGCCAGCCCGATGAAGCCGACTACGACGACATCCCACGCAAGGCCATGCAATACGGTGCCGAACTCGCGCGCCTGATCGACTGCCGACGCCAGCTTGCACACGAAGGCATTGCCGCGCTGCAATGTGGTGCCTTTCACATCAGCACCGCCGGCCTGACCTACTTCAACACCACGCCCATCGGGCGCGCGGTGACCGGCACCATGCTGGTGGCTGCCATGAAGGAAGACGACGTCAATATCTGGGGCGACGGCAGCACCTTCAAGGGCAATGACATCGAGCGTTTTTACCGCTATGGCCTGCTGACCAACCCCTCGCTCAAGATCTACAAGCCCTGGCTCGACCAGCGCTTCATCGACGAGCTGGGCGGGCGCAAGGAAATGAGCGAGTTCCTGATCGCCAACGGCTTTGACTACAAGATGTCGGTCGAGAAGGCCTACAGCACCGACAGCAACATGCTGGGCGCCACGCACGAGGCCAAGGACCTGGAGCACCTCAACAGCGGCATCCGCATCGTCAACCCCATCATGGGCGTGCCCTTCTGGCGCGAGGACTGCCAGGTCGCGGCCGAAGAGGTCTCGGTGCGCTTTGAAGAGGGCCAACCCGTGGCCCTCAATGGGGTCGAGTACGCCGACCCGGTGGCGCTGTTCCTCAAGGCCAACGAGATCGGCGGCCGCCACGGCCTGGGCATGAGCGACCAGATCGAAAACCGCATCATCGAGGCCAAGAGCCGCGGCATTTACGAAGCCCCGGGCATGGCCTTGCTGCACATTGCCTACGAGCGCCTGGTCACCGGCATCCACAACGAGGACACGATCGAGCAGTACCGCCTCAACGGCATCAAGCTCGGTCGCCTGCTCTACCAGGGCCGCTGGTTCGACCCGCAAGCCATCATGCTGCGCGAGACCGCCCAGCGCTGGGTGGCGCGGGCGGTGACCGGCACCGTGACGCTGGAGCTGCGCCGCGGCAACGACTACAGCATCCTCAACACCGAAAGCCCCAACCTGACCTACGCGCCCGAGCGCCTGTCGATGGAAAAGGTCGAGGACGCGCCGTTCAGCCCGCTCGACCGCATCGGTCAGCTGACCATGCGCAACCTCGACATCACCGACACCCGCGCCAAGCTGGGGGTGTACGCGCACACTGGCCTGCTGTCGGTGGGCGACGGCCCCACCATCTTCAAGCTCGAAGGCGGCAAGAACTGATCGGGCCCTGCGCCTGCTCAAAAGGCCTCCTGCGGGAGGCCTTTTTTGTGGGGGATGGGCGGCCCCATGGCCGCGCCACATCGCGGGGCCCGGGGCCTTAGATCACCACCGGCTCCATCTCGAGGCGGATGCCAAAGCGCTCGTACACGCTGGTCTGGATGGCGCGTGCCAGGGTCATGACCTCGCCGCCGGTGCAGGGCCGCTCGGGGGTGCCGCGGTTGACCAGCACCAGGGCCTGGCGCTCGTAGACCCCCGCGTGGCCCATGGTCTTGCCGCGCCAGCCGCAGGCATCGATCAACCAGCCGGCGGCCAGCTTGACGCTGCCATCGGGCATCGGGTAGTGCACCACCTTGGGCTCGCGCGCGATGATGTCGGCGCATTGCTCGGCGCTGACCGTGGGGTTTTTGAAAAAGCTGCCGGCATTGCCCAGCACCTGCGGGTCGGGCAGCTTGGCGCGGCGAATCTCGCACACCCAGTCAAACACCTGCTGGGCACTCGGGGCGGCCAGGCCGTGCGCTTCCTGCTTGCGCTGCAGGTCCAGATAGCCCAGCTCGGGCCGCCAGCGGCGCGGCAGCGCCAGGCGCACCCGCAAAATCACCGCCCGCCCCGCCAGGCCCAGGCCGTCGGGGCCACCCGCCGAATGCTTGAACACCGAGTCGCGGTAGCCAAAGCCGCACTGCGCCGCGTCCAGCGTGAACACCTCGCCGGTGAGCAGGTCCAGCGCGTCCAGCGAATGAAAGCGGTCTTGCAGCTCGACGCCATAGGCGCCGATGTTTTGCACCGGCGCGGCGCCCACCGTGCCCGGGATCAGGGCCATGTTCTCCAGGCCCGGCCAGCCCTGCGCCAGGGTCCACACCACCAGGTCATGCCAGGACTCGCCCGCCCCCGCCTCGATCACGATGTCGCGCTCGGTCTGCGCCCACAGGCGCATGCCCGGCACCTCCACGCGCAGCACCAGGCCGCGCACATCGCCCGTCAGCACCACATTGGAGCCCCCGCCCAGCACCGTGCGCGGCAAGTGGGCCAGCCGGGCGTCGCGCAGCACCGCCTGCAGATCGGCCTCATCGCGCACCCGCACCAGGTATTCGGCGCGAGCGGCAATGCCGAAGCTGTTGTAGGTTTGAAGGGGTACGTTTTGCGCCAGGATCATGGGAGAATTGTCGCATCCTGTTTGTTCATTCCTGACTGCCATGCCTTCGTTTGATACCGTTTGCGAACCCAACCTGGTCGAGGTGCGCAATGCCGTGGACACCTCGGCCAAGGAAATTGCCACCCGCTTTGACTTCAAGGGCACTTCCGCCGCCATCGAGCTCAAGGACAAGGAGATCACCCTCCTGGGCGATGCCGACTTTCAGCTGCGACAGGTCGAGGACATCTTGCGCAACAAGCTGGCCAAGCGCAATGTCGACGTGCGTTTTCTGGACATGGGCAAGGTCGAGAAAATGGGCGGCGACAAGGTCAAGCAGGTGGTGAAGGTGCGCGAGGGCATTGCCAGCGAAGACGCCAAAAAGATTCAGCGCCTCATCAAGGACAGCAAGCTCAAGCTGCAGGCGGCCATCCAGGGCGATGCGGTGCGCGTGACCGGCGCCAAGCGCGACGACCTGCAGGCCGCCATGGCCCTCATCCGCAAGGACATGGCCGATCTGCCGCTGTCCTTCAACAACTTCCGCGACTAAAGCGCCCAAGCCGGCGCTGGCGGCTCAGGCGCGCTGGGCGGCGGTGATCACCACCTCGATGCGCCAGGCCGGGTCGCCCAGGGCGGCCTGCACGGTGGCGCGCGGCGGCGTGTGGCCCGGCACCACCCAGGCGTCCCAGACCTCGTTCATGCCACCGATATCGCGGATATCGGCCAGGTAGATCTGCGTGCGCAGGATGCGGCTTTTGTCGCTGCCGCAGCGCGCCAGCAGCGCGTCCACCTGTGCCAGCACATCGGCCGTCTGACCCTGGATGTCGGGGGCCGTGCCCTCGGGGACCACGCCGGCCAGGTGCACCACCCCCTGGAAAACGGCGGCGTCGCTGTAGCGTGCGGCCACATGGTGGCGCTGGATGTCATGGTTCATGAGGATTTGCCCAATTTGGATTCGGTGCCGGCCAGCAGGCGGCGGATGTTCTCGCGGTGGCGCCAGATCAGCAGCGCGGCCATGAGCAGCACGGCCAGGCCGGCCGGCAGGGGCGCGGGCCACCACAGGCCGCCGCCCAACCAGAACCAGACCGGCGCAAACACCGCGGCCACCAGCGCGGCCAGCGAGGAGTAACGGAAAAAGACGGCGATCAGCAGCCAGCTGCCCAGCACGCCCAGGCCCAGGAGCGGGTGCAGGCCCAGCAAGACCCCGGCCGCCGTGGCCACGCCCTTGCCGCCGGCAAAGCCAAAAAACACCGGGTACAGATGGCCCACAAAGGCCCCCAGGCCACACAGGGCCGCCAGCACCATGCCGTCGGGGCCACCCTGCCAGGCCAGGGCCAGCACCACCGGCACCCAGCCTTTGACCGCGTCAAGCAGCAAGGTCAGGATCGCGGCGGTCTTGTTGCCCGAGCGCAGCACATTGGTGGCACCTGGGTTGCCGCTGCCGTAGCGGCGCGGATCGTCCAGGCCCATGAGGCGGCTGACGATGACGGCAAAGCTGAGCGAGCCCAGCAGGTAGCTGGCCAGCGCGGCACCCAGCAGGATCAGAGGGGACATGGACCAATACTCCTTGTGCAGCCGGTGCTGCTCATGCGTCCGATTGTGCCAGCGCGCACTGCACCGGCTGGGCCCCGAGCAACTGCACGCAGCACTGGGGATCGATGCCGATCAGAAAGCCGCGCCGCCCACCGTTGATCAGGATGCGCGGCAGGGCCAGGATGCTCGACTCGATGTAGACCGGCATGCGCCGGCGCGTGCCAAAGGGCGAGGTCCCGCCGACCAGGTAGCCGCTGTGGCGCTGCGCGACCTCGGGGTCGCAGGGCTGCACCGCGCGGCGCCCGATCTGGCGCGCCAGCGCCTTGGTCGAGACCTTGCAGTGGCCGTGCATGAGCACCACCAGGGGCTGCGCCGACTCGTCCTGCATGATCAGGGTCTTGACGACCATGCCCGGGTCCACGCCCAGCACCTGCGCGCTGCGGCGCGCGCCGCCCTCGGCCGTCCACTCGTACACATGCTCGGTCCAGGCCACGCCCTGCGCCTTGAGGTAGGCGGTGGCGGGGGTCTGGCTGACGTGGGGGCTGCTGCGGGCCATGCGGACCGAGGACTCAGAGCGCGGGGTCCCAGTACTCGATGCGGATGGCGTCGATGGCGGCCAGCACCTCGGGCGACAGGCGCACCGACCAGGCGGCCAGGTTCTCGTCGAGCTGGGCCACGCTGGTCACGCCGATGATGGTGCTCGCCACGCTCCAGCGGTGGTAGCAAAAGGACAGCGCCATCTCGGTGGGCGTGAGGCCGTTGTCGCGGGCGAGCTGGTTGTAGCGGCGCGCTGCGGCCAGCGCGCGCTCGCGCGCCCAGCGCTGCTTGCGCACCGACTCGAACTTGGTCACCCGCGCGTCCTGGGGCGCGTCCGGGCCCAGGAAACCGCTCTGGTCGTATTTGCCCGTCAAGAGCCCAAAGCCCAGCGGCGAGTAGGGCAGCATCGAGACCTGCAGGCGGTGGCAGGTCTCGTCCAGCCCATTGTCGTAGGAGCGGTTGACCAGCGCATAGGGGTTTTGCACGGTCTGCACGCGCGGCAGCCCATGCTGCTCGGCCAGGCGCACAAACTCGTGCACGCCGTAGGGGGTCTCGTTCGAGAGGCCGATGTGGCGCACCTTGCCCGCCTTCACCAGCTTCTCCATGGCGCGCAGCTGCTCCTCGATGGGGGTGCGCGATTTTTCCTTGCTGGGGTCGTAATAAGGGATGCCCAGCGCCGCCACATGGCGCTCGGGCCAGTGGATCTGGTACAGGTCGATGGTCTCGATCTGCAGGCGGCGCAAGCTGCCCTCGCACGAGGCGATGATGTCGTCGGCCGTCATGCCGCTGCCCTCGCGGATCCAGGGCATCCCGCGCGAGGGGCCGGCCACCTTGGTGGCAATCACCAGCTGCGCTCGCGCCTCGGGGCGCTTGCGCAGCCAGTTGCCAATGATGGTCTCGGTGGCGCCACAGGTCTCGGCGCGCGCGGGCACGGCGTACATCTCGGCCGTGTCCAGAAAGTTCACGCCGGCCGCCAGCGAGCGGTCAAGGATGGCGTGGGCATCGGCTTCGTTGACCTGCTCGCCAAAGGTCATGGTGCCCAGGCAGATATCGGTCACCTGCAGGTCGGAGGTGCCAAGCTTGATGTGTTTCATGGGGTCGATGATACGTTCACTTGACGACGCCTGCGGCACGGGCCAGCGCCAGCTCCTGCAGGCGCAGCACCCGGCGCTGGACCTTGCCGGTGGTGGTCATGGGCAGCTGCTCGATAAACGCCACCTCCTTGGGGTATTCGTAGGGCGCCAGGCGGCCGCGCACATGCTGCTGCAGCGCGCGCACCAGATCGGCCTCGAAACGGGCCACATCGCGCGCCTGCGCCCGACGCGCCAGCGCCGCCGGACTGAGCACCACATAGGCCTTGACCAGCGCCCCGCGCGCCGCGTCGGGCTTGGGCACCACCGCCGCGTTCTGCACGTCCGGATGGCGCACCAGGCAGTTCTCGATCTCGCCGGGGCCGATGCGGTAGCCGGCCGACTTGAACATGTCGTCGGTGCGGCCCTGGTACCAGAGGTAGCCCTCGGCATCGCAGACGGCCATGTCGCCGGTGCGGCACCAGTCGCCGGTGTACTTCTCGCGCGTGGCCTGCTCGTTGCGCCAATAGCCCAGAAAGAACACCGGGTCGGGCTCACCATGCACATCCAGGCGGTGCACCGCCACCTCACCGGGCTCGCCCGGGGCGCAGGGCTGACCGGCCTCGTCGATCACCGCCACCCGGTGGCCTGGGTAGGGCCGCCCCATGCTGCCCGCGCGCGCCGGCCACAGCCGCGTGCAATTGCCCACCACATAGTTGATCTCGGTCTGGCCAAACATCTCATTGACCGTCACGCCCAGCGCCTGTTGGCACCAATCGAAGACCGCATCGCCCACCGCCTCGCCCGCGCTCATGATGGCCTGCAGGCGCAGGCGGTGGTGCCGCGCAGGATCGGGCACCTCCTTCATCATGGCCTTGAGACCGGTCGGAAAGATAAAGCTGTGCGTGACCGCGTGGGCATGCAGGATTTCAAAGGCCTGCGCGGCGCCAAAGCGCCCGTTGAAGGCCACGATCGGCCGCGCAAAGTACAGGCAGGGCAGCAGCGCGTCCATCAGGCCACCGGTCCAGGCCCAGTCCGCGGGCGACCAGAACACCGCTGTTGACGCCACACGGGCGTCGTCGGGGTCAAAGCCAAACCAGTTCTGGCTGCACACAAAGCCGCTCAGGTTGCCGATCAGCGCCCGCTGCGGGATCAGCGCGCCCTTGGGGTTGCCGGTGGTGCCGCTGGTGTAGATCAGCACCGCCGGGTCGTCGGCGGCGGTGTCCACCAGGGGCCAGGCCGGGGTCTGGGCCGACTGGATCACCGACCAGGCCATGTCCACCCCGTGGCCCAGCGCCTGCGCGGCCGTGCCCACGCCCACCACGCAGCGCAGCTGCGGGCAGTCCGCGCGCACCGACTGCAGCGCCGCCAGCGCCTGCTCGTCCACAATGGCCACGCTGGCCGCGCTGTCCTGCAGCCGATAGGCCAGCGCCTCGGGGCCAAACAGCATCGACAGCGGCATGGCCACGGCGCCCATCTGCAGCACCGCCATATAGGCCACGGCGGTCTCGTGGCGCTGGGGCAGCACCATGGCCACGCGATCGCCCGGCTTCACCCCCTGGGCCTGCAGCCAATGGCTCAGCCGGTCGGCCGCGACCTGCAGCTGGGCGTAGGTCCAGCGCTGCGCGCGCCGGCCCGTGCGGTCGCCCGCCTGGTGCTCGATCAAGGCCACCTGGTCGCGCCGGTCTGGGTCCTGGCTCCAGCGGCGCAGGCACAGCTGCGCCATGTTCATGCGCGCTGGCACCTGCCAGCCAAACTGGCGGTACACATCCGCATAGCGGTCAATTGGGTCATGCAGGTGACGCTTGGCCATGGCTTGCTTCCTTATGATGGAGCGAATGTACCAAGTCCTGCGCCCCGCCTCCCATCGCTTTGTGCCCATTCGCCAGTTGCGCGCCCATGTGCTGGAATGGGGCACGCCGCAAGGCCAGAAGCCGCCCCTGGTGCTGTGCCACGGCTGGATGGACGTGGCCGCGTCCTGGCAATTCATGGTCGACGCCTTTGGCGAGGCTTTTTTGCAGGACCGCTGGATCGTCGCCATGGATTGGCGCGGCTACGGCCTGACCGAATCGCCGCGCACCGACAGCTACTGGTTCCCCGATTACCTGGCCGATCTCGATGCCTTGCTGGACGCCTTGCAGATCACCCAGCCCATCGACCTGGTGGGCCACAGCATGGGCGGCAATGTGGTGATGCTCTACGCTGCGGCGCGGCCCCAGCGCATCCGACGCCTGATCAATCTGGAAGGCTTTGGCCTGGGCCCGACGCGCCCGGCCCAGGCCCCGAGGCGCCTGACGCAGTGGCTTGACGAGCTGCAGTCGCTGCAGCGCGGCGAGCAGGACCTGCGCGACTACCCCGACCAGGCCGGCGTGGTGCAGCGCCTGATGAAGAACAACCGGCGCCTGACCGAGGACCGCGCCGCCTGGCTGGCCCTGCACTGGGCCAAGCCCGATGCGCAGGGGCGCTGGCGCATCCTGGGCGACGCAGCGCACAAGGTGATCAACCCCTACCTGAGCCGCGAGGACGAGACCCTGGCCATTTACGCCGCCATCGAGGCCCCGGTGCTGGCGGTGCAAGGCAGCGATGACTCGCTGGGCCAGTGGTGGAAAGGTCGCTACACGCTCGAGATGTACCTCGAGCGCCTGCGCCATGTGCGCCAGTGCGAGCAGGTGCAACTGGACGACTGCGGCCACATGCTGCACCACGACCAGCCGCAGGCCCTGGCGGCCCTGATCGAGCGCTTTGTGGCCTGAAGCCCTGCCGGGGCGCCGCCTCGGGGGTGCGGCGGGTAAAATCAGTGGTTTGGCATGCGGGCGCTGCGCGTCCCCTGCCCCACCCACACACAAGGCATTTCCCCATGGACGCAGAACACATCAACCAGATCGGTGCTCAACTGGCCGACCTGTCGGCCCGGACCCAGGACTTACGGAGGTATCTTTGACTACGATGCCAAAGCCGATCGCCTGAGGACCGTCAACGCATCGCTCGAAGACCCCACCGTCTGGAACGACCCCAAGCGCGCCCAGGAACTGGGCAAGGAACAAAAGCAGCTCAACAGCGTGGTGCTCACGCTCAATGACCTGACGCGCGAACTCTCCGACAACAGCGAGCTCTACGAGATGAGCCGTGACGAGGCCGACGAGGCCGGGCTGTTGACGCTCGAAGCCGACAACCAGCGCCTGGCGCGCCTGGTGGAGGCGCTCGAGTTTCGCCGCATGTTCAACCAGCCGGCCGACCCCAGCAACTGCTTTCTGGACCTGCAGGCAGGCGCCGGTGGCACCGAGGCCTGCGACTGGGCCAGCATGCTGCTGCGCCAGTACCTCAAGTACGCCGAGCGCCGCGGCTTCAAGGCCACGGTCGAAGACGAAACCCCGGGCGACGTGGCCGGCATCAAGAGTGCGACCATCAAGATCGAGGGCGAGTACGCCTATGGCCTGCTGCGCACCGAGACTGGCGTGCACCGCCTGGTGCGCAAATCGCCCTTTGACTCTTCGGGCGGCCGCCACACCTCGTTTGCCTCGGTGTTTGTTTACCCGGAAATCGACGACTCCATCGAGATCGACATCAACCCGGCCGATGTGCGGGTCGACACCTACCGCGCCAGCGGCGCGGGCGGCCAGCACATCAACAAGACCGACTCGGCCGTGCGCCTGACCCACGTGCCCACCGGCATCGTGGTGCAGTGCCAGGACAGCCGCAGCCAGCACAGCAACCGCGATGTGGCCTGGCGCCGACTGCGCTCGCGCCTGTACGACTTCGAGATGCGCAAGCGCATGGAAGCGCAGCAAAAGCTCGAGGACACCAAGACCGATGTGGGCTGGGGCCACCAGATCCGCAGCTATGTGCTGGACCAGTCCCGCATCAAGGACCTGCGCACCAACGTCGAGATCTCCAACACCCAGAAGGTGCTGGACGGCGATCTGGACACCTTTATCGAAGCCTCGCTCAAGCAGGGCGTTTAAGCCCTGCAGCCCCCACCGGAGACCCCCATGCGTGAAGGACTTGCCCAGGCGGTGCATCGACAGGACTATGCGCCACCGGCCTATTGGATCGACAGCGTCGACCTGAGCTTTGATCTGGAGCCAGCCAAGACGCGCGTGCTCAACCGCATGCGCGTGCGCCGCAACCCCGAGGTGGCGGCGCAGCCGCTGCGCCTCGATGGCGAGGACCTGCAGCTCGCCCGCGTGCTGGTCAATGGCCAGGGCACCTCGTTCAAGCAGCAGGACGGCCAGCTGGTGCTGGAGAACCTGCCCGAGGGCCACGAGGCATTTGACCTCGAGATCTTCACCACCTGCGCCCCCGAGAAGAACACCCAGCTGATGGGCCTGTACGTCAGCCAGGACACGTTTTTCACGCAGTGCGAGGCCGAGGGCTTTCGCCGCATCACCTATTTCCTGGACCGCCCCGACGTGATGGCACGCTTTGTCGTGACCTTGCGCGCCGACGCGCGGCGCTACCCGGTGCTGCTCTCGAATGGCAACCTGGTGGCGCAAGGCACCCTGGACGACGGCCGCCATTGGGCGCGCTGGGAAGACCCGCACCGCAAGCCCTGCTACCTGTTTGCACTGGTGGCCGGCAAGCTGGTCGCACGCGAGCAGCGCATCCGCTCGCGCAAGGGCCACGAGCACCTGTTGCAGGTGTATGTGCGGCCGGGCGACCTGGACAAGACCGAGCATGCGATGAACTCGCTGATGGCCAGCATCGCCTGGGACGAGGCCCGCTTTGGCCTGAGCCTTGATCTGGAGCGCTTCATGATCGTCGCGACCAGCGACTTCAACATGGGCGCCATGGAGAACAAGGGCCTGAACATCTTCAACACGAAGTTTGTGCTGGCCAACCCCGCCACCGCCACCGACGTCGACTTTGCCAATGTCGAGAGCGTGGTCGCGCATGAGTACTTCCACAACTGGACGGGCAACCGCGTCACCTGCCGCGACTGGTTCCAGCTCTCGCTCAAGGAAGGCCTCACGGTGTTCCGCGACCAGGAGTTCAGCCAGGACATGGCCGGCAGCGACAGCGCCCGCGCGGTCAAGCGCATCGAGGACGTGCGCGTGCTGCGCTCGATGCAGTTTGCCGAAGACGCCGGTCCGATGGCGCATCCCGTTCGTCCCGACAGCTACGTCGAGATCAACAACTTCTACACCGTCACCATCTACGAAAAAGGTGCCGAGGTGGTGCGCATGATGCAGACCCTGGTCGGTCGCGAGGGCTTTGCGCGCGGCATGGCGCTGTACTTCGAGCGCCACGACGGCCAGGCCGTGACCTGCGACGATTTTGCGCAGGCCATTGCCGATGCCAACCCCAGCTCGCCGCTGAACACGCACCTGGCGGCCTTCAAGCGCTGGTACGCGCAAGCGGGCACACCGGTGCTGCAGGCGCAAGGCGCGTACGACGCGGCCAGCCAAAGCTACACGCTGCAACTGCGCCAGCACTGCCCCGACACCCCGGGCCAGACGGGCAAGCTGCCCTTTGTGATCCCGGTCACGCTGGGCCTGCTGACGCCGCAAGGCCAGCCCTGCCCCCTGGTCATCAACGGCCAGTCGCTGGGCGAGCAGACCACGCTGGTGCTGACCGAGGCACAGAGCCAGGTCCGCTTTGAGGGCCTGAGCGAAGCGCCGGTGCTGTCGCTGCTGCGCGGCTTCAGCGCTCCGGTGAACCTGGTGGACACGCAGGACGAGGCCGCGCTGCTGGTGCTGCTGGCCCACGACCGCGATGCCTTCAACCGCTGGGAGGCCTCGCAGCGCCTGATGCTGCAAGCGAGCCTGCGGGCGCTGCGCGAGGGCACCGACGGGGCCACGGCCCTGCCCGCGGCCTTGCTGCAGGCGCTGGGTGCGGTGCTGGCCGACCCCAAGCTGGACCCGGCCTTCAAAGAGCTGGCCCTGACCTTGCCGGCCGAGAGCTACATCGCCGACCAGCTCACGCAGGTGGACCCGCAGCAGGTGCACCGCCTGCGCGAAGGCATGCGCCGCCAGCTGGCGCTGGGCCTGCTGCCGCAGTGGCAGCAGATTCAGCAACACCGCGCCAGCGGCGCGTACTCGCCCGATGCCGCCTCGATGGGTCAGCGCGCCCTCTCGGGCCTGGCCATCAGCATGTGCGCCCTGGCCGCGCGCCTGCAGGGCGACGAGGTGAGCGCTGGCCGCATCTACCAGCAGTTCAAGGACGCCCCGCACATGACCGAGCGCTTTGCCGCGCTGCAGGCCCTGGTGCATGCCCGCCACCGCCTGGCCGTGCCGGCGCTGGCGCATTTTGCGCAGCAGTTCCGCGACGAGGCGCTGGTGATGGACAAGTGGTTTGCCCTGCAGGCGAGCGCCCCCGACGAGGATGGCGACGTGCTGCCGCGCGTGCGCCAGCTGATGCAGCACCCACAGTTCAGCCTGCGCAATCCCAACCGCGCGCGCAGCCTGATCTTCAGCCTGTGCAGCCAGAACCCGGGCGGCTTTCACCGCCAGGACGCGGCCGGTTATGTGTTCTGGAGCGAGCAGTTGCTGGCGCTGGACGCGATCAACCCGCAGGTGGCGGCCCGCCTGGCGCGCGCCATGGACCGCTGGAGCCGGCTGAGCGAGCCCTACCGCAGCGCCGCGCGCGAGGCCCTGGAGCGCGTGGCCGCGCGCACCGATCTGAGCAACGATGTGCGCGAGGTCCTGACCCGCGCCCTGGTTGCCCCCGAATAAGACAAGGAGAGTTTCCATGGCATCGCGCATTTCCCTCTCGCGCTACCTGGTCGAGCAGCAGCGCAGCAAGGGCCATATCCCGGCCGAGCTGCGCCTGTTGCTGGAGGTGGTGGCCCGCGCCTGCAAAAGCATCAGCCATGCCGTCAACAAGGGCGCCTTGGGTGGGGTGCTGGGCAGCGCCGAGACCGAGAACGTGCAAGGCGAGGTCCAGAAAAAGCTCGACATCATCGCCAACGAGGTGCTGATCGAGGCCAACGAATGGGGCGGCCATCTGGCGGCCATGGCCTCCGAGGAAATGGACGACATCTACCCGGTGCCCAACCGCTATCCGCAGGGCGAGTACCTGCTCTTGTTCGATCCGCTGGATGGCTCGTCCAACATCGACGTCAACGTGAGCATCGGCACCATCTTCAGCGTGCTGCGCAAGCCCGAAGGCCCGCAGACCGTGAACGTGCAGGACTTTCTGCAAGCCGGACGCCAACAGGTGGCGGCGGGCTACTGCATTTATGGGCCGCAGACCACCCTGGTGCTGACGGTGGGCGACGGCGTGGCCATGTTCACCCTGGACCGCGAGCAGGGCTCTTTTGTGCTCACCCAGGAGAACGTGCGCATCCCGCCGGACACCCAAGAATTTGCCATCAACATGAGCAATATGCGGCACTGGGCCCCGCCGGTGCGCCGCTACATCGACGAGTGCCTGCAGGGCAAGGACGGGCCGCGCGGCAAGGACTTCAACATGCGCTGGATCGCCTCGATGGTGGCCGATGTGCACCGCATCCTCACGCGCGGGGGCGTGTTCATGTACCCCTGGGACCAGCGCGAGCCGAACAAGCCCGGCAAGCTGCGCCTGATGTACGAGGCCAATCCCATGGGCTGGCTGGTCGAACAGGCCGGCGGCGCGGCCACGAATGGCCAGCAGCGCATCCTGGATTTGCAGCCGAGCCAGCTGCACGAACGGGTGAGCGTGATCCTGGGTTCGCGCCACGAGGTCGAACGCGTCACCGCCTACCACCAGCCGCAGTGAGGACCCTTTTTCTCATATAATCATCGGCTGTGGTGAACCACAACGCCGGTGTAGCTCAGTCGGTAGAGCAGCTCATTCGTAATGAGAAGGTCGCGTGTTCGATTCATGTCTCCGGCACCACATTCCATGGCCTGCGCAAGCAGGCCATTTTTTTGGCCTGGCCCCATGCGAACAGGGCTCAGGCCAAACATC
>JBEBDJ010000242.1:0-11012 GCA_041157045.1 Pseudomonadota bacterium
TTCAGGCCGTGTTGCATGGCCAGGTACAGGCTGGTGGGCGTTTTGCCGCTGCGGCTGACCCCCACCAGGATCACGTCGGCCGCCTCCAGGTCCCGGTGCGACTGCCCGTCGTCGTGCGCCAGCGAGTAATTGATGGCCTCGATGCGGTCGTGGTACTCCTTGGACTTGCTGACGTCCGAGAAGCGACCCACCCGGTGCAAGGACTTGACCCCCAGCTCCAGCTCGAGCGGTTGCACAAACATGTCGAACATGTCGAGCAGCATGCCTTGGCAGTTTTGCTTGAGCGCCTGCTGCACCTCGGGGTTGACCAAGGTGCTGAAGACAATGGGCCGGCGCCCCTCGATCTCGGCGGTGTGGTTGATCTGGCGCACCGCCTGGTGGGCCTTGTCGGCGGTATCGATGAAGGGCAGGCGCACATGGCGCCACTTCATCTCGAATTGCGCCAGGATGGCATTGCCAAAGGTCTCGGCGGTGATGCCGGTGCCGTCGGAGACGAAAAAAACGGTTCGATTGGTCATGAAGCGCCTGCCAGGGCCCACCTGCGGGCCTCTACAATGGTTCCCATTATGTCGTGACCGACGCTGGGCCCACAGCACAAGAACAGGCCCCGGCTGCCACGGCGACCGGTTTTTTAACTTTGGAGCTTCGTATGTCCAACCGCTTTGAGGCGACCGATTGGGTCGTGCCTTTCGAACAGCTGCGCATGTCCGACGTGGACGTGGTCGGCGGCAAGAACGCCAGCCTGGGCGAGATGATCTCGCAACTGCCGCAAGGCGTGCGCGTGCCCACCGGCTTTGCCACCACCGCGCATGCCTTCCGCGAGTTCCTGCGCCACGGCGGTTTGGATGGCCGCATCCAGGCCATTCTGGACGCGCTCGATACCGAGGACGTGCGCGCCCTGGCCGCGGCCGGCGCGCAAATCCGCGCCCTGGTCGAGGCCCAGCCCTTCCCGGCCGCCCTGGAAGAGGCGATCCGGCGCGAATTTGCCCGCCTGCAGGCCGGTCAGGCCGACGCGTCCTTTGCCGTGCGCTCGTCGGCCACGGCCGAGGACCTGCCCGATGCCTCCTTCGCGGGTCAGCAAGAGACCTTTTTGAATGTCGAGGGCATCGACGAGGTCTTGCACAAGATGAAGGAGGTGTTTGCCTCCCTCTACAACGACCGAGCCATCAGCTACCGAGTGCACAAGGGCTTTGCCCACGCCGATGTGGCCCTCTCGGCCGGTGTGCAGCGCATGGTGCGCTCCGATCTGGGCGCCGCAGGCGTGATGTTCACCATCGACACCGAATCGGGCTTTGACCAGGTGGTCTTCATCACCGCCAGTTACGGCCTGGGCGAGACCGTGGTGCAGGGCGCCGTCAACCCCGACGAGTTCTATGTGCACAAGCCCATGCTGGCCGCGGGCCACCAGTCGGTGATCCGCCGCAACCTGGGCTCCAAGCTGATCCAGATGGTGTTTGCCTCGGCGCAAGAGAAGGCCGAGAGCGGCCGCCTGGTCAAGACCGTCGACGTGCCCACCGAGCTGCGCAACCGCTACTGCCTGAGCGACGAGGAGGTGCAGCAGCTGGCGCGCTATGCCGTGCTGATCGAGCAGCATTACGGGCGCCCGATGGACATCGAGTGGGGCAAGGACGGGCGCGACGGCCAGCTCTACATCCTGCAGGCCCGGCCCGAAACCGTCAAAAGCCAGTCGCACAACACCGCCGAGCTGCGCTACAAGCTCAAGGGCCACAGCACGGTGCTGGCCGAGGGCCGCGCGATTGGCCAGAAGATCGGCACCGGTCCGGTGCGCCTGGTCGACAGCATCGCCGACATGGACAAAGTCCAGCCGGGCGATGTGCTGGTGACCGACATGACCGACCCGAACTGGGAGCCGGTGATGAAGCGCGCCAGCGCCATCGTCACCAACCGGGGCGGGCGCACCTGCCACGCCGCCATCATCGCGCGCGAGCTGGGCATTCCGGCCGTGGTGGGCTGCGGCAACGCCACCGAGCGCCTGGTCGACGGCACCCTGGTCACGGTGAGCTGCGCCGAGGGCGATACCGGCCGCATTTACGACGGCCTGCTCGAGACCGAGGTCACCGAGGTGCAGCGCGGCGTGATGCCCGAGATTGCCACCAAGATCATGATGAACGTGGGCAACCCCCAGCTGGCCTTTGACTTTGCCCAGCTGCCCAACGCCGGTGTGGGCCTGGCGCGCCTGGAGTTCATCATCAACAACAACATCGGCGTGCACCCCAAGGCCATCCTCGACTACCCGGCGATCGACCCCGACCTGAAGAAGGCGGTCGAGTCGGTGGCGCGTGGCCATGCCTCGCCGCGCGCTTTTTATGTCGACAAGGTGGCCGAAGGCGTGGCCAGCATTGCCGCGGCCTTCTGGCCCAAGCCCGTGATCGTGCGCCTGTCGGACTTCAAGTCCAACGAATACCGCAAGCTCATTGGCGGCAGCCGCTACGAGCCCGAGGAAGAAAACCCCATGCTGGGCTTCCGCGGCGCGGCGCGCTATGTGTCGCAGGAATTTGGCGAGGCCTTCGCCATGGAGTGCGAGGCCCTGCGCCGTGTGCGCGGTGAGATGGGCCTGCGCAATGTGCAGATCATGGTGCCCTTTGTGCGCACCCTGGCACAGGCCGAGAAGGTCAACCGCCTGTTGGCCCAGCACGGCCTGCAGCGCGGCGTTGATGACCTCAAGCTGATCATGATGTGCGAGGTGCCGAGCAACGCCATCCTGGCCGAGCGTTTCCTCGAGCACTTCGATGGTTTCTCGATCGGCTCGAACGACCTGACCCAGCTCACCCTGGGCCTGGACCGCGACTCGGGCATGGAACTGCTGGCCGCCGACTTCGACGAGCGCGACCCGGCGGTGCAGGCCCTGATCGCCAAGGTCATCGACGCCTGTCTGGCGCAGGGCAAGTACATCGGCATCTGCGGCCAGGGCCCGAGCGACCACCCGGACCTGGCGCGCTGGTTGATGGATCGGGGCATCAGCTCGATCTCGCTCAACCCCGACACCGTGATCGAGACCTGGACCCAGCTGGGTCGCTGAGGCGCACATGCAAGGCGATGCAGACCAGGGCCCCAGCGTGAACCGCTGGCGCCTGCATCGCAATGTGCTGCTGTTTGTGCTGCTGCTGATCGCCCTGATCGGCAGCCTGGCCTGGGCCGAGCAGGAGGGGCTCTCGCGCAACCTGATCGGCCCGATCTTGCTGTTTGCCACCGTGATGCTGTATGCGGCCATCGGCATCTCCTCGCGCACCACCGACAGCCAGGAATACTATGTGGCCGGCCGGCGCATCCCGGCCTTCTACAACGGCATGGCCACCGCCGCCGACTGGATGAGCGCGGCGTCGTTCATCAGCCTGGCGGGCGCGCTGTACCTGCAAGGCTTTTCTGGTCGCAACGGCCAACCGGGCGGCCTGGCCTATGTGATGGGCTGGACAGGGGGGTTTTGCCTGGTCGCCCTCCTGATCGCGCCACGGCTGCGGGCGATGAACCTGTACACCTTGCCGGATTTTTTCCAGCAGCGCTTTGGGGGCCGCTGGCCGCGCCGCCTGGCTGCGCTGTCGGCGGTGCTGTGTTCGTTTACCTATGTCGTGGCGCAGATTTATGGCATTGGCCTGATCGCCTCGCGCCTGACCGGTGTGCAGTTCGAAATCGGCATCTTGCTGGGTCTGGGAGGGGTGCTGCTGTGCTCTTTCCTGGGGGGCATGCGCGCCATCACCTGGACGCAGGTGGCGCAATACGTGGTGCTGCTGCTGGCCTTTCTGATTCCGGTGTCCTGGCTGGCCTACAAGCAATTGGGCACGCCGGTGGCGGCCCTGGCCTATGGACAGCAGTTGCCGGCCATTGCCGCTCTGGAGCAGCGCCTGATCGACGATCCGGCCGAGCAGGCCGTGCGCCAGGAATATTTGCGCCGCGCGCAGCACCTCGAGGCCAATTTGCAGAACGTGGAGATGGCCTTGCGCCAGCAACGCATCCAACTCGAGAACCGGGTGCGCGAGCTCAAGGCCCAGGGCGCCAGCATGGCCGAGGTGGCGCAGGCCCGGCGCGATCTGCTGGCCCTGCCGGCCGACGCCAACATCGCCCGCGAGCAGTGGACCCTGGCCATGCAGGACAACCTCGAGCGGGCCCAGCCCCTCGGTGGCCTGCCGCGCCACACCCAGGCCTTTGCCGGCGATACGGGCAGCGAGGCCTATGACGAATCACGCCTGAATTTCCTGGCCCTGGTTCTGGTGTTGATGCTGGGCACCGCCGGGCTGCCCCACCTGCTCACCCGCTACTACACCACCCCCTCGGTGGCCGAGGCCCGGCGCTCGGTCGCCTGGTCGCTGTTCTTCATTGGGCTGCTCTATGTGAGCGCGCCCGCACTGGCCGTGCTGGTCAAGTTCGAGGTCATGAACAACCTGGTGGGCAGCAGTTTTGACCAACTGCCCTACTGGGTGGCGCAATGGGCCCGGGTGGATGCCTCGCTGGTGCAAGTCCAGGACGTCAATGGTGACAAGATCTTGCAGTTTGGCGAGATCCGCCTCAATGCCGACCTGATCATGCTGGCCACGCCGGAGCTCGGCGGCATGCCCTATGTGGTGTCGGGCCTGGTGGCCGCCGGTGGCCTGGCCGCGGCCCTGTCCACGGCCGATGGGCTGCTGCTGACCATCAGCAATGCCCTGGTGCACGACCTGCCCGAGGCCTCTGGCCGCGCCCCGCGTCACGAGGAAAGCCTGGTGCTGCGCGCCAAGTTTGTCCTGCTGGCCGTGGCCATGCTGGCCGCCTTTGTCGCGGCGCTCAAGCCCGCTGAGATCCTGGCCCTGGTGTCGGCCTCGTTCTCCTTGGCGGCGGCCGCGTTTTTCCCGGGCATGGTGCTGGGCATGAACTGGCCGCGCCTGCCCCGGCGCGCGCTGGTTGCGGGCATGCTCGCCGGCCTGCTGGTGACGGTGGCCTACATGGTGCTGAACTCGGCGATCTGGCGCCAGATGTGGCAACTCGAACCCGACGCGGGCTTGTGGTGGGGCATCCAGCCCGTCTCGGCCGGGGTCTTTGGCGTGGCGGCCGGCTTTGTGGTCATGGGCCTGCTCGGCCTGGTGCTGCGCCCCGACCCACGCCCCTGAACCCGATCGCCCTGGCCAGGGAGCGGTCCTTGGGCTATAATCGTGGGCTTTCCTTGCCGCACTCCGCCTTGACGCCGGGGGCGGCTCTTTCTTCCATCCACAAGGAGTCTGAATGCGTCACTACGAAATCGTGTTGCTCATCCATCCGGATCAGAGCGAACAAGTGCCGGCCATGCTCGAGCGCTACAAGGGCATGATCACCACGGGCGGCGGCAAAATCCACCGCGTCGAGGACTGGGGTCGTCGCCAACTCGCCTACCAGATCAACAAGCTGGCCAAGGCCCACTACCTGTGCGTGAACATCGAGGCCGATCAGGCCGTGATGGCCGAACTCGAGCATGCCTTCAAGTTCAACGACGCCGTGCTGCGCCACCTGACGGTGCAGAAGAAAAAGGCCGAGACCGGCGCTTCGTCGATGATGAAGTCGGTCGAGCGCGAAGAAGCGCGCAAGGCCCAGCAGTCGGAACTCGCCGGCTGATCAACGCCTTGACCTGATCGGGAGTGAACCCCGCCACCAACCAGACCCTGCTGACGGCCTGCCTGAGCGAACGCCAACCCTTGCGTTACACCCCAGCTGGCCTGCCTGCCCTGGACCTTGTGCTGGAGCACACGTCCGAGCAAGGCGAAGCCGGGGGCCAGCGCCAAGTGCGTCTGGTGATGCGGTCGGTGGCCATCGGCACCGTCGCCGAGCGGCTTGAGCAACAAGCCCTGGGCAGTGTGTGGCGGTTCAGCGGTTTTCTCGCTTCTCCCCGACAAGGTCAGCGCGTGGTCTTCCACATCCAGGATTTTCAGCAAGCTTAAATTTCAGGAGGCCCAACATGGCCACGTTCAAGAAATTCGACAAGAACAAGCGCCCCAAGCGCAACACCCAGTCCCTGCTGTTCAAGCGCAAGCGCTTTTGCCGCTTCACCGTGACCGGCGTCGAGGAAATCGACTACAAGGACATCGACACCCTGCGCGACTTCATCGCCGAAAACGGCAAGATCATCCCGGCCCGCCTGACCGGCACCCGTGCGATCTACCAGCGCCAACTCAACACCGCCATCAAGCGCGCCCGCTTCCTGGCCATGCTGCCGTACAGCGACCAGCACAAGATCTGAGGAGAACACCATGCAAATCATCCTTCTGGAAAAAGTGGTCAACCTCGGCAATCTGGGTGACATCGTCAAGGTCAAGGACGGCTACGCACGCAACTTCCTGATCCCCACGGGTCTGGCCCGCCGTGCCACCGAAGCCAACAAGGCCGAATTCGAAGCCCGCCGCGCCGAGCTCGAGCGCGTGGCCGCTGCCAAGCTGGCCGACGCCCAGGCCCTGGGCGAGAAGCTGTCGGGCCTGACCGTCAAGCTGACCCAAAAGGCCGGCGTGGACGGCCGCCTGTTTGGCTCGGTCACCAACCATGACATCGCCGAAGAGCTGACCAAGCAAGGCTTTGCCGTGGCCAAGGCCCAGGTGCGCATGCCCAACGGTCCGATCAAGACCGTCAGCGACTCGACCGTCTCGGTGGCCCTGCACACCGACGTGGTGGTGTCGGTGAACGTGACCGTGTACGGCGAAACCGCCTGATCACCGCTCACCCGGTACCGGCCGCCAGCGCCCGCTGGCGGCTTTTTTTTGCCCGTGGCAGCGCTGCCGCGCCCTGTGCACGCGACATCCACCGGCCATGCACCGCTTGTCCACAGCTTGTCCCGTGACGCCCAGGCGGTGCGGCGCTACCATTGGCCGATTGATTTGAAGAGCCCCCATGACCCCTCCCGACACCGTGTTCCAGGACGCCGGCCGCTATGAGCTGGCCGATCCGCAAATTGCCCAGCTGCGCGTGCCCCCGCATTCGACCGAGGCCGAGAGCAGCGTGCTGGGCGGTCTGTTGCTGGACAACGGGGCCTGGGATCGCATGGGCGACCTGCTGGTCGATGCCGACTTTTACCGCCACGAGCACCGGCTGATCTTTGCCGCCATCGCCAGCCTCATCAACGCCTCGCGGCCGGCCGATGTGATCACGGTGTTCGAGCACCTGCAAAGCCAGGGCCACGCCGAAGAGGCCGGCGGCATCGGCTACCTCAATTCGCTGGCGCAGTTTGTGCCAAGCGCCAGCAACATCCGCCGCTATGCCGAGATCGTGCGCGAGCGATCGGTGCTGCGCAAGCTGATCTCGGCCAGCGACGAGATCTCGACCACCGCCTTCAATCCCAAGGGCCGCGCGGTCGAAAAAATCCTGGACGAGGCCGAGCAAAAGATCTTCCAGATCGGCGAGGAAGGCTCGCGCATGAAGCAGGGCTTCCAGTCCATGGAGTCGCTGGTGGTGCAGCTGATGGACCGGGTGCAGGAGATGTCGGAGAACCCCAACGACATCACCGGGGTGCCCACCGGCTTTTATGACCTGGACCGCATGACCTCGGGCCTGCAGCCTGGCGACCTGGTGGTGCTGGCGGCGCGTCCCTCCATGGGCAAGACCGCGTTCGCCATCAACATTGCCGAACACGTGGCCCTCAACGAGGGCTTGCCGGTGGCGGTGTTCTCGATGGAAATGGGCGCCTCGCAGCTGGCGGTGCGTATCGTGGGCTCGATCGGCCGCGTCGACCAGGGCCATTTGCGCACTGGCAAGCTCACCGACGAGGAGTGGCCCAAGCTGGCCGATGCCATCGAACGCCTGCGCAATGTGTCCTTGCACATCGACGAGACGCCCGGCCTGACCCCCAGCGAGCTGCGCGCCAACGCACGGCGCCTGGCGCGTCAGTGCGGCAAGCTGGGCCTGATCGTGGTCGACTACCTGCAGCTCATGAGCGGCAGCAGCAGCGGGGGCGAGGACAACCGCGCCACCGAGCTGGGCGAGATTTCGCGGGGCCTGAAGATGCTGGCCAAAGAGTTGCAATGCCCGGTGATCGCGCTGTCGCAGCTCAACCGCGGCGTCGAGCAGCGCACCGACAAGCGGCCCATGATGAGCGATCTGCGCGAATCCGGCGCCATCGAGCAGGACGCGGACATCATCATGTTCATTTACCGCGACGACTACTACAACAAGGAAAGCAAGGAGCCGGGTGTGGCCGAGATCATCATCGGCAAGCAGCGAAACGGCCCCACCGGGACCGTCAAGCTCACCTTCCTCAAGCCGCTCACCCGCTTCGAGAGCATGGCCCCCGGCTACAGCGTGGGCGGCAGCGACTACTGAGGGCCGCGACCGCCTGGCGGACAGCCCGCAAGAGCCGACCGGCGCCCCGGCGGGCGCTTACAGCACGTCGCTGGCGAAATCGGCCAGGCGCGAGCGCTCGCCCCGCGCCAGCGTGATGTGGCCACCGTGCTGCCAGCCCTTGAAGCGGTCCACCGCATAGGTCAGGCCGCTCGAGCCCTCCGTCAGGTAGGGGGTGTCGATCTGCGCCAGGTTGCCCATGCAGATGATCTTGGTGCCCGGGCCCGCGCGGGTGATCAGGGTCTTGATCTGCTTGGGCGTGAGGTTTTGTGCCTCGTCGATGATGACGTACTTGTTGAGGAAGGTGCGCCCGCGCATGAAGTTCATGCTCTTGATCTTGATGCGGCTCTTGATCAGGTCGTTGGTGGCCGCGCGCCCCCACTCGCCAGCACCACTGCCGTCGCCCTTGGCCAGGAACTCGAGGTTGTCGTCGAGCGCGCCCATCCAGGGGCCCATCTTCTCTTCCTCGGTGCCGGGCAAGAAGCCAATGTCGTCGCCCACGCTCACCGTCGCGCGGGTCATGATGATCTCGGTGTAGCGGCGTTCATCGAGCACCTGGTTCAGGCCCGCCGCCAGGGCCAGCAGGGTCTTGCCGGTGCCGGCGGTGCCGGCCAGGGTCACCAGGTCGACCTCGGGGTCGGTCAGCAGGTTGAGGGCAAAGTTCTGCTCGCGGTTGCGTGCAGTCACGCCCCACACATGGTTCTTCTGGTGGGTGTAGTCGCGCAGGGTGCGCAGCACGGCTGTCTTGCCACGGATCTCGGTCACCCGGGCATAGAGGCTGGGCTCGCCCGGGGCCTCGAAGTAGACAAACTGGTTGAGCATCAGCGAGGGCACGAGCGGGCCACTGATGCGGTAGAAGGTGTGGCTGCCCTGCTGCCAGCTCTCGATGGTCTTGCTGTGGCGGCTCCAGAAATCGGTGGGCAGGGCCAGCGCGCCGGTGTACAGCAGGTCGCCGTCCTCCAGCGTTTTGTCGTTCTGGTAGTCCTCGGCCTGCAGGCCCAGGGCGCGCGCCTTCACGCGCATGTTGATGTCCTTGGACACCAGCACCACCTCGCGCGGGGCCATCTGGCGCCCCAGCGCCTGCACCACGCCCAGGATCTGGTTGTCGGCCTTGCCTTGCGGCAGGGCCATGGGCAGGCTCAGGTCCAGCGCTTGCGTCTGGAAATACAGCTTGCCGGTGGCCTCGGGGTGGCCGGTGACCGACAGCGGCAAGCCCTGGCCCATGTCCTGCCCCTGCGAGGCCAGGGCGTCCAGCGAGCGGCTGGCTTGGCGCGCGTTGCGCGCCACCTCGGTCATGCCTTTTTTGTGCCCGTCAAGCTCCTCGAGCACGATCATGGGCAGGAAGATGTCGTGCTCCTCAAAGCGGAACAGGCACATCGGGTCGTGCATCAGCACATTGGTGTCGAGCACAAACAGGCGACGCGGTCCCTCGCTGTGGCGGCGTGTGCGGCGGCCGGACGGGGCCGGTCGAGTCGGGCGGGCCGGGGCCTCGGCCGCAGACGCAGGCGCAGCCTTGGCTGGGCGCGACTGTGGCGCCGGCGCTGGCGCCTGCGCCCGACGCTCGGGGGCGCTGGCCGGGGCCGCTGCTTGGGCCGCTGCTGGGGCGCTCGGGGCCGCTGGCGCAATTGCGGCCGCCGCCGGCGCGGCTTGCAACAGGGCGGCGGTGGACGCGCCGCCCTGGCGCTTTTGGCGACCGGGTTTGGCACTGGGCTGGGGGGCGGCAGGCGCCTCGGGGGCCTCGTCCTCCAGGTTCAGGTCGGGGGCGGCCTCGGCTTGCGCGTGGGCCGACAGTCGGCTGGCTCGGCGGGTGGGGGGCGGTGGCAGGGGCATGGTGCGTCGGCTCGTGGCGGATCAGGCGGCGCGAGCGGGCAAACGGCCATGAAAAAGCCGCCGGGTTGCCCGGGCGGCTTGAGGGGGTTCAGGGCAGCGCCAACTCGCGTTCATGGACCCATTATGCATGAGCCCCGTGGCGCTGCGGTGACGGCGTCAGCCGGCCTTTTTGAGGGCCTTGACGGCGGCCAGGACCTCGTCCACATGCCCCGGCACTTTCAGGCCGCGCCACTCCTGTTTCAGGGTGCCGTCGGCGCCCACCAAAAAGGTGCTGCGCTCGATGCCCTTGACCTTTTTGCCGTACATGATCTTGTTCTTGACCACGCCGAACATGTGGCACATTTTTTCTTCGGTGTCGGCGATCAGCTCGAAGGGGAGTTCGAGCTTGGTCTTGAAGTCGTCGTGCGACTTCATGTTGTCGCGCGAGACGCCAAACACCGTGGCCCCGGCCTTGACGAAATCCTTGTACTTGTCGCGGAACTGCATCGCCTCGGTCGTGCAACCCGGCGTGTTGTCCTTGGGATAAAAATACAGCACCAGGATCTTGCCAGTGTGGGAGGTGTTGGTCACCTTCTGTCCACCGGTGGCGTTCGCTTCAAATTCGGGCAGGGGTTTGTTGAGAACGATGGCCATGTTTGTGTCTCTTGGGGGGGCTGCCATGCCGACGGTTTGGGCTGCGGTCACTCCCACCACAGCCCCGTCGGGCGCAAACCGGTATTTTAACCCGAAAGTGACCGGTCGGTCACCCCACCCCCAGGACCCGGCTCAGGCGGGCAGGCGCAGCAGGGCCACCACCTTGCGTCCCTCACCCGCCAGGATGTTGTAGGTGCGGCAGGCTGCGGCGGTGTCCATCACCTCCAGCCCCACCCGTGCCTGGGCAAACGCCTGCATCCAGGCGC
>JBEBDJ010000243.1:0-34769 GCA_041157045.1 Pseudomonadota bacterium
CATGCCTGTCATCAGCGTCACCCTCCTCCCCGGCTATGCCCCCGATGTGCAAGCGCGCCTGACCGAGCGCCTGGCCTGCGCGGCTCGCTCGGTCATCCCGGCCACCGAGGCCGGCACCACCGTCATGGTTCACGAGGCCAGCACCTATCGGCGCGACGGCCGCGTCATGGCGGCAGGCGCGCCGGCCCGGCCCGACCTGGTGCCGGTGGCGCTGGCCTGTCTGCAAGCACTCGACGCCAACGCTTTGTCGGACGTGGCCGCCTGGCTGTCGCCCCAAGGCAGCGGCCTGATGCAGGTGGGCCAGGTGCGCCAGCGCGAGGTCCTGCACACCGAGTCGTGCTGGTTGGGGCATGAGGAGGTGGTGCTGGTGCACAGCCGCTGCCTGTTGGCGCAGGGCCATGGCGACCTGCTGGCGCAGACGCGGCTGGACCGGTTGGTGTTCTCGCAGGGCTTGCTTGGCTTGCACCAGGTCTGGCACCATGCGGGGTCTGATGACACCTGATATGTCCACCACTGCCCGTCCCCATACGCTGCAACGTCGCGCGTTTTCTGCCGGCCTGTTGGCCCTAGGCGCCACGCCGCCGCTGGCAGCTTGGGCACAAACGGCACCACCCAGCCCAGCCGAGATGGAAGCGCAAGCCGGTCCCTTGCCCAAGCCGGGCACGCAACTGATCCTGCCGCGCCTGTCCTGGCTGGGGGGTGGCGTGTTTGAGGGTGGGGCCACGCTGGCACGCCCAACGGTGGTGTACTGGTGGGCCAGCACTTGCCCGTTCTGCGCGCAGCAAAGCCCCGAGATGGACAAGCTTTGGCGGGCTCACGCGCAGCAGCTGGGTTTTGTGGGACTTTCGGTGGACCGCATGCCACAAGCCGCACAAGCCTATCTGGCGCGCAAGGGTTACACCTTCCCCAGCGCATGGGTCAGTGCTGAAGTCTTTCGTCAACTGCCCAAGCCCAAAGGTCTGCCCATCACGCTGGTGCTGGGCCGCGACTCGCGGGTGCTCCAGGCCGAAAAAGGCCAGCTCTTTCCAGAGGATGTGGCGCAACTGGTGCGCCATGCGGGCTGATCGCTGACGCCTGCATGTCCGGCAGGCGCAAATCTTAAAAAGCTTCCTTCTCGGCTTCGAGATAGGCCAGGCTGGTGTATTTGCCAATATTGCTTTCAAAGCCTTGCATGGTGCGAGCACGTGCAGTCACGCGTGGATCACGCAGCACCATGGCACGGGCTGCTGACTCGTCTTTGCCATCCTTGACGGCCTGCAAGCATGGCTCCCAGATCCCACGCAAAAACGTGCCATACGTCTGCAGCAGATCATGACGCGGCTCACCATGCCCTGGCGCCCAGAGCTGTTCACCCGCCTGCGCCAACAGCGCGTCGTAATAGCGAAAGGTGCCGGGATACGACCCTTCGTCAATATTCGCAATGCGGTTGGTCATGGCAATATCGCCCACCACCGTCACCCGATCGTCCAGTACCTCAATGCACAGATCGCCCAAGGTATGCGCCTGACCGTAATGGTGCATGCGCAGCACAATGTCATCAAAGCGCAGCACCTGTCCGTTGTGCACCGGGGTGTTGGGCACCACCACCTCGGTGCCGGCGGTTGATTGATTGGTCCAGCGCTCCATCAAGCTTCGCCAAAGCTTGCCCTCAGCACCCTTGATCATCTCGATGCTGTGCGGCAGCGCATGGATGGGCACGTTGCCAAAGTGTTTAACAAAGGCATGGTTGCCGAGCCAGTGGTCGCCATGAAAGTGGCTGTTGAACACCGCCACCACCGGCTTATCCGTCACACGGCGGATCATGCGGATGGCCATTTCACCAATTTGCAGCGAGGCGCCAGATTCGATCACCACCACCCCGCTGCGCCCCACCACGAAGAAAACACTGGCCATCATGCCCCGGTTCTCGGGGGTGGGAAATCCGTCCTCGGCAAAAATCATCCACACCCGCTTTGAGAGCTGGCGAGGGGCAATATCGGCAACCGGTGGGCCCACGATAAAGTCATGAACCTGCTCGGCCAGCACACGCACTTCAGGGACTGCCGCCATCCCGGCCAAGGCCAATGATGCCCCCAGCAGACGGCGTCGATTCATGTTCGATGTGGGCACGGAGACCGTCCTGCTCAAACAGCGTAACCCGGGTTCGGCAGCACCCCCGTGACCTTGGGCGCATTGAGCTGCCGCGGTTTGATCCGACCGCCCTGCGACTTGAGCCACTGCTCCACCAGGTCCCAAACCATGGGGTTTCGCGCACTGCGCGCCTCCTCGGCCACTGGGGCCCAGCCGGCCACCTTGTACCTCTTCCCCGCTTCGATCAGCTGACCTTTGAGGCGCATGTCGCTGATGCGGCTGCCCATCTTGGCCGAAGGATCGACGCTGTAGCTCATGCCGCCAACGCGCACCATGTCACCACCTTGCTGGTAGTAAGGGTCGGGGTTGAACAGGTTGTCGCACACATCTTCCATGATGGTTTTGATCATCTCGCCACTCATCTCGGTGACAGTGGCGTAGGAATAGGTGGTGGCGGTCATGTCCAGCAGCCATTCGCGTGTGATGGCTTGCCCTGGCAGCAGCGTTGTGCCCCAGCGAAAGCCAGGAGAAAACGCGATCTCTGCACCTTGCACCTGCATGAGCGCATCAACCAGTAACTGGTCACCCGTGCCATTGAAGTTCCCCCGGCGGTAGAGCAGGCCCTCGCTCACACCCAGCACCTCTTGCAACTTGGCCTCATAAGGGGCACGAATTTTATTGATGAGCGCGTCCATCTCGCGATCGGCGGGCAGCATATTTGAGAACACAGGCAGCAATTTGTAGCGGAAATCCGTCACCTTGCGGTCTTTGATCTCGAAGTCGAGAACCCCCAGGAACTTGCCGTTCGAGCCAGCGTTGGTGACGATGGTTTTTCCACCCTTGTTGCTCACCAATGTGGCCACCGGCATGCCATCGTGCGTGTGGCCGCCCATGATGGCGTCAATGCCACTGACACGACTCGCCATTTTCAGGTCCACATCCATGCCGTTGTGGCTGATGACCACAACAACCTGTGCGCCCTTCCCGCGGACTTCGTCAACCATCTTCTGCATGTTCTCGTCCTGGATACCGAACTCCCAGTCGGCGACCATGTAACGCGGGTTGGCGATCGGCGTGTAGGGAAAGGCCTGACCGATGATGGCGCAGGGCACCCCGTTGATCTCGCGCAGGACATAAGGCTTGAACACGGGGTCACCAAAATCATTGGTCTTGATGTTCTGCGCCACAAAGTCGATCTTGCCAGCAAAGTCTTTCTCGACAATGTTTTTGACGCGCTCCATGCCCAAGGTGAACTCCCAATGGCCGGTCATCACGTCAACGCCCAGCAGTTTGCAGGCGTCCACCATGTCCTGACCATCCGTCCAAAGGCACGTGCCCGAACCCTGCCAGGTGTCCCCGCCATCGAGCAGCAACGCCCCCGGTCGGCTCGCTTTCATGCGCTTGACCAAGGTGGCCAGATGCGCAAAGCCGCCCACCTTGCCGTAGCGGCGTGCGGCCTTTTCGTAATCCAGGTAGGTCAGGGCATGCGCTTCGGCCGTGCCCGGACGCACCTTGGCCACCTTGAGCAGGTGCTCGCCCACCAGGTGTGGCAATTGGCCCTTCATGCTGCCCAGCCCTAGGTTGATGCTTGGCTCTCTGAAGTGAATGGGTTTGAGCTGCGCATGGCAGTCGGTCATATGCAAAAACGACACCTGGCCGAAACGAGGAATGTCGTACAAGCCATTGGCTGCGGTGGCCGCATCGGCATCGGCAAAACGGCCCAGGCCCATGCCAGCCACCGAGCCTGCACCCAGCACCTGCATGAATTCGCGTTTGGACAGATTCATAAATTTGCAATCACTGATATAACAAACCAAAAAAACCCCGGTATTGCAACCGGGGCACGCCTTACTTGTTGACCGGCGAATTGGGGTCGAGCAGCAACGCCACAATGTGGCGCACCTGGGTCTCGTTCAATATGCCTGCATGGCCAGCACGCGGCATGTTGGAGCAGGCGTTGTAGGCCTTGGCGTTCCAGATCTTGCCCCAGGTGTATTCCACAATGGGCTTGGCCGCTGCACTGTTGGGATCGGTCACGCCGCGGATCTTGCCGTAGTTGTAGAGGCTCGGTCCGAGCGTGCCAAACGAGATTTCTTCCTTGCTGATCTGGTGGCAGTTGTAGCAGTTGCCGCCGTTAACGGTTTTGGCGTCGTCGGTCCAGGTCAGCCCGCGGCCGCTTTGTGCAATGGCTTCACCCTGTTTCCAGTCCCCCAGAAACTTGCCATCACTTGGCCACTTCACGGTCTTCAAGTTGGCCTCTTCGATGCGCTTGGCGGTGGCCTCATCGAGCGGCTGACCGCTCACATCGGCTGCGCTGCACAAGCGGTTGGTCTCGTCAGTGGCCAACACACGATCGACGTTGGCGATGCCTTCGCTGCGGAAAGAGGTCTTGACGATGCGGTCGGTCAGGTCGTTGAGCTCAGCCACCGAAGGGCCTTGCGCACAGCCAGCCAGCACGCCCGTCAGGGCCAGAGGCAGCACCAGGTTGCGGATGTTCATGCAGTCCTCCTTGTGTTCATCGCTTGATGGCTGGGGCAATGGATTTGGCCCCCTTGGCATTGACCCCCAGATAGGTCGACAGGGCGATGGTCGCTTCGCTGCCGAAACCGGGGTAGGGGAAGCGCTGCTGGCGGTAGCAATCGTTCAAGCGCAGCTGCATGCTCCACATCTGCCCATTGGAGACGCGGTAGGCCGGCCAGGCAGCAAAGCCAAGACCGTCGCCAGGGTTCTTGGTCAGCACCGGCAGATCTTGCAGGCGAATGCGTTTTCCCTCTTCGCCATGGCAGGAAGCACATGAAAAATCATGGGTTCCACCACGCTGGAAAAACAGTCGCTTGCCGACCTCGTAGGCCACTTTCTCTTGCGGTTGGCTGTAGGGCAGGGCAAAGGGCATGCCGCGCGACTCAGCCGCAATCCAGGTGGCCAACGCCGTCACATTGGCCATCTCGCCTCGACCGAAGGGGGTTTTGGCAATCTCAGCACCGTTCATGCCCTGCAAGGTCTCCATGCAGGTCACCAGGCGGGACTCCAGGTCCTGCACGCGACCGGTATCGGCAAAAAAGCGTGGCAGCTCCACAAACGCGCCCTTGACCACACCCGGGCCCTTGCCCAAATCGCATTTTTCAAGCGAGGCGGCTTTGGGGCCACGCTTTTGCTTCCACAGATCTTCACCCTTGGCCTCGAACAATTCAGCGGGGTTGCCGTCCGCCAACATGGCCCGGTACTCGTCAATGCCTTGGCTGGCGGTTTTCTGGGCCAACGCAGGCGCGCAAACGGCCAGGCCCGCACACAGCCAGAATGCTTGATGCTTCATGGTCTCCTCCAATCTGATGAATGCAATGGGGCAGGCGCATGCCCTGCCCCAGACGTCTTGAGCAACGCTCAGGATACCGTCGCCTCGTCAGTGCGGCTGTCGCCCTTGTTGTCCTTCCAGGACACCGCAATCTTGTCACCTGCTTTGGCGCCCTTGACCACAAACTGCAAGAACGGGTTCTTGGACACCGCAGGACCCCATTCAGCGGCCAGCACCTGCTTGCCATTGTGGGTCGCGGTGACTTCCTGGATGAACCACGCGGGAACCGTCTTGCCCGCAGCGTCTTTGCGCTGACCTGATTCCATTTCGTGGCTCATGAGGACGCGGACGGTGGCTTTGTCGCCGGAGGCCTGGGCGCGAATGCGCATCGGATCTGCCATGATGTTTCTCCTGAAATTGGGTTCAATGATGAGGAAAGTGAACAGTGCTTCGGGGGCGATCAGCCGCCGCAACCGCCCAAGGTCACCTTGACTTCCTTCTTGGCCCAGAGGGCCTTGCCGTCGTTCATGATGGCCACGGCATACACGTCCGAAGACTGGCCCATCTTGGCGCGGGTTTGGAAGGCGGCCTCGACGCTGTCAGACACATGGAACATGGCCACCAGGGCGGCCGGGTTCTTCTCGACCAAGACCAGCATGTGCTTCACCCCAGCGAGCGAGGTGGATGCCCCCAGCGGGACCACCGCACCGTTTTCAGCGATGTCTGGACCCGTGATCGTCACGTCCTTGCTTTCAGCAAGCGATGCGCCGCCAGCGGCCTTGACGGCATCCTGCACGCTCTTGGCATCAAATGCCGCCTTGTTGAAGGCAGCATGTGCAAACTGGGGAAAGCCTGCGGCGGCCAGCAGGCCGGCGACCACAGCGCTTTGCTTGAGGGTTTCACGACGGGTTTGCATCTGGGATCTCCTGTGTTGAAGGGATGCGAAGGGAAGAATGATAAGTCGAACCTGATGTCCAGGTCATCACTTGGAAGCGCCAGCGGCGATCCAGTTGGCGATACGTTTGGCATCGGCTTCGGGCAAGGCCTGGGCAGGCATCGGGATCTGACCCCAGACCCCAACGCCGCCAGCCTTGATTTTGCCAGCCAGATAGTCGGCCTTGCCGGCCTGCTTTTTGGCAATCTCATTGAAGCCTGGGCCCACCACTTTTTTGTCCAAGCCATGGCAGGCCGTGCAGGCATATTTGTTGAGCAGCGCCACCACCGCCTTGTTGTCGGCCGCCGCCGGATCGGCTTTGGTCGCTGCGACAGGCGCGGCTGCAGGAGCTGCAGTGGGGGTGCCTTTGGCTTCAGGCCGGGTGGTGTCGGCGCCGCGCTGCGGCCCCACCAGCCTGTTTTGCTCTTGCAGATTGCCATGGGCATTGCGCGCAAAGTCTGGCAGCGAAGAGGCCAGCCTGGGCTCGGGCCCGCAATCCTTCATGCAAATTTTGTTGGCCGTATCTGGGCGCGTCAGACCGCCAAACTCCTTGCCAGGCCACATTGCATGCGCGGTCGTCATGCCATTGCGGTTGGGCATGCGCTGCTGCACTTGCGCGATATTTTTGTCCGACAGCACAAAGTCGTCAGGCACCACATTGGCCAGGCTCAGCAAAAATGCCGTCACCGCATACACCTCTTCGGTGCTCAAGGTCTTGGGCGCCGTCCAGGGCATGGCGCGGTTGATGTAATCCCAAAGGGTCGAGACGGTGGCCACCTTCATGATGGTGGTGCGACCTGGGTAATCCGAGCGTGACAAATTGGCCACGCGACCGGTTTTGATGTCTTCGGCGGTGGTGCCGCCGATCAACGGGCTAAACACCTCATTGGACTCGCCAAAAATGCCGTGGCAGTGCGCGCATTTGCCCTCCCATACATCCTGACCTTTGGCCACAGAGCCGGAACCTGGCGGCAAGCCCTTGAAATCAGGCCGCACGTCGATGTCCCATTTGGCCACTTCCTTGGGGGTTGCCTCGCGCCCAACACCTGGGTATTTGGCGTTCTGCGCAGCGGCCGCACCGGCGAGCAGCACCAAACTCATGGCAGCGATGGACTTAAGCCAGCTGGACATTTTTCACCTCACCGTTTTCCTGCACCAACCACGATTGGATGGCGTTGTTGTGATAGATGGAGCGCGTGCCACGAACGGCCCGCAACTGCTGATACGTGGGTTGGACATGACCGGTATCGTCCTGTGCGCGGCTCTGGATGATGGTTGGCTTGCCATCCCACACCCAATCGATATTGAAGCGGGTCAGCGCTTTCGACAGCACCGGGGTCTCCATTCGTGCGGAGCGCCAGTTCCGCCCTCCATCCACGGACACATCCACACGCTTGACCTTGCCGCGGCCCGACCAGGCAAGACCGGTGATGTTGTAGAACCCCTTGTCGAGCAAGACCTGGCCACCAGACGGTGTGGTCACCACGCTCTTGATTTCCTGGATGTTGGTGTATTGCCGATGCAAGCCACCGGGCATCAGATCGATGTAATGAATGGCCTCGTCCTTGGCAGCATAGGGCATGTCACCAACCTCGATGCGTCGCAGGTACTTGACCCAACTGACACCCTGCACGCCAGGCACCACCAGCCGCAGCGGGTAGCCGTTTTCGGGCCGAAGCATCTCCCCATTCTGGCCAAAGGCCACCAGCACCTCGCCCGAGGTGACCAGGCTCATTGGAATGGTGCGCGTCATGGACGAACCGTCGGCACCCTCGGCCAAAATGAATTTGGCCTTCTTCATATCGATGCCTGCAAGCTCCAGCAAGGTCATCAGCGGCACGCCGGTGAATTCGCTGCAAGAGATCATTCCATGGGTGTATTGCACCGTTGGCACCGCGACATTGCCCCAGTCGACTGCCGTGTTCGCGCCACATTCAATGAAGTGAAAGCGCGAGACCGAGGGCAGGCGCATCAGCTCGTCCATGGTGAACACCATGTTCTTTTTGACCAAGCCGTTGATCATCAGGCGGTGTTTGGAAGGATCGATGTCCCACCAACCCTGGTGATGGCGCTCAAAGTGCAAGCCACTGGGCGTCACGATGCCAAACAGCGACTGCAGGGGCGCAAACGAGACCGAAGCCTGCGTGGTCTGGGTCAGGCCAGGGCTTTGTCGCCGCTGCAAATTGGATTCGAATTTGGACGGTACGCCATAGCCATTGACCGCCACACCCTGACCAAGTCCGGTGGAGTGCTCAGGCAAATTCAGAATATTGGGGTCCCCGCCCTCGCTCGGCACCGGATTGCCCTGCGCCATGGTGGCAGGCACCGCCGCGCCTGCCGCGGCTGCCACGAATGCACGACGGATAAAGTCTCTCCGGCCCTGCTTGCCCTCGGCAAACACGGTTTTGACACCCTGGGCATCCAGGAAATTTTCTGGCGCCTTTTGAATGCGACCAGACGCTTGGGTAACGGGTTTCACAAACGCTCCTCCAACATGGATGGCTGCAAATCCAGATCGATGGCCAGTTGCGAACACACCGCGCGACAGGCCAGGGCGGCGGTCGGGTTGGCCAGGCGATAAAACACCTGCGTCCCCTGTCGCCTGCGCCCGACCACGCCAGCGCGATACAAGATGTTCAAGTGCTGCGACAAATTTGGTTGAAGCACCGTCACATCCTGCAAAATGTCGCCAACCGATCGCTCCCCCTGACACAATGCCCGGATGACACGCAAACGGATGGGTGTGGCCAACACAGCAAACAACTCAGCAGCTTGTTGGAACACCCGATCTGCATCATGTGAAGAATCGGAATCCATCTTTATATTTGGACTTGCGAATATAAAGAATAACTGAAAATTCTGAATGAAAGTTGACAGACCTGCACCGGAAATCCTGGCGTTTACCCTAGGATTACCGGTCCAGGACGGGTCTTCAATACCGGTGGGTGAGCATGAGCTGCCAATTGGTCTGGCTGTGGCTGATGGTGCCCGCAGAAGGGCTGGTCACCGTCACCTTGGGCGCATGCGATACCGCCATGTTCAGCGCAGTTGACTTGTTCAGATTGACACCGACGCCGAGCATGAAGTGGTCTTTGACAATGGCAGGAAACAACGGGTTGACCGTGGCATCAGGCACTGGGTTGCTGGCGTGACTGTAGCCGGCGCGCAGCACGACCGCCTCATTGAGTCGATAGCTGGCACCGACCGATGTCACGGTCTGGTCCTTCCAGTTTTGCGGCATGCTGAAGGTCATGGCCGCGCCACCCACGGGTGTGAAACTCATGTTGAAAGAGGCCATTGCACTCGACCAAGCGATGGTTTTCAGGTCCAAAGCAATTCCTAGGGCTGGGGTGGCCTGCCAGGCCAGTCCCACGGTGGTGCTGGCAGGCATCTGGAAATTGCGAACCACGATCTGCCCATCCATTGAAGCCAAGCTCGCGCCGAGTGCATCAAACAGGGCCATGTTGGCAGAACTTGCCCCGGTGCGCATGTCAGCCAAGTGCGTCTTGAGTTGGTGGCTCACACCCAATCGCAGCGTCGGACTGGCGTCAAAGGTCATGCCCAGCTTACCCGTCCAACCGGTGGCTTTGGCAGCGCCACTGAACTTGCTGCCATCGGAGAACGCCAAGCGCGCACCGGCGGTTGCTCCGGGAAGGGGCGGCGGACTTGTGTTGCCTGCTGCCGCATACATGCCGGCCAACTGGGCAGCGCTGGTTTCCATGATCAGGTCCATGCTGCCCCAGGTGTAGTCCACTGTGGCGCCCACGTTGACTTGCTCGCTCAGCTTCATCGACACAGGAAAAATCACCCGACCCACCGCCACTTCTGAACGCATGGCCTGACCATTGCCCATGGCGCCGGCAATGTATTCTGTGCCCATGCCGCCCTGGCCAAACATCCCGATGCCCCAGCTGTAGTCGTTGTTTTTTCGAACCCAACCCAGGGCTGGCATCAGGTATGAGGTGCCGCCAGATTTGGCGACCCCTGCACGCACATTCGGGCCCAGTTGTCCGAGCGCCACATCCAGGCGCGATCCATTGGCGCCCAATTGCAGGGTGGCAGGGTTGTTCATCATGGCCGCAGTGCCATTGTCAAAGGCGACCGATGCACCACCCATGGCCAGCGACTCAGGGCCATAGCCCTCCATCATCATGCCGTTGGTGGCCCAAGCCGTCGAGACGGCCAGGCTGAGGGTGGCGAACACAAAATTGACGTGATGGTTCATGAAATTCTCCTCCAGTCGGTCGATCAGATTTCGCCCTTGGAAGCGCGTTCCATCATTTCAAAAATGGTGTCGCGCACCGCATTGGCCTCCTCCTTGAGTGGAGAGGGCAGTTTGCGCCCCATCTTGACCATCATGTCCATGTTGAGTGTGTAGAGCCACAAACCGTCTTCCTTCTCGACCACGGTGATACGGCAAGGCAAATAGGCCGCCATGTGTGGACTGAAGTCGACCATGCGCCGAGCTGTGGTGGGGGTGCAGAAGGAGTAAACCGTCAACAGTTTTTGCTTTTGGCCGGTGCGCGCTTCCAATTCCTTGGACAGCGGCAGGGTGCCCACGTCCTTCATGTTGCGCTCGGAGGCCACCTGCTTGAGGATCTGCTCGATATCGTTGGGCGTGACGCCCTTGGCCACCTTGCGCTCCCAGGTGGTGGCTACCGCGATGTCGCCCTGCCCTTCAATCCACCGGTCCCACATGCGAGAAGCCTCGGCGCCAGCGCCATTCTCGAGCTTGCCCAGGGTGGCCACGGTGCCGCAGCCGCTCAGGCTAATGGCCGCAATAGCCGCAACGGCAAAGCGGGCCAAAGAAGGTTGAAGGTTCATGATGCGCATCTCCAGAGTGTTGTTAGACAGCGTCGTCCAAGATCCGCGACGCCTGGTGCGCATCATCTGATACCCCAACCCCCTGGGGTATCGGTGGATACCCTATGGGGTAATAAATTCAGGCAGGTTTTGTCCTTGCCTTATTTGAATTTGTAATGGTCTCGGTTGAGCACCGCAGCGACCGCGTTGACCTCTTCCGGGAAAAAACCCAAGTTCAGCTCGGTATTGCATTGCTCGACCATGCCGCGCAAAAAACCGGGCGTGTTGATGCGTCCTTGCGGGCGGTACATGGCGCTCCCGTCCCCGCCAACTTTCTGTACGTGGCACTGCACGCAGCGGTTTTCGGCGATGAGTTTCTCGCCGAGCTTGAGGTCAGCGTCCTTGAAGATGGCTGGCTGGGCATGGGCCAGTGTGGCAAACAGCAACAAGGTGGGCAAGGCCATCAGAAAGCGCATGAGGATGACTCCAGTGATGTCATGAGCAGACACATACGAAAAAAAACCGCAGGCCGGTCGGGCATGCGGTTTCGCGGACGACGGCCACAGGCCGACCTGTTTACTTGGCGCCGGCTAGGATCCACTTGGCCAGCGTCAGGGCATCGGCTTCTGAGAGAGCCGCCTGTGCAGGCATGGGGACAGGCCCCCATTTACCCGAACCACCGGCCTTGATGCTCTTGGCCAATGCGGCCGCGTCCATCTTACCGGTGTACTTCTTCGCCACATCTTGGTAGGCGGGGCCAACAATTTTTTTATCAACAGCGTGGCAAGCCGTACAGGCGTTTTTCTGCGCCAGTTGCAGGTTGGCGTGGGCAGGCGCAGCAATCGCCAAGCCCAGGGTTACGAAGGCAAACAATGCTTTCATGTCTTCTCCAAGGGTTGAAATATCACCAGGCGCTAATTTAACCGAAATCAACGTCTGTCATGGGCAATCCGTAGAATTTTTACACCGATGAATTCCCCCTTGAATTACGGGGTGGATGCTGCTTGACCCAAGCGCTTGCGGCCTTGTTGAAGACGCTCTTCAAGGTATGGACCGTAAAAATCGGGCAAATAGGCACCCTCCATCCGATCAGCAACCTCTTGTCCCCCTGGCCCGAAGAACATCAGGGTCGGCGCAATCCCAACTTTCCAGCGCCTCGTGAGCTCATCGTGGCTCACACTGCGGCCCTCGAAGTCGCGCGTCATGACAGAACTGCGCAAGTCAACTTGCACCATGGTTTGCCCTTCGCGCCACATGGGCACCAAATGAGATTGGCGTGCCGTGCGGCAGAAGGGGCAGCCGTCAAGGCTCACCATGACCACCAAAACCTGCCGGCGAGAGAGCGCCAGTTTGAGCTCATCGGGCAACGATCGCGATGGCGGCAGAAGCGTCTGGCCCGGCGTTTGTGACCAAGCCGCTGAGCCCGCCAGCCCAAGCACAAGCCCGCCAAGGGCCCGGCGGCACCAGTTGCGCCGCGTGGAGGCCTGAGGCAGAGTTGATGTGTATGGGCGTGTCATGGCTTGAGCAGGTAACTGGTCGCCAAAAAAAGGCGACAATCAAGAGTTTGCCGCTTTCCGGGGCAAATTCTTTATAAGTCAAAACTGAATTATTGAACGAAATGTCGGATCTGACAAGTCTGTTGGAAGAATGGGGCGATCCGGCCGTGTTGTCTGCTGGTGGCGCCCTCATCGGATTGCTGTTTGGCCTGGCCGCACAGCGCAGTCGCTTCTGCGCACGCGCTGCAGTGATGGCCTGTTGCCAGCAACAGCCACAAGACCGCCTGGCCGTTTGGCTGCTGGCATTTGCCAGTGCCCTGCTGGGTGTTCAGGCCCTGGTACTGACCGGTGCCCTGCAGCCGTCGGCCAGCCGCTTTGTTGGCCAATCCGGGAGTGTGTCGGGCGCCGTGCTGGGCGGGCTCTGCTTTGGGGCAGGCATGATCTTGACCCGAGGTTGCGCAAGCCGCCTGCTGATCCTCTCAGCAGGTGGAAACCTGCGCGCGCTGCTGTCCGGGCTGGTGTTTGCCGTGACGGTCCAGGCCAGCATCTCGGGACTGCTCGCCCCGTTGCGCCAAACCATCGCCAGTTGGTGGCCCTTGGACCCAGGACCGCAGCGAGCCCTGCTAACTGCGTTGGGTTTGCCCCCCGTGAGCGGGCTGATCTTGGGTGCGGGGGTCCTGGCACTGGCCCTATGGTTGTGGTGGCGCCAACCCCATCGCACTTGGCAAGATGGGGGCTGGGCACTGCTCTGCGGTCTGGCCATCAGCGCAGGTTGGGCGTTCACCCAAGCCGTGGCGGGTGCATCGTTTGAAGCGGTACCGGTCATGAGCCTGAGCTACAGCGCCCCATCTGCTGAGTGGCTCATGCGGGTACTGGCCACCAGCACCGCCCCTCAATTTGGCTTCGACACCGGCGTACTGCCGGCCACCTTTGCGGGTGCGCTCATCGGCGCATTGCTGGGACGCGACTTCAAGTTTGAGGGCTTTCGCACCGAAAACAAGCTGGGGCACTACCTCATCGGCGCGATGCTGATGGGGTTTGGCGCCGTTTTGGCTGGCGGCTGCACCGTGGGTGCTGGCATGACTGGCGGCGCCATGCTGGCCATCACGGCCTTGCTCACCTTGGGGGCGATCTGGGTGGGTGCTGGATTGAATCTACGGCTGCATCGCGCGATGGGCTGGCCAGTCTGATCTGAGCGAGCGCGCCACTTGACGCGCATCAACACACTGGCTGCCACCCCCTGGCAATATATTCGCACATTCGGATATATGGAGTCGGTATGGGACTGGTGGTAGCGTTGGAACAATGGGGCACTGGCCTGTTTCTGGCAATGGGTGGCGCCATCTGCGGTCTTCTGTTTGGCTTCATGGCCCAGCGGTCCCGTTTTTGTCTACGCGCTGCGGTATTGTCGTTTTGGCATCGCCGATTTGATGACAAACTGGTGGTGTGGTTGCTGGCCTTTTCCTCAGCGGTCATGGGGGTTCAGGCGCTCGCATGGCTGGGTTTGCTTGACACCAGCGTGGCCCGCCAAATTGCCTCTCGTGGCAGTCTCTCGGGGGCCCTGCTGGGTGGCCTCATCTTTGGCATCGGCATGGTGCTCACGCGCGGCTGCGCCAGCCGCCTCTTGATCCTTTCGGCCAACGGCAATCTACGCGCACTGCTTTCTGGGCTGATCTTTGCCGTCACAGCGCAATCCACGCTGTCGGGGGCCTTGTCACCACTTCGCGAAACCATCAGTGGTTGGTGGACGGTTGACGGCGGTGCCCCACGCGATCTGCTGGCACAACTCAGCTTGGGTCATGGCAGTGGCTTGCTCATGGGAGGCATCTGGTTGCTGGCCGCCCTCTTTTTCGCATGGCGCAGTCGGCAGCGCCCAGCCTGGATGTGGGTCGGCGGTATTGGCACCGGGCTGTGTGTGGCGCTGGCCTGGGGCCTGACGCAATGGGTATCGCGGCAAAGCTTTGACCCGGTGCAGATTCAAGGCCTGACTTTCAGCGGGCCATCGGCCGAGTGGTTGATGCGTGTGCTGACCCGGCCAGCACCGCCCATCGGCTTTGACTTTGGCCTCATGCCAGGGGTTTTTCTTGGTTCATTGCTGGGCGCATGGCTGGGCGGCGACTTCAAGCTCGAGGGCTTCAAGGATGGCTACAGCATGCGCCGTTACATTGTGGGGGCCGTGCTGATGGGATTTGGCGCCATGCTCGCAGGTGGGTGCGCCGTGGGTGCAGGTATCACGGGTGGCGCCATCTTTGCCCTCACCGCCTGGCTCAGCCTGCTGGGGATGTGGGTGGGCGCCGGACTGACCGATCGCTGGTTCGACAACGCCAACCCCCATACCCAGCCAGAACCACAGGGTGCGCCACGAGCGCCCTGAACACCCAAGCCCTGTCTTGACAGGGCGGGCTTATTTGCCGCTGATGTATTCGGCCACAGCTGCCATTTCTAGCGGCGTCATCTTTTCGACAATGGCATGCATGATGGCATTGTCGTTGGTGCGCTCGCGTTTGTTGAACAGCTTGAGTTGGTTCTCGGTGTAGCTGGCATACTGCCCCGCCAGACGCGGCAGGCTCGATGTGCCCTTGGCTTGGGGGCCATGACAGCTGGCACATGCCGGCACCCCACTGAACTTGTTGCCCTGGTGGTAGAGGTACTGGCCTACAGCCGCCAAGCCCTTGTCCTTGGCGGCTTCTGGTTCGACTTTCTGAGCTTCGAAAAACTTGCCCAGCGCCACCATCTCATCGGAGGTCAGCTTGGCCACCATATCGGCCATGGCCGTGCTCTTGCGCTTACCGCTTTTGAAGTTTTCAAGCTGTTTGGCGGTGTACTCCCAGTGCTGTCCGGCCAGGCGTGGAAAAACCTCACTGGAGGACTCGCCCTCCATGCCATGACAGACAAAGCACACGCCCCCCACGATCTTGCGTGCCCGTGCCTCATCGGCTTGAGCCATCGCCCCATTGGTCACAGCCCAACCCAACAAGACGCACAACGTCCCTCGTATCCATGGATGGTTCATGTATTCACTCCTCCCTGACGCGCATCGCGTCAGGGATAGGCAAGACAAACAGCAATCAACTCAAGCCAGTGTATCGGCCCAAATGTTTCGGGCCCAGGCCATGGCGTAACGGCCTTCCAATTCATTGGCTGCCACCGACACCCCCCCTGAACCCGGGACAGTCAACATGGTCTTCTTTTCGGGGTCATAGCGGTGCACACTCGCCACGTGAACCACGTCCTCCGAGCTGACAAAGCTATAGCAGGTGTTGTTGTACAGCGGCATGGGGTTCACCGGCTTGCCCGTGAGCAGGGCCACCACCGCAGCGGCGCAGGTCTTGCCATGCTGATTGGCCATATGGCCCGACTTGGGCATGGCAGGTGCGATCTGAATCGCGTCACCCAACACATGCACATTGGGAGCTGCCTTGGACTCAAACGTCAGAAAATCGACATCACACCAGCGCTTGTTGGCAGTGGCCAGACCGGTGTTGACAGCGATATCGCCTGCGCGCATGTTCGGAATGACGTTGAGCACATCGGCCTTGACGTCATCATTGAACTCGAACTTGAGGGTTTTACCGGCCACGTCCACATCGGCCAGACCGTGCTTGCCACGGTACTCGACGATGCCCTTGTAGCGGTCGGCCCAGGCCTTCTTGAACAGCGGCCCCTTGGAGGTCACGTCGTCGTTGGCGTCCAGAATCAAGACCTTGCTGCGCGGCTTGTTCTTGCTGAAATACTCGGCCACCTGGCAGGCCCGTTCGTAGGGGCCGGGCGGGCAGCGATACGGCGCCAGCGGAATGGTCATGGCAAACACGCCCCCATCGCGCATGGCCTCGAGCTGCTTGCGCAGGGTCAGGGTCTGCTCACCGGCCTTCCAGGCGTGCATGACCTGCTCTTTGGCGCCCGCCTTGTTCATGCCGGGCAGGGTCTCCCACATGAAGTCCACGCCGGGCGAGACGATCAGGCGGTCATAGCTCAGCTCGTTGCCATTGCCCAGCTTGACGCTGCGCTTGGTGGTGTCGATGCTGGCCACGCGCTCGCGCACCAGCTGAACCCCGTGGCGCTTGACCAGGTTGTCGTACGAGTTGGTGATATCGGCCATGGTTTTGCTGCCACCCAGCACCAGGTTGGAGATGGGGCAGGAGACAAAATTGGCGTTGGGCTCGACCAGGGTGACCTGGATGCTGCCCTCGGACCACATGCGGATGTATTTGGCAGCGGTGGCGCCGGCATAGCCAGCCCCAATCACGACCACTTTGGGGCCAGAACTCGACGCGGGCGTGGCGCAACCCGAGACCAGACCAATGGCGCCCAATGCAGCACCCGATTGCAGAAGTTGACGACGTTGCAACATGGCGCTTCTCCTTATTTCTTCAGCGCGGCAAAGTAGGCCGAGATCGCCGCCAGTTCTGCATCGGAATAGCCCTTGGCAAGCTGGTGCATGATGGTGGCGGGCTTGCGTCCAGCCTTGAAATCCAAGAGTTTCTTCAATGCTTCGTCCTTGTTCATTCCAGCCAAAGACTCCATGCCGGGCTGGGCCTGTCCATTGGTGCCGTGACAGTTGGCACAACTGGCCGCCCAACTGCGAACCTGAAGGGGATCAGGCGCCTGGGCTTGGGAGAGACCGCTGGCACACAGCGCGCCAATGGCCACAAGAGCGGGGATGATGTTCATGGCTTCTCCTTGGAAACAGTCAACGCTTGCGCGCTGTGGGCAACCGATCAGGGTCGCAGATACACAAAACCTTCTTTGGCTTGCAGGCGCGCCACCTCGGCCACCCCAGATGGCACCACCTTGGCTTCCATCACCAATTTGCTGGCATCAATTTGGCGGGAGACCAGGGTGTTGTTGCACACACGGAACTCGATACCTCGATTGGCCAGCTCGCCAATCGCACCAGCAAAAGACTGGTTCTGGGCATTGACAGCGCCTTCAAGCAAAAAATCAATACCAGCACCATGGGTGACCACCACAATCTTGGCCGTGGGGTCAGCGTTGAGATGGTTGCGTACATTGCCAATTGCGCGAGAGGCCTGGGGCAGTCCTTCGCTCAGGTGATAAACCACTTTCACCTGTGCCCAGCTGAGCGAGCACAACACGCTGGCAAACAAGCCGAGCAAGAAACGACGAATCTTCATATCAGTTCCTCCTTATGTGCGAATATTAGCCCGCATCTTGCGTGACGCCCAGCGGTGAAAACCCGGCTTCAAACTGACTCGTGGCTTTCACCGGCGATCTGCACACAGACCGAACGACACAAGGCCACGACCCTGTCATTGATGATGCGGTAGTAAATCTGCACGCCTTCCCGACGCTTGCCCAAGACACCCGCCTTGTAGAGGGTGTTCAGGTGTTGCGACATATTGGGCTGGGTGGTGTCCACCTCAGCCAGCAACTCGCCCACGTTTTTTTCGCCATGACAGAGCGCGCTGATGATGCGCAGTCGCATGGGCGCCGACATGACGCGAAAAACCTCGGCGGCCTTTTCAAAGACCTCCTCGGACTCGGTCAACACATCATGAGGATCTGGCAAGGGTTTCTTGGGCATGGCATGGCCTTGGATCAGCAGGCGCTTCTCAACAGCAATCGTTTTGCCCACCAGGGCTGGGCGTTCCATTGAGGATTGTGACGCAAAACCGGTGCTCGCCGGCAAACGCCTGCTCAATCCTGACCGCGGCGCAGGCTGCGGCTGAGCCAGATCACGGGCAACAAGCCCACCAGCACCAGGGCCAGCGCGGGCGCTGCCGCCTCGCCCAGGCGTTCATCGCGCGCCAGCTGGTAGGCCATGACCGCCAGGGTATCGCTGTCAAAGGGCCGAAGCACCAAGGTGGCGGGCAGCTCCTTCATCACGTCCACCACCACCAGCAGCAAGGCCGCCAGCAGGCTGCGCTGCAGCAAGGGCCGGTGCACCCGCTGCAGCAGGGCCCAGCCGCTCACCCCCAGCATGCGGGCCGCCTCGTCCAGCGCTGGTGGCACCCGGGCGTAGCCGCTTTGCACCGCCTGCAGGGCCACCGCCACAAAGCGCACCAGGTAGGCCCAGACCAGGCCCAGCGGGGTGACCGTCAACCAGGCCGAGATGCCCAGCGCCGGCCAGGCGGCCTGCAGCCAGCCCACCGGCAGCAGCAGGCCCACCACGATCACGGCGCCCGGCACCGCATAACCCAGGCCCACCAGCAATGTGGCCACGCGCACGGCCAGGCCGCCCTGCAGGCGCGCCGCGCTGGCCAGCAGCAAGGCGGCCCCCACGGCCAGCAAGGCCGTGACCGCGCCCAGGCGCACGCTGTTCCAGGTCCAGCTGGCAAAGCGGCTCAGGTCGGTGGCTTGGCCATCAAGCCACAGCGCCCGCAGCAGGATCAGCACCGGCAGCACAAAACCCAGCAAGACCGGCAACAGGCACACCCCCCAGGCCAGCAGGCGGGGCAGGCCGCGCAGCTGTGGCACGGCGCTGTCATTGCGCTGGGCACGGCTGGCAAAGCGCAGTTTTTGCTGGGCACGCTGCTCCCACAGCAAGAGGCCCAAGACCCAGACCAGCAACACCGTGGCCAGCTGGGCCGCGGCCACCCGGTCGTCCATGGCCAGCCAGGCCTTGTAGATGCCGGTGGTGAAGGTTTGGATCCCAAAGTAGCTGCTGACGCCGTAATCGGCCAGGGTCTCCATCAGGGCCAGCGCCACGCCGGCGGCCAGCGCCGGTCGTGTCAGGGGCAAGGCCACCCGCACAATGCGGCGGGGCAGCGAGGCCCCCAGCAGGCGCGCCGCCTCCATGAGTGCGCCCGCCCGCTCGCTCAGCGCGGTGCGGGTCAGCAGGTAGACATACGGGTAGAGGGTGACGGTAAACACCGCCACCGCGCCCCAGGTGCTGCGCACATCGGGCCAAAGCGCGCCGCGCAGGCCAAAGGCCTCGCGCAGGGCGGTTTGCAGCGGTCCGCTGAACTGCAGCGCATCGGTGTAGGCGTAGGCCACCACATACGCGGGCATGGCCAGGGGCAAGAGCAGCAGCCACTCAAGCTGGCGGCGACCGGCAAAGTCAAACAGCGTGACGGCGGCGGCGGTCAGCAGGCCCAGCACCCCCACGCCCAGGCCCACCCCCAGGCACAGCAGCAGCGAGGTCAGGGCGTATTCGGGCAGCACGGTCTGCGCCATTTGCTGCAGGATGGCCATCGAAGCGACATTGCCCTGCGTCCAACTGCCCAGCACCGACAGAATCGGCAAGGCCAACACCAGGGCCAGGACGGCCGCACCCAGGCCCAGCCATGACCAGGGCCGTGGCGCCAAGCGGGCAAAGGACAAAAGCGAACGCATGCGGTCGATTGTAGGGATGCGGCAAGGCCTGCTTGGGCCCAGGTCCGCCAGAGGGCGCAGCGCCGGTCCTACAATGAACCCCATGTTTCTGGAAATGGTTCAACTCGACGTGCGCTACCCCGGCGCGCCCAAGCCGGCCGTGCAAGAGGTCAACCTGGGCCTGGCGGCGGGCGATATCGGCGTGCTGATCGGTCCCTCGGGCTGCGGCAAGACCACGCTGCTGCGCGCCGTGGCCGGGCTGGAGCCGGTCGCGCACGGGCAAATCCGCCTTCATGGGCGCGAGGTCAGCCGCGCCGGCTTCACCTTGGCGGCCGAGCAGCGCCGCGTGGGCATGGTGTTTCAGGATTACGCCCTGTTCCCGCACCTGGACGTGGCCGGCAATGTGGGCTTTGGCCTGCACAAGCAGCCGCGGGCCGAGCAGCAAGCCCGTGTGGCCGAGGTCCTGGCGCTGGTGGGTCTGCAGGACATGGCGGGGCGCTACCCGCACGAACTCTCGGGCGGTCAACAGCAGCGCGTGGCGCTGGCGCGGGCGCTGGCCCCGCGCCCCGACCTGCTGCTGCTGGACGAGCCCTTCTCGAACCTGGACGTGGAGCTGCGCGAGCGCCTGGCCCACGAGCTGCGCGGCATCCTCAAGGCCGCCGGCGCGACCGCCCTGCTGGTCACGCACGACCAGCTGGAGGCCTTTGCGATTGGCGATGTGATCGGCGTCATGCAGCAAGGCCATCTGCACCAGTGGGACGACGCCTACAGCCTCTACCACCGACCAGCCACCCGTTTTGTGGCCGAGTTCATTGGCCACGGGGTGTTCACCCCCGCGACGCTGCGCGAGGTGGACGGCCAGGTGGTGGTGGACACGCCGCTGGGCACCTTGCAGGACGTGGCCGAGTGCCCCCTGCCCTGCGCCTTCTCAGGGGGCGAGTGCGATGTGCTGCTGCGCGCCGACGACATCGTGCACGACGACCACGCCCCGGTGAAAGCGCAGATCGTGCGCAAGGCCTTTCGCGGTTCGGAGTTTCTCTACACCCTGCGCCTGGCCAGTGGCCACACCCTGATGGCCCATGTGCCCAGCCACCACGACCACCGCCTGGGCGAATGGATTGGCATCCGCCCCGAGGTCGACCATGTGGTGACCTTCAACCGGGCCTGTCCGCTGCAGCAGCGTGAGCTGTGCCAGATGCCTTGCGTGCAGACCGCGTGTCCGGCACGCGCGCCTGCTGCTGCAACTGCGCCACCGTCTGCCGCAGGCTGAGCGCCAGCGCGCGCCGGTCGGTGGTGGCCGTGGTCGGCTGTGGCTCGCCAAATACCAGCACCGCGCGGGTGCGCCGCTCGCGCAGCAGGCGCCAGACCGACCCGACCAGGGTGTCGTCGCCCACATAGTCGGCCGCGTGGCTGAGCTGCCCATCGGGGCGCAGAAACTGCAGGGCCAGGGGCTGCACCGGGGCCTCGCTGGCAATTGCCGCCTGCAGCAAATTCGCATGAAAGGGCAGCAGCCCGGTGCCATCGCTGGTGGTGCCCTCGGGGAACACCGCCAGCACATCGCCGTTGCGCAGCGCCTGCGCCATGTCGCGCACCATCCGCGCGGCATCGCGCCGGCGCTCGCGCTCGATGTACAGGGTGCCGGCGCCGGTGGCCATGGGGCCGATCACGGGCCAGCGGCGGATGTCGGCCTTGGCCACAAAGCGCACATGGCGCGCCGCATGCAGCACCAGGATGTCCAGCCAGGAGATGTGGTTGCAGACCATCAGCACCGGCCCTTGCAGGGGCGGCTGGCCATGCAGCTTGAGTTCGATGCCCCAGATGGCCAGCAGGCCGCGTGCCCAGGCCTGCACGCGCGCCTCGCGCCGCGCCGGCGACCAGCGCGGGAAGGCCAGCCCGATCACCAGCAGGCCCCAGAACAGATGCCACAGGCCGCGCACAAAGCGCCAGATGGCCAGGGCAGCGCTTGCGCGGCGCAAGGGCTTGGGCCCCGTCAGGCCTGGGCCGTGTGGACCAGGCGACCGCCCACCAGGGTGGCGCGCACGCGCCCCGGCAGCTCGTAACCGGCAAACGGGGTGTGCTTGCCCTGGCTGCGCAAAGCAGCCTCCTGCACCAGGTGGTGGCCATCTTCCTCCAGCAGCACCAGATCGGCCGGGGCACCGGGCATGAGGCGGCCCAGGCCCTCGGGGGCAGCTGGGCCCAGCACCTTGGCCGGGCCACTGCCCAGCCGCGCCAGCACGCTGGCCAGCGGGACCTGGTCGTCTTGCGCCCACTTGAGCGCCAGCGGCCACAGCAGCTCGACGGCCGTGGCACCGGGCTCGGCCTCGGCAAAGGGCAAGGCCTTGGCGTCGGGCAGCACCGGGGTGTGGTCCGAGACCAGGGCATCGATGGTGCCATCGGCCAGCGCCTCGCGCAGGGCCTCGCGATCGCGCTGCTGGCGCAGCGGCGGCGTCAGGCGTGCGCGCGAATCAAAGAAGCCCATGTCCTGATCGGTCAGGTGCAGAGAGTGGACGCTCACATCGGCCGTCACCGGCAAGCCTTCGGCCTTGGCCTGGCGCAGCAGCGCCACACCGGCGGCGCTGGAGAGGCGGCACAGGTGCAGGCGCGTGCGGGTGCCACGGATGAGCTCAAACAGGGTGTGCATGGCGATGGTCTCGGCGGCCACCGGCACACCCGACAAGCCCATGCGGGTGGCCAGCGGGCCGCTGGCGGCCACGCCCTTGCCCAGGTGGCGGTCTTGCGGCCGGATCCAGACCGCGTGGTCAAAGGTGGCCGCGTACTGCAGCGCGCGCTGCAACACCTGGGTGTCGGACAAGGCCACCTCGGCCTGGCCAAACCCCACGCAGCCCGCGCGGCGCAGCTGCTCCATCTCGGTCAGGATCTCGCCCTTGAGGCCGCGGGTGAGCGCGCCCAGCGGCAGCACGCGCGCACCCTGCTGGCGCTCGGCGCGGTGGCGCAGCATCTCCACCAGGCCGGGCTCGTCGAGCACCGGGTCGGTGTCGGGCGGGCAGACCAGGCTGGTCACCCCGCCGGCCACCGCCGCGGCCATCTCGCTGGCCAGCATGCCCTCGTGCTCGTGCCCCGGCTCGCGCAGGCGCACCGCCAGGTCCACCAGGCCCGGGGCCACGATGGCGCCGCGGGCCTCGATCTGTTGCTGCGGCACAAAGTCGGCCGGCAGGCTGCCGATCGCTTGCACGCGGCCCTGGGCGATGGCGATGTCGGCCACCTGGTCCAGGCCACTGGCCGGGTCGATCACGCGGCCGTTGCGAATCAGAATTTTCATGGGTGTCTTTCTGTTCAGGCTTCGTGGCTGGAGACGATGCTCATCACCGCCATGCGCACCGCGATGCCAAAGGTGACCTGCGGCAGGATCACGCTTTGAGCGCCATCGACCACCAGCGAGTCGATCTCGACCCCGCGGTTGATGGGGCCGGGGTGCATGACGATGGCGTCGGGCTTGGCCAGTTGCAGCTTCTCTGGGGTCAGGCCAAAGCTTTCAAAGTACTCCTGGCTCGAGGGCAGCAGCGCGCCGCTCATGCGCTCGTTTTGCAGGCGCAGCATGATCACCACATCACAGCCGCGAATCCCGTCCTCCAGGTTGTTGAACACCCGCACGCCCATGGGCGCCATGTCGGCGGGCACCAGGGTGCGGGGCCCCACCACACGCACCTCGGCGCAGCCCAGGGTGGTCAGGGCGTGAATGTCCGAGCGCGCCACGCGCGAGTGCAGCACATCGCCCACGATGGCCACCGTCAGGTTGGCAAAGTCCTTCTTGTAGTGGCGGATGGTGAACATGTCCAGCAGCCCCTGCGTGGGGTGCGCATGGCGGCCGTCCCCGGCGTTGATCACATGCACATGCGGCGCGACGTGCTGGGCGATCAGGTAGGGCGCGCCCGACTCGCTGTGGCGCACCACAAAGATGTCGGCGGCCATGGCCGAGAGGTTGGCAATCGTGTCCAGCAGCGACTCGCCTTTTGCCGTCGATGAGCGCGCGATGTCGAGGTTGATCACATCGGCCGACAGGCGCTTGGCCGCAATCTCGAAGGTCGTGCGGGTGCGGGTGCTGTTTTCAAAGAACAGGTTGAACACGCTCTTGCCGCGCAACAGCGGCACCTTCTTGACCTCGCGGTCGCTCACGCTGATGAAGTTCTGGGCGGTGTCCAGAATGTGCAGCAGCGTCTCGCGCGAGAGGCCCTCGGTCGAGAGCAGGTGGATCAACTCGCCGTGGCGGTTGAGTTGCGGGTTTTGGTGTCGGTATCGCATGGGGGGTCCTCGGTTCAGGCGCGTTCCTGCACCACCAGGGTCAGGCGGCCCTGCTCGTCTTGGTCAAGCGCGAGCGACTGCGTGGCCGGCAGGTGCACGCGCGCGGCGGCCAGGTCGGCCTGCACGGGCAACTCGCGCCCGCCGCGGTCGACCAGCACCGCCAGCTGCACCCGCGCCGGGCGGCCATAGTCAAACAATTCGTTGAGCACCGCCCGGATGGTGCGGCCGGTGTAGAGCACATCGTCGAGGATCAGCACATCGGCGCCCTCGACCTCGAAGGGCAGGCGCGTCTGCCCGCCATCGGCCAGGCCACGGCGGCGAAAGTCGTCGCGGTGCATGGCCGAGGACAGGCGCCCGGCCTCGCCGCTCAGGCCCAGGTCGCGCTGCAGGCGTTGTGCCAGCCAGGCGCCGCCAGAGGTCACGCCGGCCAGGCGCGTGGCCGGGCCAATCATGGGGCGCACACCGCGCAGCAACTCGGCATAGAGCTGCTCGGCATCCAGGGTCAAGGCCGTCATGGGAGGCTCCTCAAAAACTGTTCCAGAATGATGACCGCTGCGGCCGCATCGGCATCGCGTGCGCCCAGCGAATGCGCCTCGGTGGTGCTGTAGCGCTCGTCCACCTCGTGCACCGGCAGGCCAAAGCGGCCGCGCAGCTGGCGCGCAAAGCGGCGTGCGCGGCGGGTGTTCTCGTGTTCGCCGCCGTCGGGATGCGTGGGCACGCCCACCACCAGCGCGTCGGGCTGCCAGGTCTTGAGCATCTGCTGGATGTGGGCAAAGCGGGCGTCGCCCTCGGCGCGGATGGTGGCTTGCGGTGTGGCCGTGCGCAACAGGCGGGTCCCCACCGCGACCCCGGTGCGCTTGAGGCCAAAGTCCAGCGCCAGAAACATCTGTGCCGAGTCCGGCACCGGTGCGGGCGCGGCGCCAGCGCTCATGCGTGACCCGCCTCGGGCGAGAGCATCCAGGCCTTCAGGCCCAACAGGTCCAGCGCCCGCTCGTAGCGCTGCGCCAGCGGCACCGAAAAAATCAGCGCGGGGTCGGCCGGCACGGTGAGCCAGGTGTTTTCCTTGAGCTCGGACTCGAGCTGGCCCTCGCCCCAGGCGGCATAGCCCAGGGCAATCGTGACCTGGCGCGGACCGGCGCCGGCCGAGACCGCCTCGAGCACATCGCGCGAGGTGGTCAGCTCCAGCCCCTGCGGCACCTGAAGCGTGGCAGCGTAGACCTGGCCGTCGCTGCTGGGTTCGCCCTCGGGCGCCAGGGGCTCGTGCAGCACAAAGCCGCGCTCGCTGTGCAGGGGGCCGCCCATCAGCACGGGCTGCTCACGCAGGTCCTCGCGCCCCAGGGGCAGCTCCAGCTTGGAAAACAGCGCCGGCATGTCGATGTCGGCCTCGCGGTTGATGATCAGGCCCATGGCCCCGCGCTCGCTGTGCTCGCAGAGGTACACCACACTGCGTGCGAAAACCGCGTCCTCCAGACCGGGCATTGCAATCAGGAAGTGATGCGTCAGGGCGATGGAGGCAGAATCAGTGGACATGCCCGGATTTTACCGGTGACCTTGGTCCTTCACCCAAAGCCCATGACGCCCACGTCCTCCCCCTATCTGCGCAGCCTGGTCTGGCTGCGGCGCGACCTGCGCCTGTCCGACCATGCGGCGCTGTCGCAGGCGCTGGCGCACAGCCGCGAGGTGCATGTGGCCTTTGTCTACGACACCGACATCCTCGACCCGCTGCCCCGGCGCGACCGCCGCGTCGCCTTCATCCACGCGGCCCTGGCCGAGGTGGACGAGGGCTTGCGCCGCCTCTCGGGCCAGGCCCAGGCCGGCCTCATCGTGCGGCATGGGCGGGCCCAGCAAACCCTGCCCGAGTTGGCGCAGGCGCTGGGGGTGCAGGCCGTCTGGGCCAGCCACGACGACGAGCCCGCCTCGCTCTCGCGCGATGCCCAGGTGCGCGGCGCCCTGGCCGAACGCGGCGTGGCCCTGCACACCGTCAAGGACCATGTGCTGTTTGAACGCCAGGAGGTGCTCACCCAGGCGGGCTTGCCCTACTCGGTCTTCACCCCCTACAAGAACGCCTGGTTGCGCCGCTTTGTGGCGCAGGACGCGCAGGACTGGCCGGTGGCGCCCATGGCCCAGCGCTTGGCGCCGCGCCCACCCGCCTGCCAGCAGCCCCTGCCCAGCCTGGCCGAGCTGGGCTTCGAGCCCGTCGACCTGGCCGCCCTGCACCTGCCCACGGGCGAGCGCGGCGCGCAGCAACTGCTGGCCGATTTTCTGCAGCGCATCGACGCCTACGACCAGCGGCGCGACTTTCCAGCGGTCAAGGGCCCGAGCTACCTGAGCGTGCACCTGCGCTTTGGCACCATCTCGATCCGCGAGCTGGTGCGGCAGGCGCACCCGCGCGCGCAGGGCGGCAGCAGCGGCGCGCAGGTCTGGCTCTCCGAGCTGATCTGGCGGGATTTTTATGCCCAGGTGCTGGCCAACTTCCCGCAGGTGGGCCAGGGCAAGAGTTTTCGCGCCGAGTACGACCAGATCGCCTGGGAGCGCGGCGCGCACGCGCGCCAGCTCATGGCCGCCTGGTCCGAGGGGCGCACCGGTTATCCCTTGGTGGACGCGGCCATGCGCCAGCTCAACCAGACCGGCTACATGCACAACCGCCTACGCATGGTGGTGGCCAGCTTTTTGTGCAAGGACCTGGGGCTGGACTGGCGCTGGGGCGAGGCCTACTTTGCCACCCACCTCAACGACTTTGACCTGTCGGCCAACAACGGCGGCTGGCAGTGGGCCAGCTCCAGCGGCTGCGACGCCCAGCCCTACTTCCGGATCTTCAACCCGATCAGCCAGTCCGAGAAGTTCGACCCGCAGGGCCGCTTCATCCGGCGCTATGTGCCCGAGCTGGCGGACTTGCCCGACGCGCTGATCCACGCCCCCTGGCAGGCTGCGCCGCTGGCGCTGCAAGCCGCAGGCATTCAAATCGGGCAGGACTATCCGGCGCCCATCGTGGACCACGCGCAGGCGCGCGAGACCACGTTGGCGCGTTACGCCGTCGTCAAAAGCAAGAAGGTCTGAGGCCGCCGTCGGCGCCTCAGATGGCGACCATCTCGAAGTCTTCCTTGCGCGCCGCGCATTCGGGGCACGTCCAGTTCATCGGCACGTCGGCCCAGCGGGTGCCCGGCGCAATGCCATGCTCAGGATCGCCGGCCTCTTCATCGTAGATCCAGCCGCAGATCAGGCACATCCAGGTCTTGAATTCCATATCGTCAGTGTCCATCGGGTCGCATAGAATGAACCGATTGTATCGGCCCGCCCCTGGGCCACCGGGTTTCAGGCCGATACACCGTCCAACCCAAGCCCACTGCCCGCGCGCCAGCCTTGCCCGACATGACCGACCCCACCGACGCCCCGGACCTGCCGCAGGACCGATCGGACGAGGCCGAAGCCCAGCCGCCCTGCGTGCTGGTCTTCAACAGCAATGACCCCAGCGCCGGCGCGGGCCTGGCGGCCGATCTGCTGGCCATGGCCTCGGTCGGTGCGCATGCGCTGCCGGTGCTGGCGGGCGTCTACATCCGCGACACCAGCAGCGTGCTCGACCACCACACCCTCGACGAGGACGTGGTCAGCGAGCAGGCCCGCACCATTGCCGAGGACGTGCCGGTGCAGGTGATCAAGGTGGGGTTTGTCGGCAGCCCCGAAAACCTGGCGGTGGTGGCCGAGCTGGCCGACGACTACGAGGGCGTGCCGGTGGTGGCCTACATGCCCAACCTGTCGTGGTGGGAAGAAGACCGCATCGAGGACTACCTGGACGCCTTTCGCGAGCTGCTGCTGCCGCAAACCAGTGTGCTGGTGGGGCACCACAGCACCCTGCGGCGCTGGCTGCTGCCCGACTGGGACGGCTCGCGCAACCCGGGGCCGCGCGACATCGCCCGCGCCGCCAGCCAGTACGGCGTGCCCTACACCCTGGTGACCGGCCTGCCACAAAGCGGGCAACACATCGACAACGCACTGGCCAGCCCCGAGGCCGTGCTGGTGAGCGAGACCTTTGAGCGCATCGAGGCGGTGTTCAGCGGCGCGGGCGAAACCCTGTCGGCTGCGCTGGCGGCCCTGCTGGCCACCGGCCTGGATCTGCCCGAGGCCACGCGCGAGGCGCTGAGCTACCTGGACCGCTGCCTCGACGAGGGCTATCGCCCGGGCATGGGCCATGTGGTGCCCGACCGCCTGTTCTGGGCCCAGAGCGACGACGCCGAGGGCGACGAGGGCGCGGGCGACGACGAGGACCCCGACCCGAGCCCGGGCCCCGACCATTTTGCAGTTCCCTTCAACGACACCAAACACTGACCGACTTGCCATGAGCGATCTCAACGCCGACCTTTTTGCCCGTGCCGCCCGCGTCATTCCCGGCGGTGTGAACTCGCCGGTGCGTGCCTTCCGCGCCGTGGGCGGGACCCCGCGTTTTGTCCAGCGCGCCCAGGGCGCCTACTTCTGGGACGCCAACGGCCAGCGCTACATTGACTACATCGGCTCCTGGGGCCCCATGATCCTGGGCCACGGCCACCCGGCGGTGCTGGCGGCGGTGCAGAAAGCGGCCGTGGACGGTTTCTCGTTTGGCGCGCCCACCGAGCGCGAGATCGAGCTGGCCGAAGAGATCCTGCGCCATGTGCCCTCGATGGAGATGGTGCGCCTGGTCAGCTCGGGCACCGAGGCGGGCATGAGCGCGCTGCGCCTGGCGCGTGGCGCCACGGGCCGCAGCAAAATCATCAAGTTCGAGGGTTGCTACCACGGCCACGCCGACGCCCTGCTGGTCAAGGCCGGCTCGGGCCTGGCCACGTTTGGCAACCCCACCAGCGCGGGCGTGCCGCCCGAGGTGGTGCAGCACACCCTGGTGCTCGAGTACAACAACGTCGCGCAGCTCGAAGAGGCCTTTGCCTTGCACGGCGCCGAGCTCGCTTGCGTGATGATCGAGCCGATTGCCGGCAACATGAACTTTGTGCGCGCCAGCGTGCCCTTTATGCAGCGCTGCCGCGAGCTGTGCAGCCAGCACGGCGCCCTGCTGGTGTTTGACGAGGTGATGACCGGATTTCGGGTGGCGCCCGGCTCGGCCCAGAGCGTGTATGCGCAGGCCATCCCCGGCTTCAAGCCCGACCTGACGGTGCTGGGCAAGGTGATTGGCGGCGGCATGCCGCTGGCGGCGTTTGGCGGCCCGCGCGAGATCATGTCGCAGCTGGCGCCCACCGGCCCGGTCTACCAGGCCGGCACCCTGAGCGGCAACCCGGTGGCCACCGCCTGCGGCCTGGCCACGCTGCGCGAGATCATGAAACCCGGCTTCTGGGACGCGCTCTCGGCCCACACCCGCCTGCTGGTGGACGGCCTGAGCGAGGCCGCCAAGCGTGCCGGTGTGCCCTTCAGCGCCGACTGCCAGGGCGGCATGTTCGGCTTTTTCCTGCTGCCCGAGCTGCCGCAGAACTATGCCCAGGTCATGAAGAGCGACAGCCCGCGCTTTAACCGCCTCTTCCATGGCCTGCTCGACCGAGGCGTCTACATTGCCCCGGCCCTGTATGAGGCGGGCTTTGTGAGCGCGGCCCACACCCGGGACGACATCGCCCAGACCGTGCAGGCGGCGGCCGAGGTGTTTGCCAGCCTTTAAGGCGGGGCCAGCCGGCCAGGTTCAGGCTCAGGCGGGCGGCAACAATGGGGCGATGCGCGTCCAGGTGTTGCGGATGTGCGCGCCCATGGCCGCTGACAGCGCGTCCGGGTCGCGCGCCCTGAGGGCCTGCATCATGCGCTCATGGTCTTCCATGGCCGCATCCCAATGGTCGGGGCGGCTGTTGCCGCTGTAGCGCAGGGCGCGCATGCGCTTGCTGAGCATGTCATGCGTCAGCGCTAGGCTCTCGTTGTCCGCCAGCGCAATCAGCGCATGGTGGATCTGCTGATTGAGCTCGAAATAGGGCCGTCGGTCACGGGCCAGGTAGCGCTCGCGCATCTGCTCATGCAGGCGCAAGATGGCGTCAATGCGGGCCGGATCGGCCTCGCAGGCCCGGCGCCCGGCGTACTCCTCCAGCAAGGCGATCACGTCCAGCATGTCGCGCGCATCGCGTGCGGTGAAGCGCCTCACCACCGCCCCGCGCAAGGGCATGAGCTGCACCAGGCCCTCGGCGGTCAGCACCTTCAGGGCCTCCCGGATCGGCGTGCGCGAGACCCGCAACTGGTGGGCCAGCTCCATCTCGGCAATCCGCTCGCCAGGCCGCAGACGGCCGTCCACGATCATCTCGCGCAGGCGCTGCGTGACCTCGGCATGCAGGGATAGGCGTTCAATCGGCGCGGATTCGGTCATGACCAATCAGGGAGAACCATGGGTTGACGGCAGGTTTTGCCATCCCTAGGATATCCGTAATTACGGATTACGGATGCAAACAACATGAAACGCCCAACGATTGCGCTGTTCACCGGCGATCCTGCCGGCATTGGGCCGGAACTGGTGGGCCAGTTGCTGGCCGATGGGGCCTGGCGCGAACAGGCCGAGCCCATCCTGATTGCCCAGCACGGTGCGCTCAACGTGCCAGACGATGTGCGCTGGCACGACTGGCCGGGACGCCAAGCCGCCCCCTTCTCGCCCGGGCAGGCACAGGCCGCCAACGGAGCGTTCATGCTCGCCGGCCTGCAGGCCGGGCTGGACCTGGTGCAAAGCGGGCAGGCCCAAGCCTTCTGCTTTGCGCCGTTGAACAAATCGGCCTTGCGCCAGGCCGGCATGCACCAGGAGGACGAGCTGCGCTGGTTTGCCGAGCGCCTGGGTCACGAAGGCCCCTGCGGTGAGCTCAATGTGCTGGCGGGTCTCTGGACCTCGCGCGTGACCTCGCATGTGGCGCTGCGCGAGGTGGCCGATTTGCTGCGCCCCGACAACATCGTTCAGGCCATCGTGATGATCAGCCAGGCCCTGCGTGCCAGCGGCGTGGCCGCGCCCCGGGTGGCGGTCTGCGGGCTGAACCCGCACAACGGCGACCATGGCAACTACGGCGACGAGGAAGGGCGCTTGATCGAACCGGCTGTCGAAGCCGCCCGTGCCCTGGGCTACCCCGCCGATGGGCCTTTTCCAGCCGACACCGCGTTCGTGCGCGCACGCCGCCAGCCGGGCTACGACGGCGTGGTCACCATGTACCACGACCAGGGCCAGATCGCGATGAAGCTGCTGGGGTTTGAGCAAGGCGTCACCGTGCACGGTGGCCTGCCCTTCCCGATCACCACCCCCGCGCATGGCACGGCCTACGACATCGTGGGCCAGGGCGTGGCCAATCCCCAGGCCATGCGCAACGCCTTTGCCCTGGCGGCCCGCATGGGCGCCGCCCAGGCCTGATGCATCTCAAACCAACCCAAGGAGACCCTGATGCTGAGACGTTCCCTTCTGGCGGCGGCCTGCCTGTTGCCTGCCCTCGCCCTGGCCCAGGCCAATTACCCCAGCAAACCGGTGCGCATCATGGTGGGCGCCAATGCCGGTGGCGGGACCGACATCGTGGCGCGCCTCTTGGCTGAAAAAATGGCCGAGGGGCTCAAGGGCAGCTTTGTGGTGGAAAACCGGCCCGGGGCCTCCAACACCATCGCGGCCGATCTGACCGCCAAGGCAGCGCCCGACGGGCACACCTTGCTGGTGGCCACCAATACCGGCCAGGCGATTGCCCCGCACCTGATGAAGTTGGCCTTCGATCCCCTCAAGGACCTGGCCCCAGTGGGCCTGGTGGTGACGGTGCCCAATGTGCTGGTGGTGGGCAGCCAGGTGCCGGTCAACTCGGTGGCCGAGCTGGTGGCGGCCATGAAGGCCAAACCGGGCGAGTTCAAATACGCCTCGTCGGGCGTGGGCAGCACGCAGCACATCGCGGGCGAGGGCTTTGACCTGGCCGCGGGCACCCGCAGCGTGCACGTTCCCTACAAGGGCAGTGCCCAGGCGCACCTCGATATCGTGGCCGGCAATGTGCAGATCATGTTTGACACCACCTCGTCGGCCATGGGCCAGATCAAGGCCGGCAAGTTCAAGCCCCTGGCGCTGACCAGCAGCAAGCGCAGTCCCGAGCTGCCGCAGGTGCCCACGCTGGCCGAAGCCGGGGTTCGGGGCTTTGAAATGAGCACCTGGTACGCCCTGTACGTGACCGCTGGCACCCCGCCCGATGTGCAGCGGCGGCTTCAGACCGAGCTGGCCCGCGTGCTGCAACTGCCCGATGTGCAGACCCGCTTGCGCGCCCTGGGCGGCGAGCCCGGCGGCATGAGCACCGAGCAGTTTGCCCAGTACAACCGGCAGGAATTCGACAACTTTGGCCAGCTGATCAAACGCGCCAACATCAAGATGGAGTGATGCCCTGCTGCGCCGGCATGCCCTCGGCGGCGTGCCGGGCCGACTCCCAGGCCAGCAAGGCGTGCTTGCGCGCCGGGTCCCAGCGGTAGCCGCCCAAGGCGCCCGAGCGCTGGATCACCCGGTGGCACGGGATCAGCACCGCCACCGGATTGGCGCCCACGGCCGTGCCCACCGCCCGCGCGGCGCGCGGCTGACCGATCTGGCGCGCCAACTCGCCATAGGTGGTGCAGCCCCCCTCGGGCAAGGCCAGCAAGGCCTGCCAGACCTTGAGCTGAAACGCGCTGGCACGCAGGTGCAGGCGCAGCTGCGCCAGCGAGGCCGGGGCACCGTTCAAGGCATTCAGCGCCTGCTGGTGCAAGGGGGGTGCCTGCGCCACCAGGCGCGCCTTGGGAAACTGGGCTTGCAGCTGGGCCAGGCCCTGCGCCGCATCGGGCACAAACGCCAGGTGGCACAGCCCGCGCTCGGTCGAGGCCAGCAGCACCGGACCAAACAGGCTGTGGCCGCTGCTGTAGGACAGGGTCAGCGCCGCGCCGCCGTCGCGCCACTCCTGTGGCGTCATCGCGTGCAGGTGCACACAAAGATCGTGCAGGCGGCCACTGCCCGAGAGCCCGCTGTCCCAGGCCACCTGCAAGAGCGGTGCGTCGCTCTCGCGCAAGGCGCGGCGCACCGCTTGCAGGTTCAGGTGCTGCAAAAACTGTTTGGGGCTGATGCCGGCCCAGCGGCTGAACTCGCGCTGAAAATGCGCGGCACTCAGGCCCACTTGCTCGGCCACCGTGGCCAGTGACGGCTGCTGCGCCTGATGCGCCACCAGATAGTCAATCGCATGCGCCACCCGCGCCTGTTCGATGTCGGACTGCAAGGCCATGGGCCACCTCCTGCTGCCATTGTGCGCGAGGCCGCGGCGGCCCGCGACCCGATTCTTGCGCTGCCCCAAACCCCAGCGGCCAGCGCTCAGGCCTGCATGCGCATCGGGATGGTGACGGGGCCGTCGTTGACCAGCTCGACCTGCATGTCGGCGGCAAAACGGCCGGTCTGCACCTGCGGATGGCGCGCGCTGGCCAGGGCCACAAAGTGCTCATAGAGGCGGCGGCCCTCGTCGGGCGCGGCGGCCTGGGTGAAACTGGGGCGGTTGCCGCCCGAGACATCGGCGGCCAGGGTGAACTGGCTGACCACCAGCAAGCCCCCGCCCACGTCCTGCACGCTGCGGTTCATCTTGCCGGCCTCGTCGGCAAAGATGCGCAGCTTCAGTATCTTGACCAGCAGGCGCTCGGCCACGGCATCGGTGTCGCCCTGCTCGGCGCACAAGAGCACCAGCAGGCCGTGGCCGATCTGGCCGATGCAGGCGCCGTCCACCGTCACACTGGCGCGGCGCACGCGTTGCAAGAGGGCGATCACATCAGGTCCTTGGGGTCGTTGAAGTGCGCCTCGACGTCGCTGGGCAGCAGCTGGATGGTGGCGCGCAGACCTGGCACCGCGCTCATCAAGGCCTGCTCGACGCTGCCGCGCACCGCCGCGGCGCGGCCCAGGGTCCAGCTGGCTGGCATGTGCATGTGCACGTCCACAAAGCGGCGCTGACCGGCCTTGCGGGTGTGCAAATGGTCAAAGCGGATGATCTCGGTGTCGCCACGCTGATGCGCAAACTGCGCCAGCACGGTCTCGATCTGCACGCGGACCTCGGGCTCGACCGCCTCGTCCATCAGGGCCTGGGACGAGGCCCACATCAGGCGCACGCCCTCGCGGATGATGTTCAGACCCACGGCCATGGCCACCAGCGCGTCCAGCCAAAGCCAGCCGGTGGCATGCACCAGGGCAATGCCCAGCACCACCCCGACCGAGGTCCAGACATCGGTCACCAGGTGCTTGGCATCGGCCTCCAGCGCCATCGAGCGGTGCTCGCGCGCGGCGCGGAACATGACCCAGGCGAGCAAACCATTGAGCGCCGAGCTGCCCACCGAGAGCACCAGGCCCAGGCCCACCTGCTCGATGGGCTGCGGGTCCCACAGGCGGTGCGCGGCGGCCCAGATGATGCCCAGGGCCGCGATCACGATCAGCAGCCCCTCAAAGCCCGACGAGAAATACTCGGCCTTGTGATGCCCATAGGGGTGGGCATCGTCGGCGGGCCGCGCCGCCACGGTCACCATCAGCAGACCGAACATGGCGCTGGCCAGATTGACCAGCGACTCCATCGCGTCCGACAGCAGGCCCACCGAATCGGTGAGCCACCAGGCCAGGGTCTTGAGCGCGATGGTGACGATGGCCACCAGCACCGAGGCCATCAACAGGCGCTGCGGGGTCATCCAGGTGCTGGGCTGGCGC
>JBEBDJ010000244.1:0-3519 GCA_041157045.1 Pseudomonadota bacterium
GGCGCCTCGCGCCAGCGGGCGCGATCGGCCTCAGGCCCCATCGCCACCCGCCGAGGGCTTGCGGCGGCGGCGCCGACGGCGGGGGCGGGCTGGGCCATCGCCCGCCTCGCCGCCTGCTTCAAGATCTGGCCCGCCTTCGGTGGCGGTGTCTGCTGCCGGGGCGGCGGCGCTGCGCGGCGCGCTCTTGCGCGGTGCCCGGCCGCGCGGCGCCTGCTCGGCACGCGCCTGCTGCACCAGGTCCTCGCGCGCGGCGTCGTCGGCCAGGCTGAACTCCTGCCACCAGTCGGCCAGGGTGTCGTCGATTTCGCGGGCGTCGGCGCGCAGGCGCAGGAAGTCAAACCCCGCCCGAAAGCGCGGCTGCTCGACCAGGTTGAAGGGCGCCTGGCCGCTGCGACGCTCAAAGCGCGGCTGCATGGCCCAGATCTCGCGCATGTCGGCGGCCAGTTTGCCGCGGCCCGACACATCGCCCACCCGCTGACCAAACACATCGTCCATGGCCGTTTGCAGCGCTGGCATCACATGCTCGCCCTGCGCCATGCGGTCTTGCCACAGCTTGCGCACATCCTCCCACAGCACACAGGCCAGCAAAAAGCTGGGCGCCACCGGCTTGCCTTCGCCCACACGGCGATCGGTATCGGCCAGCGCGGCTTGCACCAGCGGCGTCTCGGCACGCTCGACCACCAGGTCCAGCAGCGGGTCGATGCCGCGCGCCAGCCCCAGGGCCTTGAGTTGCGCCACCGAGGCCAGGGCGTGGCCGGTCTGCAGCAGCTTGAGCATCTCGTCAAACAAACGGCTTTGCGGGATATCGGCCAGCAGATCGCGCATGGGCGCCAGTGGCCGCGCGGTGCGCGGCTCGAGCTTGAAGCCGCGCGCCGAGAGCTTGGCCGCAAAGCGCACCGCGCGCAGAATCCGCACCGGGTCCTCGCGGTAGCGCGTGGCCGGGTCACCAATCATGCGCAGCACATGGCGCTTGGCGTCCTGGATGCCGCCGTGGTAGTCGACCACCGTGCCGGTCTGCGGGTCGTAATACATGGCGTTGACCGTGAAGTCGCGCCGCGCCGCATCCTCTTCCTGCGGGCCCCAAACGTTGTCGCGCAAGACGCGACCGCTGGCGTCCACCGCATGCTTCATGCCGGCGAGCTCGCGCTTGCTGGTGCGCTCGTTGCCGGGCACCGCCTCGGCCGCGCTGTGGTCCAGCACCGCACGGAAGGTCGAGACCTCGATCACCTCGTGCTCGCGGCCACGGCCGTGCACCACGTGCACGATGCGAAAGCGCCGGCCGATGATGAAGGCGCGCCGAAACAGCGCCTTGACCTGTTCGGGCGTGGCGTTGGTGGCCACGTCAAAGTCCTTGGGCTTGAGGCCCAGCAGCAGGTCGCGCACCGCGCCACCCACGATGTAGGCCTCGTAGCCGGCTTGCTGCAGGGTGCGCACCACCTGGGTGGCGCGCTCGTCGACCAGGCTGGCATCGATGCCGTGCTCACTGGCAGGCACCTCTTTGCGCTTGCCAAAGCCCTTGCGGCTGGCGCCGCCAAGCCATCGGTTCAACAGGGTTTTGATCATGTGGGGGTCTCAAACAGATCCAGCACCGGCCAGCCGCGCGTTTGCGCCAGCGCTCTCAGGCGTGGATCGGGGTTGGTGGCAACCGGACGGTCGGCCTGCTCCAGCAGCGGCAGGTCGTTCATCGAGTCGGAATAAAAAGTGATCTGCACCTGATCGCGCACAAGGCCATGGTGTTGCAGCCAGGCCTGCACCCGGGCCACCTTGCCGTCGCGAAACGAGGGGGTGCCGGCAATCTCGCCGGTGATCCAGCCGCTGGCGTCGCGCGCCAGTTCCACGGCAATCAGCTCCTGCACGCCAAAGGCCTGTGCAATCGGCCGGGTCACGAACTCATTGGTGGCGGTCACGATCAGCACCGTGTCGCCCGCGGCCTGGTGCTGGCGCACCAGGTCAAGCGCGCGCGCCTGCATGGCTGGGCGGATCACCTCGTCCATGAAGCGCGCATGCGCGGCTTCGGCGGCGGCCCGCCCCTGCACGCGCGCGGCCTCGGTGGCAAAACGCACATAGTCGTGAATATCCAGGGTGCCGGCCTGGTAGTGGGCATAAAAGTCGTCGTTGCGGCGCGCAAAAGCGTCCGCATCGGTCCAGCCCAGGCGGGTGGTGAACTGTCCCCAGCTGTAATCCGAATCGAGCGGCAGCAAGGTGTGGTCCAGGTCAAACAGGGTCAGCTTCATTCGTTTTCCAGCATCGAGCGCAGCAAGGCCACGGTGGGCGCACGTTGCGTCTGCAAGGCGTATTGATCCAGGTGATCGAGCAACTCCATCAGGCTGGAGAGATCGCGCGAGAAGCGGCTGAGCATGTAGCGAATCACCTCATCGCCCAGCACCACACCACGCTCGCGGGCGGCCTCGCGCAGCACCGACTGGCGCGCCGCGTCGTCCAGCAATTGCAGGTGGTAGACATGGCCCCAGCCCAGGCGGCTGCGCAAATCGTCGCGCAAGGCCAGGTCGGCGGGCGGCTGACGCCCCGCGGCCAGCACCCAGCAGGGGGCGCCTTGCGCGGGCGTGAGCGCGTTCACAAACCAATTGAAGGCCACCTGCTGCTGCAGCGCCGAGTAGTGCTGCACATCGTCCATCAGCACCGCCACCCAGGTGGGGTCAAACGATGGGGGCACCGGGCTGTGCGGATCGAGCCAACCCACCGCCTGCCCTTGGGCCTGAAATGCCAGGCGCACGGCTTGCAGCAAATGCGTCTTGCCACACCCCTCCTCGCCCCACAGATAGGTGGGCACGGGGGCGCGCGGGCCCTGGTCGGTCCAGAGCCGCAGGTGTTGCAGGGCCGACTCGTTGGGGCCGGCAAAATAGTTCTCAAGAGAGGGCGGACGTGACAGACCGATGTCCAGCGCCATCTGCTTCATGCGCTGGCCCCCGGGTCGGCATCGCCACCGTCGCGGTACAGATCGCTGCTCAGGTAGCGCTCGCGCAAACGACGCAGGGCCACCAGCAGCACGGCCGAGGCCGGCAGGGCCACCAGCACCCCCACAAAACCAAACAGCTGGCCAAAGGCCAACAGCGCCAGGATCACGGCCAGCGGGTGCAGGCCGATGCGCTCGCCGATCAACCAGGGGGTGAGCACCACGCTTTCGAGCACCTGTCCCACGCCATAGACCACCGCCACCATGGTGAGCGCCGTGAGCGGATCAAACTGCAACAGGCCCGCCAGCAAGGCCAGCACCAGGCCCAGGCCAAAGCCCACATACGGCACCATCACCGCCAGCCCGGTGAACACCCCAATCGGCAGCGCCAGATCCAGGCCAAACCACCACAGGCCCAGCGCGTAGAACACGGCCAGCACCAGCATCACCAGCACCTGGCCACGCAGGTACTCGCCCAACACCCGGTCGGCCTCTTGCGCAAAGCTGCTGGCGCTGCTGCGCCAGCGCGGCGGCACCAGGCGCCAGGCGCTGTCGACCACCCGCTCCCAGTCGTAGAGCATGTAGAACAGCACCACCGGCACCAG
>JBEBDJ010000245.1:0-16955 GCA_041157045.1 Pseudomonadota bacterium
TGCGCACGCCGCCCATCCAGCGGATGTCCTGGTTGTGGTGCATGCCCATGATGACCGAGCCGGCTCCCAGGAACAGCAGGGCCTTGAAGAAGGCGTGCGTCATCAGGTGGAACACGGCCACCGAGTAGGCCGAGGCGCCGAGCGCCACCGTCATGTAGCCCAGCTGCGACAGCGTGGAATAGGCCACCACGCGCTTGATGTCGTTCTGGATGATGCCCATAAAGCCCATGAACAGGGCCGTGATCGAACCGATCACCATGATGAAGTTCAGGGCCGCGTCCGACAGCTCATAGAGCGGCGACATGCGCGCGACCATGAAGATGCCGGCGGTCACCATGGTGGCCGCGTGGATCAGCGCCGAGATGGGGGTCGGGCCTTCCATCGAATCGGGCAGCCACACGTGCAGGGGGAACTGCGCCGACTTGCCCATGGCCCCGATGAACAGGCAGATGCCGATCACGGTGATCAGCATGGCGTCCATGCCAAACACATACCAGGGGAAGTCGATCCTGGCCAGCTCGGGCAGCTTGGCAAAGATCTCGGTGTAGTTGAGCGTGCCGGTGTAGGCGGCGATCAGGCCAATGCCCAGGATGAAGCCAAAGTCGCCCACCCGGTTGACCAGAAAGGCCTTCATGTTGGCAAAGATGGCCGTGGGCTTGTTGTACCAGAAACCGATCAGCAGGTACGACACCAGGCCCACCGCTTCCCAGCCAAAGAACAGCTGCAGCAGGTTGTTGCTCATGACCAGCATGAGCATCGAGAAGGTGAACAGCGAGATGTAGGCGAAGAAGCGGTTGTAGCCCTCGTCCTCGTCCATGTAGCCGATCGTGTAGAGGTGCACCATCAGCGACACAAAGGTCACCACGCACATCATCATGGCCGTCAGGCTGTCGACCATGAAGCCGACCTCCATCTTCAGGCCACCGACCACCATCCAGGTGTAGAGGGTGTCGTTGAACGTGGCCCCTTGCGTGGCCACACGCCAGAGCGTCATGGCCGAGAGGATGAAGGCCACCAGCACACCCAGAATCGTCAGGCTGTGCGAGAGGCGCCGGCCAATCCAGTTGCCGCCGAACTTGGTGCCCAGGATGCCGGCCAGCAGCGCGCCGGCCAGGGGCGCCAGCGGCACCGCCAGCAGCGTCGAAGCGTTGAGGGTTTGAGACATCTTGATTAACCCTTGAGCGTTTGGAGGTCCTGCACATCAATGCTGCTGCGGTTGCGGAAGAGCAGCACCAGGATGGCCAGGCCGATGGCCGACTCCGCCGCCGCCACCGTCAGGATGAAGAACACGAACACCTGTCCGTGCATATCGCCCAGGTAGTGCGAGAAGGCCACAAAGTTGATGTTGACCGCCAGCAGCATCAGCTCGATGGCCATCAGCAGCACGATCAGGTTCTTGCGGTTGAGAAAGATGCCGATCACCGACAGCGCGAACAAGAGCGCGCCCACGGTCAGCCAGTGTCCCAGGGTCAGGGTCATGATGGGTTCTCCTCGGAGGCCGGGGCCGCGGCACGCGTGGGCGCCACCTTGACCACCTGCAGACGATCGCTGGCCTTGACGCGCACCTGATCGCCCACGTTGATGAATTTGCTGTCCTTGCGGCCGCGCAGCGTCAGCGCAATCGCGGCCACCATGCCCACCAGCAAGATCGCGGCAGCGATCTGGATCGGCATCAGGTAGTCGGTGTAGAGCAGCAGGCCCAGGGCCTTGACGTTGGCCAGATCGGCCGCTGCGCCCGGCACCACCGGCGCCATGGCGTTGGGCGTGCTGATGCGAAAGCCCGTCAGCAGCACCGCCGCCATTTCAAGGGCGACCACCGCGCCCAGCATGGCCGCCAGCGGGAAGTTGCGCCAGAAACCCTTGCGCATGGCGTCAACGTTGATGTCGAGCATCATCACCACGAACAGGAAGAGCACCATCACCGCGCCCAGGTAGACCAGCACCAGCGCAATCGCCAGGAACTCGGCCTGCAGCATGAGCCACAGCGCGCTGGCCTGCGAGAAGGCCAGCATGAGGTGCAGCACCGCGTGCACGGTGTTGCGCGCCGTCACCACGCGAAAGGCCGCGTACAGCAGCACGAACGCGAAGACGTAAAAGAAGCCGGTCTGGATGTTCATCGGTATTTCGCGTCCTTGGCTTTGTTGGCGGCGATTTCTTTTTCGTAGCGATCGCCCACGGCCAGCAACATCTCCTTGGTGTAGTAGAGGTCGCCACGCTTTTCGCCGTGGTATTCAAAGATGTGGGTCTCGACGATCGAGTCGACGGGGCAGCTCTCTTCGCAGAAACCGCAGAAGATGCACTTGGTCAGGTCGATGTCGTAGCGCGTGGTGCGGCGTGTGCCGTCGGTGCGTTCGCCGGCCTCGATGGTGATGGCCATCGCCGGGCAGATCGCCTCGCACAGCTTGCAGGCAATGCAACGCTCTTCGCCGTTGTCGTAGCGGCGCAGGGCGTGCAGGCCGCGAAAACGCGGCGAGAGCGGGGTCTTTTCCTCGGGAAACTGCACCGTGACCTTGCGCGCAAAGGCGTAGCGGCCGGTCAGGGCCATGCCCTTGAACAACTCAAACAGCATGAAGCTTTTGAGGAAGTCCTTGAGCGAGAAAGTGGAGGAAGCTGTCAGGGTCGTCATGATCGTCGTCCGCTTCATTTCCAGATGTTCAAGGGCGAGAGCAGCCAGGCCGCCACCACCAGCAGCCACACCAGGGTGACCGGGATGAAAATCTTCCAGCCCAGACGCATGATCTGGTCATAGCGAAAGCGCGGGAAGGTGGCGCGAATCCAGATGAACATCGACATGACCACAAAGGTCTTGATGCCCAGCCAGATCCAGCCCGGGATGGCGTTGAAGATCTCGTGGTTGATGGGCGAGAGCCAGCCGCCCAGGAACATCACCACGGCCAGGATCGACACCAGCCACATGCTGGCGTATTCGGCCAGGAAGAAGATGGCAAAGCCCATGCCCGAGTACTCGACCATGTGACCGGCCACGATCTCGGCCTCGCCCTCGACCACATCGAAGGGGTGGCGGTTGGTTTCGGCCACGCCCGAGATCAGGTAGACCAGGAAGATCGGCAGCAGGGGCAACCAGTTCCAGGACAGAAAGCCCAGGCCGATGTCGCTCATCATGCCCTTGCCCTGGCTCGTGACGATCTCGCTCATGTTCATGCTGCCGGTGACCATGATGACCACCAGGAAGCAAAAGCCCATGGCGATTTCGTAACTCACCATTTGCGCCGATGCGCGCAGCGCGCCCAGGAAGGCGTACTTGGAGTTGGACGCCCAGCCGGCAATGATCACGCCGTAGACCTCGATCGAGGTGATGGCCATGATCAGCATCAGGCCGGTGTTGAGGTTGGTCAGCGCCACCTCGGGGCCAAAGGGAATCGCCACCCAGGCGGCCAGGGCCGGCATGATGGCCATGATGGGGCCCAGGCGGAACAGGCCCAAGCTGGCCGCGCTGGGATTGATCAGCTCCTTGGTCAGCAGCTTGAGCGCGTCGGCGATCGGCTGCAGCAGACCAAAGGGGCCCACGCGGTTGGGGCCGTGGCGCACCTGCATAAAGCCCAGCAGCTTGCGCTCCCACAGCGTCACATAGGCCACCGCGCCCATCAGGGGCAGCAGCACGGCCACGATTTTCAGCAGGATCCAGATCACCGGCCAGGCCACGCCCGTCCACCAGGTGGCGGCCAGCAGGTTCAGGCCCCCGTTGTAGAGTGCGTCGATCATGCGGGCTCTCCCAGCGTGACAGCGGCGCGTGCGTCGGCCGTCAGTTGCAGCGACGGCGCACGGCGCACGATGCCGTCGAGTTGATAGATCGAGGCCACCACCGGCGCGGTGGTGGCACCGCCCAGGCGCGGCGTGCCGGCCAGGGCGTTGCTCAGCTTGAGCGGCTGTGCCTGCACGCGCTCGAGCACCTGTTGCGAGGACTCGAAGTCAAAGCCCGGCAGTTGCAGCAAATTGGCCAGCACGCGCAGCACCTTCCAGCCCGGGCGGGTCTGACCCAGCGGGCGCACCACGGCGTAGAAGCTCTGCGTGCGGCCTTCGGCGTTGACGAAGCTGCCCGAGGTCTCGGTAAAGGGCGCGATCGGCAGCAGCACATCGCTGATGTCGAGGTTGGCCTTGAAGGGGCTCAGGGTGACGACCATCTCGGCGCCGGCCAGGGCCTTGGCACCGGCCGCACCGGCGGCGCTGTCGTGTGCGGGCTCGACCTGCAGCAGCAGCGCGGCCTTGAGGCCACCGGCGAGCATTTGCGCGGCGTTCAGGCCCCCCGACTGCGGCATCGCGCGGGCCCACTGGGCGCCCACGGTGTTGGCCGCTTCGGTCAGGTAGCCGACGCTGGCGCCGGTGTGCTCGCCAATCCAGTTGGCCAGCATCAGCAGGCCCGAGGCGTTGGCATGGTGCGCGGCGGCATTGCCGAGCAAAATGGCCTTGCGCTCGCCGCCCAGCAGCGAGCGGGCCATCGCTTGTGCGGTGGCGCTGGGTTCGCCCGCCACCGGGGCGTTCACGCCCTTCTCGGCGGCCACCGCAGCGGCCACATCGGCCAGGGCCTGCGGCCAGCCCCAGGCATCGCCCAGCAAGGTCTGCGCCAGCGGCATGGCCCAGGCGCGGGCCGAGGCCAGTTCGTGTTCGGAGGCAATCGCATGCACCTGCGCGCCATGGCGCGCGGCCTGGCGAATGCGCTGGGCAAACAGCGGATGGTCCTTGCGCAGATTCGAGCCCACGACCAGCACGCGCTGCAGCTTCGACAGCGAGGCAATCGAGGTGCCCAGCCAGCGCACGCCTTCAGCGGGGGTGAAATCGGCCACGCGCAGGCGGTGATCAACGTTGTCGCTGCCCAGGGCGCGGGTGAATTGACCGGCCAGCCAGGCCTCTTCCAGGGTGGCGTGCGGGCTCACCAGCGTGCCGATGGCGGCGGCGCCGTGTTGCTCACGCACCGACTTCAGGCCATTGGCCACGTATTCCAGCGCGGTCTGCCAGTCCACCGTGGTCCAGACGCCGCCTTGCTTGATCATGGGCTCGGTCAGGCGCTCGGGGCCGTTGAGGGCCTCGTAGCTGAAGCGGTCGCGGTCGGCAATCCAGCACTCGTTGACGTCGTCGTTCTCGAAGGGCACCACGCGCATGACCTGGTGGTTCTTGACCTGCACCACCAGGTTGGCCCCGGTGGAATCGTGCGGGCTGACCGACTTGCGGCGCGAGAGCTCCCAGGTGCGGGCGCTGTAGCGGAAGGGCTTGGAGGTCAGGGCACCGACGGGGCAGATGTCGATCATGTTGCCCGACAGCTCGGAGTCCACCGACTGACCGAGGAAGGTCTCGATCTCGGAGTGCTCGCCGCGGTGCGACATGCCCAGCTCCATCTCGCCGGCGATCTCTTGGCCAAAGCGCACACAGCGGGTGCAGTGGATGCAGCGGCTCATCTCTTCCATCGAGATCAGCGGGCCGACCTCTTTGTGGAAGACCACCCGCTTTTCTTCTTCGTAGCGCGAGGTGGTGCCGCCGTAGCCCACCGCCAGATCCTGCAGCTGGCATTCGCCGCCCTGGTCGCAGATGGGGCAGTCGAGCGGGTGGTTGATGAGCAGGAACTCCATCACCGATTTCTGCGCCGTCACCGCCTTGTCCGAGCGGGTGCGCACGATCATGCCCTGCGTCACCGGGGTGGCGCAGGCCGGCATGGGCTTGGGCGCTTTTTCAACGTCCACCAGGCACATGCGGCAGTTGGCAGCGATCGAGAGTTTCTTGTGGTAGCAGAAGTGCGGGATGTAAGTGCCCGCCTGTTCGGCCGCATGCATGACCATGCTGCCTTCTGCAACCTGGACTTTCCTGCCGTCGAGTTCGATGTCGATCATGGTCTTGCTCTGTCAGGCGTACGCGCCGACCATGCAGGTCTTGTGCGCGATGTGGTGTTCAAATTCGTGGCGGTAGTGCTTGAGCATCCCGCGCACCGGCATGGCGGCGGCATCGCCCAGGGCGCAGATGGTGCGGCCCATGATGTTGCCGGCCACGTTGTCCAGCAGCGCCAGGTCGGCCTCGCGGCCCTGGCCGTTTTCGATGCGGTCGACCACGCGCGAGAGCCAGCCCGTGCCTTCGCGGCAGGGGGTGCACTGCCCGCACGATTCGTGGGCGTAGAAGTAGGACAGGCGCTGCAGGCTCTTGACCATGCAACGGGTGTCGTCCATCACGATCACCGCGCCGGAGCCGAGCATGGAGCCGCCTTCCTTGGCGATGCTGTCGTAGTCCATGGTCAGGTCCATCATCAGCTGGCCCGGGATCACCGGCGAGGACGAGCCGCCCGGGATCACCGCCTTGAGCTGGCGGCCAGCGCGCACGCCACCACACAGCTCCAGCAGCTTGGCAAAGGGCGTGCCCATGGGGATTTCGTAGTTGCCGGGGCGCTCCACGTCGCCGCTGACCGAGAAGATCTTGGTGCCGCCGTTGTTGGGCTTGCCGCACTCCAGATAGGCCTGGCCACCGTTGCGGATGATCCAGGGCACGGCCGCAAAGGTCTCGGTGTTGTTGATGGTGGTGGGCTTGCCGTACAGGCCAAAGCTGGCCGGGAACGGCGGCTTGAAGCGCGGCTGGCCTTTCTTGCCCTCGAGCGATTCGAGCAGCGCGGTTTCCTCGCCGCAGATGTAGGCGCCAAAGCCGTGCGAGGCGTGCAGCTGGAAGTTGAAGCCGCTGCCCATGATGCCGTCGCCCAGGTAGCCAGCGGCACGGGCCTCTTCGAGCGCGGCCTGGAAGCGTTCGTAGACCTGGAAGATCTCGCCGTGGATGTAGTTGTAGCCCACGCTGATGCCCATGGCATAGGCCGCAATGGCCATGCCCTCGATCACGATGTGCGGGTTGTACATCATGATGTCGCGGTCCTTGCAGGTGCCCGGCTCGCCCTCATCGGAATTGCACACCAGGTACTTCTGCCCCGGGAACTGGCGCGGCATGAAGCTCCACTTCAGGCCGGTCGGAAAGCCCGCACCGCCGCGGCCGCGCAGGCCCGATTCCTTGACGGTGGCAATCACCTGGTCCTGCGTGAGGCCCTCGCCGCCGTCGCGGCCCAGGATCTTGCGCAGCGCCGAGTAGCCGCCGCGCGCCTCGTAGTCCTTGAGCGACCAGTTGCGGCCGTTCAGGCCCGCGTAAATCTGGGCGTTGATGTGGCGGTCATGAAAGCAGGTCTCCAGACCGGTGGCCTGGAACTGCGAGAGGATTTGTTCGACGTTCATCGGGGTGTGCTCCTCAGGCCTGCGCCGTGCGCAGGCTGTCGATCAACTGGTCGAGCTTGTCGTGGCTCATGAAGCTGCACATGTGGCGGTCGTTGACCAGCATCACCGGTGCGTCGGCGCAAGCGCCCTGGCACTCGCTTGGCTGCAGCGTGAACACGCCATCGGCGGTGGTGCCACCGACCGAAACACCCAGCTTTTTCTCGAGGTGCTCGAGCGCTTGCTGGCCGCCGCGCAGCTGGCACGGCAGGTTGGTGCAGACGTTGAGCTTGAAGCGCCCGACAGGCTTCTGGTTGTACATGTTGTAGAAGGTCGTGACCTCGTGCACGGCCATGACAGGCATGCCCAGCACGTCGGCCACCGCCTGCTCGCCCTCGGGGCTGACCCAGCCCTGTTCTTGCTGCAGGATGGCCAGACAGGCCATGACCGCCGACTGCTTCTGGTCGGCCGGGAACTTGGCCACTTCCTGGGCAAAGCGTGCCAGCGTGGCGTCGGAAAGCGAGAGCTTCATCGGTCGATTTCTCCAAAAACGATGTCCAGCGTGCCGATGATGGCCACCGTGTCGGCCAGCATGTGGCCGCGGGTGAGCTCATCGAGCGTGGCCAGATGGGCAAAGCCCGGCGCGCGGATCTTCAGGCGATAAGGCTTGTTGGCGCCGTCGCTGACCATGTAGATGCCGAACTCACCCTTGGGGTGCTCGACGGCGGCGTAGGCCTCGCCCTCGGGCACGCGAAAACCTTCGGTAAACAGCTTGAAGTGGTGGATCAGCGCTTCCATGTTGGACTTCATGTCCTCACGGGCCGGCGGGGCCACCTTGTGGTTGTCGGTGATGACAGGGCCAGGGTTGGCCTTGAGCCACTTCACGCACTGGGCAATGATGCGGTTGGACTCGCGCATCTCTTGCACGCGCACCAGGTAGCGGTCGTAGCTGTCGCCGGTGCGGCCCAGCGGAATGTCAAAGTCGACCTGGTCGTACACATCGTAGGGCTGCTTTTTGCGCAGGTCCCAGGCAATGCCGGAGCCGCGCAGCATGGGGCCGGTCATGCCCAGATTCAGCGCGCGCTCGGGCGTGACCACGCCAATGCCCACGGTGCGCTGCTTCCAGATGCGGTTGTCGGTCAACAGGGTTTCGTACTCGTCCACGCACTTGGGGAAGCGCTGGGTGAAGTCGTCGATGAAGTCCAGCAGCGAGCCCTGGCGATTGCGGTTGAGCTGCTCGATGGCGCGCGCATTGCGCACCTTGCTGGCCTGGTACTGCGGCATGCTCTCGGGCAGGTCGCGGTACACGCCGCCCGGGCGGAAGTAGGCCGCGTGCATGCGCGCCCCCGACACCGCCTCGTACATGTCAAACAGGTCTTCGCGCTCGCGGAAGGTGTAGATCAGGATCGTCGAGCTGCCGCAGTCGTTGCCGTGCGAGCCCAGCCACATCAGGTGGTTGAGGATGCGGGTGATCTCGGAGAACATCACGCGGATGTACTGGGCGCGCAGCGGCACCTCGATGCCCAGCATCTTCTCGATGGCCAGGCAGTAGGCGTGCTCATTGCTCATCATCGACACATAGTCCAGGCGGTCCATATAGGGCAGCGACTGGATGTAGGTCTTGTGCTCGGCCAGCTTTTCGGTGCCGCGGTGCAAGAGACCGATGTGCGGGTCGGCGCGTTGCACCACCTCGCCGTCGAGCTCCAGCACCAGGCGCAGCACACCGTGGGCGGCCGGGTGCTGCGGACCGAAGTTGAGGGTGTAGTTCTTGATTTCAGCCATTTGGATCTCGGCGTTGAGCGTTGGGCGGGGCGGGCGTGCGGGCGGGTCCAGCTCAGCGCTGGACGCTCATGCCGGCGCCCAGGTCGCCGTAATGTTCTTCACGGATGATGCGCGGGGTGTTCTCGCGCGGCTCGATGCTGACCGGCTCGTAGACCACGCGCTGGCGCTCGGCGTCGTAGCGCATTTCCACATGGCCCGACAGCGGGAAGTCCTTGCGCATCGGGTGGCCGATGAAGCCGTAGTCGGTGAGGATGCGGCGCAGGTCGTTGTGGCCTTCAAAGACGATGCCGTACAGGTCAAAGGCTTCGCGCTCGTACCAGTTGGCACCGGCCCACAGCTCGGTCACGCTTGGCAGCATCGGGAAGTCGTCATCGGGGGCCAGCACCTTCACGCGCACGCGCTGGTTCAGGCTGACCGACAGCAGGTGGGCCGTCACGCCAAAGCGCAGGCCTTCGGTGCCGATGTCGCGCCAGGCGCTGTAGTCCACCCCGCACAGGTCGATCAGCTGCTCGAACTGCAAGCCGGGCGCGTCGCGCAGGGTCTGCATCACCCCCAGGTACTGATCGGCGGCGACGTGCACCGTGAGCTCGCCCAGGGCCAGGCCCACGCGCTGCACGCGCTCGCCCAGGGCCGTGGTCAGCGTGGCCTGCAGGTCTTCGGGACGGATGGCGTATTCACTCATGACGGGTCCCCTCAGACGCGCGCAATGGTTTGCGTGCGGCGAATCTTCTGCTGCAACTGGATGATGCCGTAGAGCAGCGCCTCGGCCGTGGGCGGGCAGCCCGGCACGTACACGTCCACCGGCACGATGCGATCGCAACCACGCACCACCGAATAGCTGTAGTGGTAGTAGCCACCGCCGTTGGCGCAGGAGCCCATCGAGAGCACCCAGCGCGGCTCGGACATCTGGTCGTAGACCTTGCGCAGCGCCGGCGCCATCTTGTTGCACAAGGTGCCGGCCACGATCATCAGGTCGGACTGGCGGGGCGAGGCACGGAACACCTCGGCGCCAAAGCGGCCAATGTCGTAACGCGCTGCGGCCGCGTGCATCATCTCGACCGCGCAGCAGGCCAGACCAAAGGTCATGGGCCACAGCGATCCGGTCTTGGCCCAGTTCACCACCGCGTCGTAGCTGGTGGTGATGAAGCCTTCCTTCATCACGCCTTCAATCATTTGGGAGTCCTCTTGAGGGATGGATACCGCGACCGGGTCATTCCCAGTCGAGCGCGCCTTTTTTCCACTCGTAGACAAAGCCCACGACCAGAATCGTCAGGAACGCCAGCACAGCCAGGAAGCCGGGGATGCCCACATCGTGCAGCACCACGGCCCAGGGAAACAGGAACGCAATTTCAAGGTCGAACAGAATGAAGAGGATGGCCACCAGGTAGTAGCGCACATCGAACTTCATGCGGGCGTCTTCGAAGGCTTCGAAGCCGCATTCGTAGGGGGAGTTTTTCTCGGCGTCGGGCTTGTTCGGACCCAGGATGTAGCCCAGCACCTGCGGCAATATGCCAATGGCCACGCCGACGAGGATGAACAAGAGAATGGGGAGGTACTGTTCGAGGTTCATCGTGACGCTTCGCAGACGGGGTGGGCAGCCCAGGCCTTGAGCCCGTGCTGCCCTGAACATTTGGTGCCGTCGGCGAGACTCGAACTCGCACAGCTTTCGCCACTACCCCCTCAAGATAGCGTGTCTACCAATTTCACCACGACGGCGGGTTGTTCTGTCTGGGTTGCATGAGGTGCGCCCTGAAGGCGGTTTTCGCTCTCCAGACAAACCCGAATTCTACCCCGAAAAAGCGTCTATTCCCTTGCAAGCCAACGGTTTAAATTTGATCCAAATCCAGATCCGTGTGCCGGCTTGTCAGTTCAGTGCAGGGTGGGCAGTGTAACCGAAAAAAATCACTTGCCTGCCGGCGCCGGCGTGGCCGGTGCGACCGGTGCCGCCGGGGCCTGACCCGGGATTTGCGAGGCGGCGCTGGTGTCAGCCGATGCGGCCGGTGCCGGTGCGGCGGCCGCCTGGCCCTCAAGCACGCTGCCCACGCTGCTCGGGCGCACCGAGCCCAGGTAGGACAGCGCCAGCGTGCAGGCAAAGAACACCGCTGCCAAGGCAGCCGTGGAGCGCGACAGGAAGTTGGCGCCGCCGGTGGCCCCAAACAGGCTGCCCGAACCGCCGCTGCCAAAGGCCGCGCCCATGTCGGCGCCTTTGCCATGCTGCAGCAGCACCAGGCCAATCATGGCCAGGGCCGACAAAATCTGCACCACCAAAATCAGGGTCGTCCAAACGCTCATTCTTTGCTCCGTCAATCAAAAGCTGGCGGCCTCAGGCCGAGGCCAGCGCCAGCATGTTCAAAAATTCTGCGGCCTTGAGCGACGCACCGCCCACCAGACCGCCGTCCACATCGGGCTGGGCCAGCAGTTCGCGCGCATTGCCCGCGTTCATGCTCCCGCCGTACAAAATCGAGACCCGGTCGGCGCGCGGCGTGGCCGCTTGCAGCTGCTGGCGCAGCACCGCATGCACCTCTTGCGCCTGCTCGGGGGTGGCGGTGCGGCCCGTGCCGATCGCCCACACCGGCTCGTAGGCCAGCGCAATCTCGCTGATGCAGTGACCGTTCAGGTGGATCACCGCCGCCAGCTGGCGACGCACCACCATCTCGGTGCGACCGGCTTCGCGCTCGGCCAGGGTTTCGCCCACGCAGACAATCGGGGTGATGCCACAGGCCAGGGCCTCGCGCACTTTCTCGGCCACCTGCTGATCGCTCTCGCCCAATCCGTGACGCCGCTCGCTGTGCCCCACGATCACATGGCGCACGCCAAACTCGCGCAGCATGCGCGCCGACACCTCGCCGGTGTGGGCGCCTTCGGCATGCGCCGACACGTCCTGCGCGCCCAGCGCAATCGCCGAGTCCTGCAGCAAGGCCTGCACCTGGGCCAGGTAGACCGAGGGCACGCACAGCGTGGTGCGACACGGCGATGCGGGCAAGCCCGCGCGCAGCGCCTGCACCAGCTCGGCGTTGGCCTGCAGCTGCCCGTTCATCTTCCAGTTGGCGACCATCAGCTTGGGCATCAGGCGTCCTTCCAGGACAGCACGATCTTGCCCACATGCTGATTGCTCTGCATGAGGGCATGCGCGGCGGCGGCGCCGTTGGCAAAGCCATCGGCCGGGGCCAGCGCATCAAAAACCCGAAAGATCACCGGCTTGACCAGGCCTTGCGCCAGCCAGGGCCAGGCGTGCTGGCGCAGCGAGCGGGCGATGGCGCCCTTGAAGGCCACCGGCCGGGGCCGCAGCGTCGAACCGGTGATGGTCAGGCGCCGGCGCAGCACCAGGCCAGCGTTGAATTCGCTCTTGACACCGCCTTGCACCGCGATGATGACCAGGCGGCCGTCTTCGGCCAGGCATTCGATCTCGCGCGCCACATAGTCGCCGGCGACCATGTCGAGCACCACATCGACACCGCGTCCGCCGGTGAGCTCGCGCGCACGGGCCACAAAGTCTTCGCGGCGGTAGTTGATGGCGTGGTGGGCGCCCAGGTCCAGACAGGCCTGGCACTTGTCGTCGCTGCCGGCGGTCACGATCACCGTGGCCCCAGCGGCGCGCGCCAGGGCAATGGCGGTCACGCCAATGCCGCTGCTGCCGCCTTGCACCAGCAGGGTCTCCCCCGCCTGCAGGCGGCCGCGATCAAACACATTGCTCCAGACCGTGAAAAAGGTCTCGGGCAGGCTGGCGGCCTCGATATCGCTCAGGCCTTGCGGCACCGGCAGGCATTGCGCCACCGGCGCCACGCACAGCTGGGCATAACCGCCACCGGCCACCAGGGCGCACACGCGGTCTCCCACGCGCAGCCCGGCCTCGGCCATGGCGCGCTCGTCGCCCGACACGATCTCGCCGGCCACCTCCAGGCCCGGCCAGCTGGGGGCATCGGCCGGCGGGGGGTAAGCGCCCATGCGCTGCAACACGTCGGGGCGGTTGATGCCGCTGGCGTGCACACGAATGAGCAACTCGCCCGCGCCCGGCACCGGGTCGGGACGTTCGGCGGCCACCAGCACCTCGGGGCCACCGGCTTGGGAGATGTCAAGAAGCTTCATCGCTGATCAGACCTTGGGGCAGCCGGGCTGGCGGGGCGGCGTCGCCCCCCTGCCCGCTGGCCATCACTGCTGTTGCTGTTGCTGCTGTTGGGCGGGCGCAGCGCCACGCTCGAGCAGGGCCTTCATGGACAGCTTGACGCGGCCCTTCTCGTCGGTCTCGAGCACCTTCACGCGCACGACCTGGCCTTCTTGCAGGTAGTCGGTGACCTTCTCGACGCGCTCGTGGGCGATCTGGCTGATGTGCAGCAGACCGTCCTTGCCCGGCAGCAGGTTGACCAGGGCACCGAAGTCCAGGATCTTGGTGATCGGGCCTTCGTAGACCTTACCCACCTCGACCTCGGCGGTCAGGGCCTCGATGCGGCGCTTGGCCTCGTCGGCCTTGGCAGCCTCGGTGGCGGCGATGGTGATGGTGCCGTCTTCGCCGATGTCGATCTGGGTGCCGGTCTCTTCGGTCAGCGCACGGATGGTGGCGCCGCCCTTGCCGATCACGTCACGGATCTTCTCGGGGTTGATCTTCATGGTGTAGAGCTTGGGCGCGAAGCTGGAGATCTCGGTCTTGGCTTCGCCCATGGCCTCTTGCATCTTGCCCAGAATGTGCATGCGGGCTTCCTTGGCCTGGGCCAGTGCCACCTGCATGATTTCCTTGGTGATGCCCTGGATCTTGATGTCCATCTGCAGGGCGGTGATGCCGTTGGTCGTGCCAGCCACCTTGAAGTCCATATCGCCCAGGTGATCCTCGTCACCCAGGATGTCGGTCAGCACCGCAAAGCGGTTGCCGTCCTTGATCAGGCCCATGGCGATGCCGGCCACATGGGCTTTCATGGGCACGCCAGCGTCCATCAGCGACAGGCAGCCGCCGCAGACCGAGGCCATCGACGAGGAGCCGTTGGATTCGGTGATTTCCGACACCACGCGCAGGGTGTAGGGGAACTCGTCCTTGCTCGGCAAGCAGGCCACCAGGGCGCGCTTGGCCAGGCGACCGTGGCCGACTTCGCGGCGCTTGGTGCTGCCCATGCGACCGACTTCACCGGTGGCGAAGGGAGGCATGTTGTAGTGGAACAGGAAGCGGTCTTCGAACTCGCCGGCCAGCGCGTCGATGCGCTGCGCATCGCGCTCGGTGCCCAGGGTGGTGACCACCAGGGCCTGCGTCTCGCCGCGGGTGAACAGGGCCGAGCCGTGGGTGCGCGGCAGCACGCCGGTGCGGATTTCGATGGGGCGCACGGTGCGCGTGTCGCGGCCGTCGATGCGCGGCTCGCCGGCCAGGATCTGGCTGCGCACAATGCGCGCTTCGATGTCAAACAGCAGGCTTTCCACCTTGACGCTGTCGAATTCGACGCCGTCGGCCTTGAGGCCGGCCATGACGGCGGCATAGGCCTCGCGGCAAGCCTGGGTGCGGGCCTGCTTGTTGCGGATCTGGTAGGCGGCGCGCAGCTTGTCTTCGGCCTGGGCGGTGACCTTGGCGATCAGCGGCTCGTCCTTGGCCGGCGGCTGCCAGTCCCAGGCCGGCTTGCCAGCGTCGCGCACCAGCTCGTGGATGGCGTTGATGGCGATCTTGCCCTGCTCGTGGCCATAGACCACGGCGCCCAGCATCAGGTCTTCCGACAGCTGCTGCGCTTCGGACTCGACCATCAGCACGGCCGCTTCGGTGCCGGCAACCACCAGGTCCATCAGGCTGTCCTTGCGCTGGGTCTGGCCCGGGTTGAGCACGTACTCACCGTTGATATAGCCCACGCGTGCGGCGCCGATCGGGCCGTTGAAGGGGATGCCCGAGATGGACAGCGCGGCGCTGGTGCCGATCATGGCGGCGATGTCGGCGTCGACTTCCGGGTTCAGCGAGACGGTGTGGATGACCACGTGCACCTCGTTGTAGAAACCTTCGGGGAACAGCGGGCGGATCGGGCGGTCGATCAGGCGGCTGGTCAGGGTTTCGAGTTCGCTCGGCTTGGCTTCGCGCTTGAAGAAGCTGCCCGGGATCTTGCCGGCGGCATAGGTCTTCTCGATGTAGTCAACGGTCAGCGGGAAGAAGTCCTGACCGGGCTTGGCGGTCTTGGAGCCGACGACGGTGGCGAGCACCACGGTGCCCTCGATGTTGACCAGCACGGCGCCAGAGGCCTGGCGGGCGATTTCGCCGGTTTCCAGAACGACCGTGTGCTGGCCCCACTGGAAGGTCTTGGTGACTTTGTTGAAAAGCGACATGTTCAGATGCTCCGATCGCCTGGGGCGATCACTAGGGATGGGCGCATGAGGCTGCGCCGATGGCCCGGAAGCTGGCGCATCACGTGAACACGATGCCATTCCAGAAAGCGGCCCTGCGGGGGGCTGATTTGTGGAATGACACAGCAGGGTTCCATGCGTGCCGGTTTCCGAAAGCGAAAAACGCCTGAGCCGGGTGTCCAACTCAGGCGATTTTCATGGGGTGTGCCCGCTCAATTACTTGCGCAGGCCCAGTTTGGCGATCAGTGCCACATAGCGGTCGGCATCGCGGGACTTCAGGTAGTCCAGCAGCTTGCGGCGGCGGCTGACCATGCGCAGCAGGCCACGGCGACCATGGTGGTCCTTGGCGTGTTGCTTGAAATGGGGGGTCAGTTCGTTGATGCGGGCGGTCAGCAGGGCCACCTGCACTTCGGGGGAGCCAGTATCGCTGGCAGAACGGGCATTGGCCTTGACGACCTCGGCCTTGACGCTCGAGAGGATCATGATGTTTCCAGTGTGCCGCCAGGACGAGCCGGCGGTGTTTTTGACTTGCGCCCGCCGCAGGAAGGTCGGCGAACGTGCGGTGTCCGCGGGGTTGTGGCCCTGCAGAACCCGCAGATTGTAACACCAAAGAAGCCCTTCGGCCAGTCCTGGCCCGGGACGCAGCCGCTCAAGCGTGCAGGAACTGCACCATCAGGCGCCCCACCCGGTCGCCGTCGTGGCCGCGCCTGAGGCTTTGCAGGCGCTCGGTGTACACCGCCTCGTCCATCTGGGCGCGGCGGCGGCCCAGCAGGTAGGCGCTGTAGTCCGGGTCAAACTCGGGATGGGCCTGCACGCACAGCACCTGCTGGCCGACCTGGTAGGCCGCCACCGGGCAGTGCGCGTTGCGCGCCAGCAGCTGCGCCCCGGGGGGCAAGGCCAGCACCTGGTCCTGGTGGCTGGCCAGCAAGTCCAGGCGCCCCTCAGCGGCCACGTCCGGCGCGCCCAGCCACTCGTAATCCATGCAGCCGCGTCCCCAGCCCTGCGGGGCCCGGCCCACCGGCGCGCCCATCACATGGGCAATCAGCTGGTGGCCAAAACAGATGCCCAGCAGGCGCTGGCCGCGCGCCAGGGCTTGGCGCACCTGCTCGCGCAGGGCCTGCACCCAGGGCTCGTCGCCAAATGCATCGGCGCGGCTGCCGGTCAGCAGCAGCGCGTCAAAGCGGTCCAGATCGGCCGGGTAGCGTTGCTCACGCGCCATCGAGCACACCACCTCACCGGCAAAACCGTTGCGGCGCAGCAGCTGCTCGCTCATGCGGCCATAGCTGCCCCAGCGGGCGGCGGCCTCGGGCTCGAGGATGTCGTTGTCCAGAATGCACAGGCGCATGGGCCTCCCCTCCAAGAAAAAGGGCCCGCGAACGGGCCCCGTCTCGCTGCGGGTCAGACCCGCTGCGCTCATCTTACTTCTTCTTGGCCTTTTGTTTGCCTTTGGCCTTCTTCTTGCTTTTGGCCTTGCTGGCCTTGGCCGGCGCGGCGGGGGCAGCCGGCTGGGCGGCAGGGGCAGGCGCCGGGGCGGCAGCGGGGGCGGCCGGGGTGGCGGGGGCCGGCTTGACCGGGTCGGCGGCGTTGGCCAGGGTGGCGAGGGCCAGCGAGGCCACGAGGATCAGGTGTTTCATGCGGTGACTTTCAAGATGTAACAACACGTCACCATCATAGCCAAAAAACCCTGGG
>JBEBDJ010000246.1:0-16688 GCA_041157045.1 Pseudomonadota bacterium
TGGCGCGCGGGCCCCCCTGCACCTGACCTCGGTGGGCAAGCTGTTTCTGGCCGCCGACGATCCGCAGCGCGTCAAGGCCTATGCCAGCCGCACCGGCCTGGCCGGGAGCACGCGCAACTCCATCACCCAGTTGCCCGTGCTGGAGCGGGAGTTGTCGCGGGTTCGCCAGCAAGGCGTGGCGCGCGACAACGAAGAGCTGGAGCTGGGGGTGCGCTGCATGGCCTCGGCCATTTACGACGACCAGGGTCGCCTGGTGGCCGGTCTGTCGATCTCGGCCCCGGCCGATCGCCTGGACGAGGCCTGGCTCGACAAGCTGCGCCAGGCCACCTCGCAGATCTCGTCCGCGCTGGGCCACCACGGCCTCGAAAGCTGAATCGCCCGACGCGCCTGGCCGCTGCCGCGCCAAAGAAAAAGGGCCCGAAGGCCCTTTCACGCATGCAAGCCGGGCGGCCTGTCAGCTGCGCACGTCATCGCTGTGATCGGCCTGGGCCGAGCGGTGCATGCGGTGCGAGACGCCCGCGGTTTCCACCCAGCGGCGCACGCGCTCGGCGTCGGCAATGCGGCTCAATTTACCGGCCGAATCCAGGAACACCATGATCAGTTTGCGGCCCGAGATTTGCGCCTGCATCACCAGGCACTGACCGGCTTCGCGGATGTAGCCGGTCTTTTGCAGGCCAATGTCCCAGTGGTCGCTCTTGACCAGGCGGTTGGTGTTGTTGTACTGCAAGGTGCGATGGCCCACCGCCACCTCACGGCCTGGCGAGGTGGACAGCTCGCGCAGCATGGGCTGTTTGTAGGCCTCGTTGACCAGCACCGCCAGGTCGCGGGCGGTGGACTGGTTGCGGCTGGACAAACCGGTGGGCTCCACATAGCGGGTGCCGCTCATGCCCAGCAGCTTGGCCTTGGCGTTCATGGCCGCCACAAAAGCGTTCATGCCGCCGGGGTAGGTGCGGCCCAGGGCGTGGGCAGCGCGGTTTTCGCTCGACATCAGCGCCAGGTGCATCAGGTCACCACGGCTGAGCACCGAGCCAACGGCCAGGCGCGAGGAGCTGCCCTTTTCGGTGTCCACATCGGCCTGGGTGATGGTGATCATTTCGGACATGGGCAGATCGGCCTCGGCGATCAGCAGGCCCGTCATCAGCTTGGTGATGGAGGCGATGGGCAACACGGCACTGTCGTTCTTGCTGAGCAAGACCTCGTGGGTGTCCTGATCGATGACCAGGGCCACGCTCGAGCGCAGATCCAGCGGATCGTCGGTGCTGTGCAGACCGGCCATCTGGCCAAACGAAGGCGCCGCCACCGCAGCGGCCACAGCGGCCTTGCGGGCAGTGGCTTTGCTGGCCGCGACCTTGCGCGGGGATTTGTTGGCCTCGGCGGTTTTGCCGGCCTTGGCGGTTTTGCTCACGGCCGGCTTGGCCGGGCGGGTTTGTGCGGGGGCACTGGTGGCGATCAACAGGCCAAGCAGCGCCGAGATCCAGAGGGTTTTCGTTTTCCAGGCACGCGCACGACCCACGACAGCAGCCGCACGCGAAGAGGAGGAGGAAAACGAAAACAACATGCCAATACCCTGTCAACAACTCAGAATGCGTGCAGTTTAACCAAATAAAAAAAATCGCGCAAGATCAATATCTTGCGCGATTTCATTGAAGTGATGCCGTTTGAGCCAGATCAGCCCTGTGCCGCCACCCGCTCGCTCTTGCTGTGCAGCTTGTTGAGGGCGCTCAGGTAGGCCTTGGCCGAGGCGACGATGATGTCCGGATCGGCCCCCACGCCGTTGACCACACGGCCGCTGTTTTGCAGGCGGACGGTGACCTCGCCCTGGCTTTCGGTCGAGCCGCTGATGGCATTGACCGAGTAGAGCACCATCTCGGCGCCGCTGTTGACATGGCTTTCGATGGCCTTGAGCGAGGCATCCACGGGGCCGTTGCCACCCGACTGCCCCACCACCTCCTTGCCGCCCACCGTGAACACAATGCGCGCGGTCGGTTGCTCGCCGGTCTCGCTGTGCTGCGACAGCGAGACAAAGCCGTACTGCTCGGCCTCTTGGGTCGCGTTCTGGTCGCTCACCAGGGCCAGGATGTCCTCGTCAAAGATCTCGCTCTTGCGATCGGCCAATTCCTTGAAACGGGCAAAGGCCTGGTTGATGTCGGCTTCGCTCTCGAGTTGCACGCCCAACTCCTGCAGGCGCTGCTTGAAGGCGTTGCGGCCGCTGAGCTTGCCCAGCACGATCTTGTTGGCGCTCCAGCCCACGTCCTCGGCACGCATGATCTCGTAGGTGTCGCGCGCCTTGAGCACGCCGTCCTGGTGAATGCCCGAGGCGTGGGCGAAGGCATTGGCCCCCACCACCGCCTTGTTGGGCTGCACCACAAAGCCGGTGGTCTGGCTGACCATGCGGCTGGCCGCCACGATGTGCTGGGCGTCGATGTTGACGTTCAGGCCAAAGTAGTCGCGCCGCGTCTTGATGGCCATGACCACTTCTTCGAGAGAGCAGTTGCCCGCGCGCTCGCCCAGGCCGTTGATGGTGCACTCGACCTGGCGTGCGCCGCCGATCTTCACACCGGCGAGCGAGTTGGCCACGGCCATGCCCAGGTCGTTGTGGCAATGCACCGACCAGATGGCCTTGTCGCTGTTGGGCACCATCTCGCGCAGCTTGCGGATGAACTCGCCGTACAGCTCGGGGATGGCGTAGCCCACGGTGTCGGGGATGTTGATGGTGGTGGCGCCCTCGGCGATCACGGTCTCGACCACGCGGGCCAGGAAATCGAGCTCGCTGCGGTAGCCGTCCTCGGCGCTGAACTCCACATCACCGCAGAGGTTGCGGGCATAGCGCACGGCCTGGCGGGCCTGCTCATGCACCTGCTCGGGCGACATGCGCAGCTTCTTCTCCATGTGCAGGGGCGAGGTGGCGATGAAGGTGTGGATGCGGGCGCGGTTGGCGCCCTTGAGGGCCTCGGCGGCGCGCGCGATGTCGCGGTCGTTGGCACGCGAGAGCGAGCAGACGGTGGAGTCCTTGATGGCGTTGGCGATGGTCTGCACCGCTTCGAAATCGCCATTGGAGCTGGCGGCAAAACCGGCCTCGATCACGTCCACCTTCAGGCGCTCGAGCTGGCGCGCAATGCGCAGCTTCTCGTCGCGGGTCATGGACGCGCCGGGCGACTGTTCGCCATCGCGCAAGGTGGTGTCAAAAATGATCAACTGGTCGGACATGGTGCTCTCCTGGTGAACATCCGCAGGGTGAAAGCGACAATGCAAAAGGCCCGCTGCGGATGGCAAACGGGCCTTGTGGTGAAGAAACGCGCGCGTTACACCGTCTGCCCGTGGGGCATCAGTAGTAGGGCAAGCGCGGCGCGGTTCATGCACATCAATGTATCACAAAAAAAGAGGCCCTCCAGCCCACTGTGGCGCGAATGCCGCAACCGAGCGAGCTCACTGGTGCAGGCCCCGCTCGTCGGGCTCGTCGGTGCTGGTGCTGATCACGCTGACGGGCTGGCCGCGGGCCTTGCGCACCACCAGCAGCACATAACCGCTCAGGCTGTAGATCACAAACAGGCCAAACAGCATGGACGGCGGGTCGATGTTGACCACCGCAATCAGCAGGGCGCACAGCACGATCACCGCAAAGGGCACGCTTTTTTTCATGTGCATGTCCTTGAAGCTGTAGAAGGGCACGTTCGTGACCATGGTCAGGCCGGCAAACAAGGCCACGGCAAACATCCACCAGGCCACGCTGGTGCGCTCGATGCCGTACTCCATCATGATCCAGATAAAGCCCGTGACCAGGGCCGCAGCCGCGGGGCTGGGCATGCCCTGGAAGAAACGCTTGTCCACCACCGCGGTGTTGACGTTAAAGCGCGCCAAGCGCAGCGCGGCGCAGGCGCAGTAGACAAAAGCGGCGATCCAGCCCCAGCGGCCCAGGCCCTTGAGGCTCCACTCGTAGGCGATCAGGGCCGGCGCCGCGCCAAACGAGACCATGTCCGAGAGCGAGTCCATTTGTTCGCCAAAGGCACTCTGGGTGTTGGTCATGCGCGCCACCCGGCCGTCCAGGCTGTCGAGCACCATGGCACAAAACACGCCAATGGTGGCCAGGTCAAAGCGCCCGTTCATGGCCATCACCACCGAGTAAAAGCCGCCAAACAAGGCCGCCAGGGTGATCATATTGGGCAGCACATAAATGCCCTTGGGGGGCTTGCGCGGGCTCACGTTGCCGGCATCGACGTCGTCGGCACGCTCGCTGGGCGATCGGGGCATAGGGGGTGTCCTTGGGGCAGTCTTGCTACAGGCTGACAGTGTAAACAACAATGGCCCCGAAGGGCCATTGATCCGGCGCACGAAACGGGCGCCGGCGGGGTCTCCACCGGGGTGGGGATCAGTTGCGGGTCTTGTCGACCAGCTTGTTCTTGGCGATCCAGGGCATCATGGCGCGCAGCTGCGAGCCCACCACCTCGATCGAGTGCTCGGCCGTCAGGCGGCGACGGGCGGTCATGCTCGGGTAGTTCAGGCGACCTTCCTGGATGAACATCTTGGCGTACTCACCGGTCTGGATGCGCTTGAGGGCGTTGCGCATGGCCACGCGCGACTGCTCGTTGATCACCTCGGGGCCGGTCACGTACTCACCGTACTCGGCGTTGTTCGAGATCGAGTAGTTCATGTTGGCGATGCCGCCTTCATAGATCAAGTCGACGATCAGCTTGAGTTCGTGCAGGCACTCGAAGTAGGCCATCTCGGGGGCATAGCCGGCTTCGGTCAGGGTTTCGTAGCCCATCTTGATCAGCTCGACGGCGCCGCCGCACAGCACGGCCTGCTCGCCAAACAGATCGGTCTCGGTCTCTTCCTTGAACGAGGTCTCGATGATGCCGGCCTTGCCGCCACCATTGGCCATGGCGTAGGACAGTGCCAGGTCACGCGCCTTGCCCGACTTGTCCTGGTAGATCGCGACCAGGTGCGGCACGCCGCCGCCTTGGGCGTAGGTCGAGCGCACGGTGTGGCCGGGGGCCTTGGGGGCGACCATCCAGACGTCAAGGTCCTCACGCGGCACGACCTGGTTGTAGTGGATGTTGAAGCCGTGGGCAAACGCGAGCGAAGCGCCCTGGCGGATGTTGCCTTCGACGTTGTTCTTGTAGACGTCGGCGATCTGCTCGTCGGGCAACAGGATCATGACCACATCGGCGGCCTTGACGGCGTCGTTGACTTCCATCACGGTCAGGCCGGCCTTGCCCACCTTGTCCCAGGAGGCGCCGCCCTTGCGCAGACCGACGACGACCTTGACGCCGCTGTCGTTGAGGTTTTGGGCGTGGGCGTGACCTTGCGAGCCGTAGCCGATGATGGCCACGGTCTTGCCCTTGATCAGGGACAGGTCACAGTCTTTGTCGTAGAACACTTTCATGGTTTTCTCCTGGGAAAATCGTTGTCAATGAACGGGGGGTGGATCAGACGCGCAGGATGCGCTCGCCGCGCCCGATGCCACAGGCGCCGGTGCGAACGGTTTCAAGAATCGCGCTGCGATCGATGGCCTCCAGAAAGGCATCGTTCTTGGCCTGGTCGCCAGTCAGCTCGATGGTGTAGCTCTTGTCGGTGACGTCGATCACGCGACCGCGGAAGATGTCGGCCATGCGCTTCATCTCCTCGCGCTCCTTGCCGACGGCACGCACCTTCACCAGCATCATCTCGCGCTCGGTGTACGGGCCTTCGGTCAGGTCGACCACCTTGACCACCTCGATCAGGCGGTTGAGGTGCTTGGTGATCTGCTCGATCACGTCGTCGGAGCCGGTGGTCTGGATGGTCATGCGCGAGAGGCTCGGGTCCTCGGTGGGCGCGACGCTCAGCGACTCGATGTTGTAGCCACGGGCCGAGAACAGGCCCACCACGCGGGACAGCGCCCCGGCTTCGTTCTCAATCAGAACAGCAATGATGTGTTTCATATCGATTCCTCTTTTGGCCACCCTCCCCCGCCGGCGGTAACCGGCAGGCTTGGTGGACCATAGATTCGTCTGGAAGGGGATGGATGGTTTACAGGTCCTCGGCGCCCAGCAGCATCTCGGTGATGCCCTTGCCGGCCTGCACCATCGGGAACACGTTCTCGGTGGGGTCGGTGCGGAAGTCCACGAACACGGTGCGGTCCTTCAGGCGACGCGCCTCGCGCAGGGCGGGCTCGACGTCTTCGGGGCGCTCGACCAGCAGGCCCACGTGGCCATAGGCCTCGGCCAGCTTGACAAAGTTGGGCAGCGCGTCCATGTAGCTGTGGCTGTAGCGGCCCGAGTACTCGATCTGCTGCCACTGGCGCACCATGCCCAGGTACCGGTTGTTCAGGGCCAGGACCTTGATCGGCGTGTTGTACTGCAGGCAGGTCGAGAGCTCCTGGATGCACATCTGGACCGAGCCTTCGCCGGTCACGCAATACACATCGCTTTGCGGCTTGGCCAGCTTGATGCCCATGGCGTAGGGAATGCCCACGCCCATGGTGCCCAGGCCACCGGAGTTGATCCAGCGGCGCGGCTCGTCAAACTTGAAGTACTGCGCGGCCCACATCTGGTGCTGGCCCACGTCGGAGGTGACGTACACATCGTCGCCACGCGTCATGTTCCACAGCGTCTCGATCACGCCCTGCGGCTTGATCACCTCGGTGTTGCCGCGGTCAAAGCGCAGGCAGTCGCGGCTGCGCCAGGCCTCGATGCTCTTCCACCATTCGGCCAAGGCCTGCGTGTCGGGCTTGAGACCGGACTCGCGGATCATGCCCATCAGCTCGGTCAGCACTTCCTTGACGTCGCCCACGATGGGCACGTCCACCTTCACGCGCTTGGAGATGCTGGAAGGGTCGATGTCGATGTGGATGATCTTGCGCTCGTTCTGCGCAAAGTGGCGCGGGTTGCCGATCACGCGGTCGTCAAAGCGCGCCCCCACGGCCAGCAGCACATCGCAGTTCTGCATGGCGTTGTTGGCTTCGAGCGTGCCGTGCATGCCGAGCATGCCCAGGAAGCGCCGGTCGGTGGCGGGGAAGGCGCCCAAGCCCATCAGGGTGTTGGTGACCGGGTAGCCCAGCATGTCGACCAGGGCGCGCAGTTCGGCGCTGGCATTGCTCATGAGCACGCCGCCGCCGGTGTAGATGTAGGGCCGCTTGGCGCTCATCAAAAGCTGCAAGGCCTTGCGGATCTGGCCGCCGTGGCCCTTGCGCACCGGGTTGTACGAGCGCATCTCGATCTTGTCGGGATAGCCGGTGTAGGCGGTCTTGTTGAAGGACACGTCCTTGGGCACGTCCACCACCACAGGGCCGGGACGGCCGCTGCGGGCGATGTGGAAGGCCTTTTTCATGACCGTGGCGAGCTCGCGCACATCCTTGATCAGGAAGTTGTGCTTGACGATCGGGCGGGTGATGCCCACGGTGTCGCACTCTTGGAAAGCGTCCAGGCCGATGGCGGCGGTGGGCACCTGCCCCGCGATGATCACCATCGGGATGCTGTCCATGTAGGCGGTGGCAATGCCGGTGACGGCGTTGGTCAGGCCCGGGCCCGAGGTCACCAGGGCCACGCCCACCTCACCGGTGGCGCGCGCATAGCCGTCGGCAGCGTGCACGGCGGCCTGCTCATGGCGCACCAGCACGTGCTGCATGGTGTCTTGCTTGTACAAGGCGTCGTAGATGTGCAGGACGGCGCCACCGGGGTAGCCCCAGATGTACTGGACATTTTCGGCCTGCAGGGCCTTGACGAGGATTTCGGCGCCGCGCAATTCGGGCGTTTGGGCAGCCGCAGCGGCGGCAACTTCTGCTTTGGAGACTTCCATGATCTTCAACCTTTGTGAATTTCTTTGCGGAAAAACCTTGGGTGCCCCTTGGCTCGACCCTTGTGAGATGGCTTTGGGACTTGAGGCCAACAACATGGACGCATGATCAAGGCGCGCCGGATGTTGACCCGTTTTGCGATTTTTTCAATTGCAAGCGCGCATTATCGCACACCGCACCGGGTTGCCCCCATGGGCACTGGCCTGGGCGCGGGGCATAATGCGTGCCCGACCGACACTTCGCACACGCCGCCCCCCCGAAAGCGCCCCCGCCTTGGCCTCCGACAAAGAACTATCGGACTTCCTCAAGCAGGCCGAACACAAGGCCTTCAAGCGGGCGCTTTACCATTTGCGCGACGAAGAGGCCGCCCTCGATGTGCTGCAGGACAGCATGATCAAGCTGGCCACCCACTATGCCGACAAGCCCCTGGCCGAGCTGCCCCTGCTCTTTCAGCGCATCCTGAGCAACACCATCCTCGACTGGTTCCGGCGCCAGCGCACCCACCAGTCGGTGTTCAACCCGCTGGTGCACGAGCGCAGCGATGACCCGGGCCAGGAACTGGATCTCCTGGATGTCTATGATGGCCAGCAGGACCAAGCTGCGCAGGAGAGCGCCGAACAATGGCTGGGCCGTTTGCAAACCCTGGGCCAGATCGAGAATGCGCTGATGGCCCTGCCGGCGCGTCAACGGGAAGCCTTACTGCTGCGTTATTGGGAAGAGCTCGATGTGGCCGAAACCGCCGCCGTCATGGGCTGCTCCGAGGGCAGTGTCAAAACCCACTGCTCCCGGGCCGTTCAGTCGCTGCAGCGGCTTCTGGCCAACACCGGCATTCACGACAGGCAATCCACATGAACACACGCATCACCGCCCTTCAAGAACCGACGTCCCTGGATGGCCTGGGTCTGGCCTTGGCGCGCGAACTTGATCGCCGTCAAGCCCCGCTCTCGCACGAGGTGAGCGAGCGCCTTCGTGTGGCCCGCCTGCAAGCCCTGGCGGCCCGCCCGCACACGCCGCAGCGGGCGCGGGCAGCGCAACCGGTGATGGTGCTGGCCCAAGCCGGCGACGCCCCCGGCGGTCGCTGGCAACCGCTGTGGTCGCTGCTGCCCCTTCTGCTGCTGCTGGCCGGGCTTTACCTCTGGCCCAACTGGTACCAGCAAAACGCCCTGTCCGAATTGGCCGAGATTGACACCGCCTTGCTGATCGACGACTTGCCCCCCGCGGCCTACGCCGATCCGGGCTTTGCCCATTTCCTGCGTTTGCGCCGCCAGGGCGATGCCCCGCAAGCCCCCGCCCAGGAGGACACGGCGAGTGAGTGACCGGCTGCCCTTGCCTGCCCCGACATGCCCGTCCGCCCTGCGCCCCGCCATGCTGGGCGGCTGGGTGCTGTGCGTGGGGCTGCTGCTGGGCAGCATGGCCTGGGCACAAGGCAACGACGCCGCCCCGGCTGCCGAGCCGGCCAGTGCTCCGGCGCGCACCCAGCCCTCGGTGCCCCGGCCCAGCGCCCCAGAGGCCTTGCTGCCGCGCAGCACCGTCCGCTGGAAAGACCTGGCGGGCCGGCAGCAGCAGGCGCTGGCGCCGCTGGCCGGTCAATGGGACCAGTTGACCGCCTCGCAACGCGACAAGTGGCTGCTGATTGCCGACCAGTTTGCCCAGCTCTCGACCGACGAGCAGGCCATGCTGCACGGCCGCATGGCCGACTGGGTGATGCTCAGCCCCAAAGAGCGGGCCAAGGCACGCCTGAGCTATGTGCACCTCAAGGCCATGTCCACCGAGGAAAAAAAATCCACCTGGGACGAGTACCTGGCCTTGTCCGAGGAGCAGCGCCGCCAGCTGCAAGAAAATGCGCCGCGTGACCCGCGCACCACGGCGCGCGCGCAGCGCCCCATGCCGACCCAACACCTGCTGCTGGCCCCGGCCCTGCACCTTCACCGTGGCGCGCTGAGCCAGGAACCCACCCTGCTGGCCCCCCACACCCTCTTGCCCCTCCCACCGAGCCCGCGCGCGCCGAAATGACCCCTGTGCCCGATGTTGTTCCCCCGGTGAGCACCCCCACCGCCTGGCGCCGGATGGCCTGCTGGCTCTACGAGGGCATGCTGCTCTTTGGCGTGCTCTTCATTGCCGATTACCTGTTCGATGCCCTGTCGCAAAGCCGGCATGCGCTGACGCTGCGGCCGCTGCGCATGGGCTTTCTGTTCGTGGTGCTGGGCATTTACTTCACCTGGTTCTGGCACAAGGGCCAAACCCTGGCCATGAAGACCTGGCACATCCGCGTGGTCGACCGCCAGGGCCGCCCCCTGTCGCAAGCCCGCGCCCTGGCCCGCTACCTGCTCTCCTGGCTGTGGTTTTTGCCGCCGCTGGCCCTGTCCATGCCCTTCCAGATGCCTGCGCTGGAGGTGCTGGTGCTGCTGGTGGGCTGGATCTGGGTCTGGGCCCTGCTCAGCCGCTTTCACCCCGAACGACAGTTTCTGCACGATGCACTGGCCGGCACCCGGCTGATCTCTGCCGAACCCCCACGCAAGGCCTCCACATGACCCCGGCGCCCGCTTTTTCTTTGTGTGTCTACTGCGGCTCCAGCCCGGGTCACCAACCCGGCTTCATGGCCCTGGCCACCGAGGTGGGCCACTGGATCGGGCGGCACGGCGGTCAACTGGTGTATGGCGGCGGCCGCAGCGGGCTGATGGGCGCGGTGGCGCAGGCCACGCTGGCCGCTGGGGGCCGGGTGGTGGGCGTGATCCCGCAGGCCCTGATCGACCGCGAACTGGCCGAGCACGGCTGCACCGAGCTGCATGTGGTGCAGACCATGCACGAGCGCAAGCGCATGATGATGGAGCGCAGCGATGCCTTTCTGGCCCTGCCCGGGGGCATTGGCACGCTGGAGGAATTCTTTGAGGTCTGGACCTGGCGCCAGCTGGGCTACCACGACAAGCCCGTGGGCCTGCTCGATCACCAGGGCTTTTACCGCCCCATGCTCGACTGGCTTGCCCAGGTGACCGCGCATGGCTTCATGCGCGAGGCCCAGAACGTGCTGATCACGGTGGGCACCGAGCCGAGCACCCTGCTGCCAGAGCTGGTGCAGGCGGCCGGCCTGGCGCCGGCGCCGCACCCCGAGCGGCTCTGAGCGGCGCGCTCAGATCGCGGTTTCGTCAAGCTCGCCGGTGCGGATGCGCACCACGCGCTCGACCGAGGTGACAAAAATCTTGCCGTCGCCGATCTTGCCAGTGCGCGCCGCCTGCACGATGGCGTCCACGCAGCGATCCACATCCTCGTCGCGCACGACCACCTCGACCTTCACCTTGGGCAGAAAGTCGACCACGTACTCGGCGCCTCGGTAGAGCTCGGTGTGACCCTTCTGGCGGCCAAAGCCCTTGACCTCGGTGACCGTCAGGCCGGTCACGCCGCACTCGGCCAAGCCTTCACGGACCTCTTCGAGTTTGAAGGGCTTGATGATGGCGGTGATCTGTTTCATGGGGTCGGTCCTTGGGAATCAAAGTTTGAATCGATTGGTCATAGGATAACGCCAATCCTTGCCAAAGCTGCGGTGCGTGACGCGAACCCCGATGGGGGCCTGGCGGCGTTTGTACTCGTTCAGGCGGATCAGGCGCACCACCTTGTCGACATCGGCGGGCTCAAAGCCATCGGCCTTGAGGGCGGCCGAGCCCTCGTCGTTTTCCATGTAGCGCTCGATGATGGCATCGAGCACCTCGTAGGGCGGCAGGCTGTCCTGGTCTTTCTGGTCGGGGCGCAGCTCGGCGCTCGGTGGTCGGGTGATGATGCGCTCGGGAATGGGGTTGGCGCCGGTGCCATAGGGGTCGTGCTGGTTGCGCCAGCGCGCCAATGCAAACACCCGCGTCTTGAGCACGTCCTTGATCACCGCAAAACCGCCGGCCATGTCGCCGTACAGGGTGCAGTAGCCGGTGGCCATCTCGCTCTTGTTGCCGGTGGTCAGCACGATGGCGCCGCTCTTGTTGGACAGGGCCATGAGCAAGGTGCCGCGGATGCGCGCCTGGATGTTCTCTTCGGTGGTGTCCTCGGGCAGGCCGGCAAACTGGGGGGCCAGTGCGCTGCGAAACCCGTCAAACAGGGGCGCAATCGCGATCTCGTCGTAGCGCACCCCCAGGCGGCGCACCATGTCACGGCTGTCGATCCAGCTGATGTCGGCGGTGTAGGGCGAGGGCATCATCACCGCGTGCACGCGGTCGGCGCCCAGGGCGTCCACGGCCACCGCCAGCACCAGGGCCGAGTCGATCCCGCCCGAGAGCCCCAGGATGGCGCCCTTGAAACCATTCTTGCCCAGGTAGTCGCGCACACCCAGCACCAGCGCGTCCCACAGCTCGGCCTCGGGACTGGGCCAGGGGGTGATGGCATCGGCGCCGGCCGACAGGGCCACAGCGCCGTTGGACAGCTCGGCCGTCAAGGTCAGGGTGGCGGGCACAAAACCCGGCGCACGGGCCAGCATCTGGCCGCGCGCATCGAGGGCAAAGGAGCGGCCTTCAAAGACCACCTCGTCCTGCCCGCCCACCAGGTGGGCGTAGACCAGCGGCAGGCCCGTGTCCTGCACGCGCGCCTGCATGCTTTGCTCGCGCTCCTGGCCCTTGCCCATGTGAAAAGGCGAGGCATTGAGCACGGCCAGCACTTGCGCGCCAGCGGCCTGCGCGGCACGGGCCGGGGCCTCGAACCAGGCGTCTTCGCAAATCAGCAGGCCCACCCGCACGCCTGCCACCTCGAACACGCCGGCGGCATCCCCCGGGCTGAAATAGCGGCGCTCGTCAAACACCTGGTAGTTGGGCAGCTCGCGCTTGTCGTAGTGCGCCACCACACGGCCCTCGCACAGCACGCTGGCGCGGTTGCGCCGCTGGGTGACGGCGACGCTGCGGGTGCGCAGGCCGCCGCCATGTGGATGCCCCACCACCACATGCAGGCCTTTGAGACCGGCCAGCGCCTGGGCGATCGAATTCAGGGCATCATCGCAGGCATCGATGAACGAGGGCCGCAAGAGCAGGTCCTCGGGTGCGTAGCCGCACACCGACAGCTCGGGCGTGAGCAAGAGCTGATCGCCACGGGCATGGGCCTGGTGGGCGGCGTCGATGATTTGTTGGGCATTGCCCGCCATGTCGCCCACGACCAGATTGAGTTGGGCGATGCTGATCCGAAGCGTCATAAGTGTGCAGGAATCCGTGAACGCCGATTATGTCACCCGCCTCCATGTCCACATGGACGAGGTGCCCGCTCCCGCCTGGGACGCCTTGCTGGCGTGCCAGGCCATGCCCACCCCATTCATGCGCCATGCCTGGCTGCGCGCGCTGCAGGCCAGTGGCTCGGCCAGCCCCGAGACCGGCTGGACGCTGCAGGTCTTGGCCCTGTGGCAGGGCGACACGCTGGCCGCGGCCTGCCCGCTCTACCTCAAGACCCATTCGCGCGGCGAGTATGTGTTTGACCACGCCTGGGCCCAGGCCTACGAGCGCCACGGCCTGGCCTACTACCCCAAGGGCCTGGTGGCGGTGCCCTTCACCCCGGTGCCAGGCAGCCGCCTGCTGGCGCACGACGCCAAGGCCCGTCAGGCCCTGATCGACGCCTTGCCGCAGCAGGCGCAGGCGCTGGGCCTGTCGTCCCTGCATGTGCTGTTTCCCGATCCGGCCGAGCAGGCCCTGCTGGAGGACGCGGGCTGGCTGCGGCGCGAGCAGGTGCAGTTTCACTGGACGAATCAGGGCTGGCCCGATATGGACGCCTTCCTGGCCTCGATGACGCAGGAAAAGCGCAAAAAGATCCGCCAGGAACGCCGCAAGGTGGCCGAGGCCGGGGTGCGCTTTCGGGCCGTGCCCGGCCCCGACATGGGCGAGGCCGAGTGGGCGCTGCTGCAGCGCTGCTACACCCAGACCTATCTGGAGCACGGCCAGTGGCCCTATTTGCAGGATGGGGTGTTTGCGGCCATGCGCGCCGAGATGGCGCGCGACTGGCTGCTGTTTGTGGCCGAGCGCGAGGGGCGCGACATGGCGGTCAGCCTGATCGCCCTGCAGCACGATGCGCAAGGACGACCGCAAGTGGCCTACGGGCGCTACTGGGGGGCGCTGGAGCGGGTGGACTGCCTGCACTTTGAGGCCTGCTACTACCAGCCGCTGGCCTGGTGCCTGGCCCATGGGGTGCAGCGCTTTGAGGGCGGCGCGCAGGGCGAGCACAAGCTCGCGCGGGGGCTGTTGCCGCAGATCACGCACAGCGCGCACTGGCTGGCGCATCCGGGCTTTGCGCAGGCCGTGGACCACTACCTGGGCCGCGAGCGCGAGGCCATCTCGGAGTACCGCGAGGCGCTGGCGGCGCATTCGCCGCTGCGCCCTGCCCGGTAAATCGGTCGGCCGCCGCCGGGCGGCCTCAACTGGCACGCCGGCGCCGCGTGGGCATGCGCCGGCCAAGGGCCATCAGGCCTTGCTCTTGTTGTAGTTGGCGATGCCGTCCAGGATTTCCTTGTGGGCGGCTTCGGGGCCTTCCCAGCCCAGCACCTTGACCCACTTGCCCTGCTCCAGGTCTTTGTAGTGCTCAAAGAAGTGCTGGATGGTCTTCAGGCGCATCGGGTTGAGGTCTTCGGGCTTTTGCCACTGGGTGTAGATCGACAGGATCTTGTCGATGGGCACGGCCAGCACCTTGCCGTCTTCGCCGGCCTCGTCTTCCATGCGCAGGATGCCGATGGCGCGGCAGGGCACGACCACGCCGGGGATCAGCGGCACCGGGGTGATGACCAGCACGTCCACCGGGTCACCGTCGCCCGAAATCGTCTTGGGCACATACCCGTAGTTGGTCGGGTAGTGCATGGCGGTGCTCATGAAGCGGTCCACGAAGATGGCGCCGGTTTCCTTGTCGACCTCGTACTTGATCGGGTCGGCATTCATCGGGATCTCGATGATGACGTTGAAGGCTTCGGGAACTTTGGCGCCAGGGGTAACGTTGTCGAGGGACATGAAAAGGTCTCGGGAACAGTTGATAAAGGTCAGAAAGACTCGGGATTAACCCCGATTTTACTTGCACAGGCCTTGCGTTCTGGCGCTGTAACGCTTTGTAATGGACGGGTTGGCCAATCGTGATTCCCGAAGGGCGCACGAGGAAGCAACGCCGTGGAGGTGTCTCACGAGCGTTGCACCTCCGTTCTGCGACAACACTGAGGAGATCATCGATGACAAGTCAATCCGCGCTGTATCTGGCGCTTGTCTGCGGGCTGCTGGCCGTGGTCTACGGCATCTGGGCCCGAGGATGGATTCTGGCCAAGGACGCGGGCAACGCCCGCATGCAAGAAATCGCGGCGGCCATTCAGGCCGGAGCCGCGGCCTACCTCTCCCGTCAATACAAGACCATCGCCATCGTGGGCGTGGTCTTGGCCGTGCTCATGGGCCTGATCCTGGGCCTGCAGACCGCGGTGGGCTTTGTGATCGGGGCGGTGCTCTCGGGCGCCTGCGGCTTTATCGGCATGAACGTGTCGGTGCGCGCCAACGTGCGCACCGCACAGGCGGCCACACAAGGCATTGGCCCGGCCCTGGACGTGGCCTTCCGAGGCGGTGCCATCACCGGCATGCTGGTGGTGGGCCTGGGCCTGCTGGGCGTGACCGGCTTCTTCATGTTGCTCGGCGGCGGTCAGGTGAGCGATGCCAAGGGCCTCGCGGCCCTGACCAGCCCGCTGATCGGCTTTGCCTTTGGCTCCTCGCTGATCTCGATTTTTGCGCGCCTGGGCGGCGGCATCTTCACCAAGGGCGCCGATGTGGGCGCTGACCTGGTGGGCAAGGTGGAGGCCGGCATCCCCGAGGACGACCCGCGCAACCCGGCGGTGATCGCCGACAACGTGGGCGACAACGTGGGCGACTGCGCGGGCATGGCCGCCGACCTGTTCGAGACCTATGCGGTCACGCTGATTGCCACCATGGTGCTGGGCGCCCTGATGGTCACCGCGGCCCCCGAACAGGCGGTGCTCTATCCGCTGGCCCTGGGTGCGGTGTCGATCATCGCCTCCATCATCGGCTGCTTCTTTGTGAAGGCCAAGCCGGGCATGACCAATGTGATGCCGGCGCTCTACAAGGGCCTGGCCATTGCGGGCGTGCTCTCGCTGATTGCCTTCTGGTTCGTCACCACCTCGCTGATGCCCGACAACGCGCTCGGCGCGGCCGGCAGCCAGATGAAGCTCTTTGGCGCCTGCGTCGTTGGCCTGGTGCTGACCGCGGCCCTGGTCTGGATCACCGAGTTCTACACCGGCACGCAGTACAGCCCGGTGCGGCACATCGCCCAGGCCTCGACCACCGGTCACGGCACCAACATCATCGCGGGCCTGGGGGTGTCGATGCGTTCGACCGCCTGGCCGGTGATCTTTGTCTGCCTGGCCATTGTGGCGGCCTACAACCTGGCCGGCCTGTACGGCGTGGCGGTGGCCGCCATGTCGATGCTGTCCATGGCCGGCATCGTGGTGGCGCTTGACGCCTATGGCCCGATCACCGACAACGCCGGCGGCATTGCCGAAATGGCCGAGCTGCCCTCCAGCGTGCGCGACATCACCGACCCGCTGGACGCCGTGGGCAACACCACCAAGGCCGTCACCAAGGGCTATGCCATCGGCTCGGCCGGTCTGGCCTCGCTGGTGCTGTTTGCCGACTACACGCACAAGCTCGAGACCTACGGCCTGGCCGTCAAGTTCGACCTGTCCGATCCCATGGTCATCATCGGCCTGTTCATCGGTGGCCTGATCCCCTACCTGTTTGGTGCCATGGCGATGGAGGCTGTGGGCCGCGCCGCCGGCAGCGTGGTGGTCGAGGTGCGCCGCCAGTTCAAAGAGATCAAGGGCATCATGGAAGGCACGGCCAAGCCCGAGTACGGCAAGGCGGTGGACATGCTGACCTCGGCGGCCATCAAGGAAATGATCATCCCCAGCCTGTTGCCGGTGGCGGTGCCG
>JBEBDJ010000247.1:0-10773 GCA_041157045.1 Pseudomonadota bacterium
CGGATGCTGGGGTGCGATTGCAGCCCTTGCTGCACCCAGGTGTCCACGCTGTTGGCGCCTGCGATTTGCACCGTGGCCTCAGGGGCCAGCGGCAGCGGCTTGGCGTTTTGCACCCCGGTGAGCTGGTCGAGTGCCAGGCGCTTGACGCGCAGATCGTTGTCGGCGGCAATTTCCTGCGCCAGCACCAGGTCGAAGCGGGCTTGCGCCTCGCGGGTGTCGGTGATGGTGGCCGTGCCCACCTCAAAATTGCGCTTGGCCGCTGCCAGCTGCTCGGACACCGCGGTTTTTTGCGCCTGCACAAAGGTCAGCGCTTCCTGGGCATTGAGCACATCCACATAGGCCTGGGCCGTGCGCACCATCAGGTCCTGCTCGGCCAGACGCAGCTGCTCGGCCGCCAGGGCCATCAGCGGTTCGGCCTTGGCCGCATTGGCCTGGTTGGCCGGGCGGTACAGGGGGTAGTTGGCGCTGATGCTCACCACGCGCGGGGCCGACTGCCCGGATGCCCTGGGACTGGTCTGGTTGTCCACATCCGACTCGCTCATGCTGCTGCTGAGCGCTGCGGTGGGGCGCAAGGCCGCGCGCGATTGCTCGGCCCGCGACAGGTTGGCCTGGTACTGCGCCTGCGCGCTTTTGAAACCAGCGTCGTAGGCCTTGGCGGCTTCAAACAGCTGGGTCAGGCTCTGGGCCTGGGCGGCGCTGGCAAACGCGGCACTCAGGGCCAGGGTCAAGGGCAACAGACGCAGGGACATGGTGAACCTCAGTTGGAATCAGTATTGGGGAACGCTGGGATCGACTTGCAAGGACCAGGCATGGATGCCACCGGCCACATTGGCCACCTGGTACCCCTGCGCCGCCAGAAAGCTGGCCACTTGCATGCTTCGCCCGCCATGATGGCACAGGCAGGCGATGGGGCGCTCGCGGTCAAGCTCCTGCAAACGCGCCGGCACCGTCTGCATGGGCATGTGCAGAAAGTCGTAATCGTCGCCAGGCTTGACGCTGGCCGTCTGAAGCTCCCAGCCTTCGCGCACATCCAGCAGCAGCGGACGCTGGGGCTGTTGCGCGACCCATTGGGACAGTTGTGCTGGTGTGATTTGTTGCATGGTGCTCAGAAATGAAAAGAAGAGGGTTCGGCAAAACCCAGCAAGCGCGGCGCTTGCGCGTCCCAGGGCTGCTGGCTGCTGTAGCTGCGCTCGCCGTCGCGGGTGATGATCGTGGCGCGCATGACCGGCTCCTGGCCGACGATGGCGGCCAGGCGGCCACCCACGCGCAGCTGCGCCAGCAAGGCCTGCGGCACCTCGGCCACAGAGCCGCCCAGCACGATGGCGTCAAACGGGGCGTCGCCAGGGCTGCCCTGACTGCCATCGGCCTGGCGCACCTGCACCTGGCCGTCCAGGCCCGCATGCGCCAGGTTCTGGCGCGCCTGCTCGGCCAGGGCCGGATCCAGCTCCAGGGCGATCACCCGACCGGTGGGCCCCACCAGGTGGGCCAGCAGGGCGCTCATGTAGCCGGTGCCGCAGCCAATCTCCAGGACCACACTGCCCGCCGCCAAGGCCAGGTCTTGCAGCAGGCGCGCCTGAACCTTGGGCGCCAGCATGGCTTGCCCAGTCTTCGGGCCCAAGGGGATTTCCAGATCGGCATAGGCCAGGGCGCGGTGCGCCAGCGGCACAAAGTCCTCGCGGCGCACCTGGGCGAGCAGCTCGAGCACCTGGGGCGAGAGCACTTCCCAGGGGCGAACCTGTTGCTCGATCATGTTGAAGCGGGCTTTTTCGAGATCCATGATGACGACTCTTTTACTCCAGGGGGTATGTTAATCCAAATCAAATCATTTTAGCGGGCCGTGGTGTCCGGCGCCTGACGCACCGGGGTCTTTACAAGCCCGAAGCGGCGGCGCAGCCATTGCGCCAGGTCGTCGAGGTAGCAATAAATCACCGGCACCACCACCAGGGTGAGCAACGAGGAGGTGATGACCCCACCAATGACGGCCTGGCCCATGGGCGCGCGCTGCTCGGAGCCTTCGCTCAGGGCAAAGGCCAGCGGCACCATGCCAAAAATCATGGCCAGCGTGGTCATCAGGATCGGGCGCAGCCGCACCTTGGCCGCCAGCAGCAAGGCCTCGGTGCGCGCCAGACCGTCCTCGCGCGCGCGGATGGCAAAGTCGATCAGCAAGATCGCGTTCTTGGTGACCAAGCCCATCAGCATGATGATGCCGATCATCGAGAAGATCGACAGGGCCGAGCCAAACATCAAGAGCGCCCCCACCACACCGATGAGCGTGAGCGGCAGCGAACTCATCAGCGCCAGGGGCTGCAAAAAGCTCTTGAACTGGCTGGCCAGAATCATGTAGATGAAGATCACCGCCATGGCCAGCGCCTGCAAGGCGTACACAAACGACTCCTGCATGTTCTTGGTCGAACCGCCAAAGCGGTAGCTGTAGCCCGGGGGCAGGGTCAGGCTGTCCATGACGCGGCGGATATCGGTCGAGATTTCGCCCACGGTTCGGCCGGACGCATTGGCATTGAGCGCCACCTCGCGGTTGAGATCGCGCCGGTTGATCTGGCTGGAGCCGGTGTCGGCGCTCAGGCGCGCCACCTCGCCCAAGGTGACGCTGCGGCCAGCGCCATCGGGCGCCTGCGCAAGCATCAGGGGCAAGCGCGCCAGGTCCTGCGGGTTGTTGCGTGCCGAGGGCTCCAGGCGCACATTGACGTCGTAGGTCTGGTCATCCGGCGCGCGCCAATTGCCCACCGTCTGGCCCGCAATCAAGGTGCGCATGGCCCCAGCCACTTGCGCAGTGCCCAGGCCCAGGTCCGAGGCCTTGTCGCGCAGCAATTGCACCGACAGGGTGGGTTTGGGCTCGCGCACCGACGAGTCCAGGTCCACCAGCCCGGGAATCTCGCTCAAGAGGCCCATGGCCTGGCGCGTGAGGCGCTCGAGCTCGCGCTGGTCGGGGCCTTGCAGCGAGAACTCGATCTGTTTGTTGCCGCCCATCGAATCGAGCAGGCCCACATGGGTGACGGTGATGCCCGCCACACTGGCCAAGCGTTTTCTCAGCTGAACCGACATCTGATCGACGCTGCGCTCGCGCTGTTTGCGGTCGGTCAGGCGCACGTAGACGCTGACGTTGTTCTTGCCCTGGGCGCTGGCGGTGTTCAGGCTCGAGAGGGTGTAGCGCACCTCGGGGAATTCGCGCACGATGGCCTCGACCTGCCGTGTCTTGGCCTCGGTGGCCTCGAGCGCGGTGCCCACCGGGGTCTGGAAGTTGACCCAGGTCTCGGAGAAGTCGGCCTTGGGCACAAATTCGGCGCCCAGCAGGCGCACCATCAGCACACTGGCCACAAAGGTGCCCAGCGCCAGCAGCAGGGTCTTGCGCTTGTGCACCAGGGCCCAGGCCAGCACCCGTTCGTAGCCGCGCGCCAGCGCCTCGGAGCCGCGGTCAAAGGCGGCCGTGACACGGCCGATGCTGCGGTCATACAGGCTTTTGCGCTGGCCCGGCTCGGGCTTGAGGCTTGGGTCGTGCCACACGCTCGAGAGCATGGGGTCGAGGGTGAAGCTGACAAACATCGAGATCAGCACCGCGGCCACAATGGTGATGCCGAACTGGTGGAAGAACTTCCCGATGATGCCCTCCATGAAGCCAATCGGCAGGAACACCGCCACGATCGACAGCGTGGTGGCCAGCACCGCCAGGCCAATCTCCTGCGTGCCCTCAAGCGACGCGCGGTAGCTGTCCTTGCCCATCTGCACATGGCGCACGATGTTCTCGCGCACCACGATGGCGTCGTCGATCAGCAAGCCCACGCACAGGCTCAGCGCCATCAGTGTGACCATGTTGATGGTGAAGCCGAACATCTGCATGAAGATGAAGGTGCCGATGAGCGAGATGGGCAGCGTGAGCCCGGTGATGACCGTCGAGCGCCAGGAGTTGAGGAACAAGAACACGATCAGCACCGTGAGCAAGGCGCCCTCGATGAGGGTTTGCCGCACGTTCTGCACCGACACCCGAATCGGCCGTGAGCTGTCACCGATGGGCTCAAGCCGCATGCCGGGGGGCAGCTGGGCCTGCATGGCGCGGACGGTCTCGTTGAGGCCATCCACCACGGCGATGGTGTTTTCGTCCTGCGCTTTCTGCACCGACAGCAGCAGGGTGCGCTGGCCGTTGTAGAGCGCCAGGCTTTCGATTTCCTGCGCGCCATCCTGGACCCGGGCCACCTGTGACAGGCGGATGGGCTGGCCATTGCGCCGCGCCACGATGATCTGCCCGAACTCCTCGGGCCGCTGCATGCGCGATTCAATCTGGACCACGCGCTCTTGCTGCAGCGAGCGCACGGCGCCGGCGGGCAGGTCCTGGTTTTCGGCACGCACAGCATTGACCACCTGCTCGGCACTGATGCCCAGGGCCTGCATGGCCTGCGGCTGCAGGTACAGGTTGATCTCGCGCCGGGTGCCGCCGATCAGGCTGACCTGGCCGACCCCGCGCACGTTCTCCAGCCGCTTCTTGAGGACCTGTTCCGACCAGTTGGTCAGCTCGACGGCGCTCGGTGCCGGGCCCTTGCTGCTGTCGGGCAGCACCGCCAGCGACCAGACCGCGCGGCTGGAGGGATCGAAGCGCAACACGCGTGGCTCCTTGACCTCGGCGCGCAAGGCGGCGCGCATGCTGGCGACCTTCTCGCGCACATCGTCGGCGGCCTTGCGCCCGTCCATCTGCAGCTGAAACTCGATCACCACGACCGACTGGTTTTCGTAGCTGCGCGAGGTCAGCGAGTTGATGCCGGCAATCGAGTTGACGGCCTCTTCAATTTTTTTGCTGACCTCGGTCTCGACGATCTCGGGCGAAGCGCCCGGGTACTCGGTCAGCACCACCACCACCGGGAATTCGATGTTGGGGAACTGGTCGACCTTCAGGCGTTGCAGGGAAAACAGACCCAGCACCACCAGGGCCAGCATGACCATGGTGGCAAAGACCGGATTCTTCAGGCTGACACGGGTGAACCACATGGGACGGGTCTTTCTGGCGGGATTACTTCAGGCGCACCTTGACACCATCGCGCAGGCGGCCGGCGCTGCCCTGCAGCACCTGGGCCCCCTCGTCGACACCCTCGATCAGCACCCAGGTCTGGTCGTCTTGCTCGCTGGTGGCGCCGGTGCTGACCTTGCGGTGGCGCACCACCTCGCCGTCGAGCACCTGCACATAGGGCAAGGGCTGGTCGGTGCGCACACTGGCTTGGGGCACCGCCAGGCCCGTGACCTTGCGCGTGAGCAAGCTGCCCTGGGCAAACATCCCCTGACGCAGCCCTGCTTGGCCGTTCAGCCCCAGGTACACCAGCACCTGGCGGCTGGCGGCCTGCGCATTGGGGTTCAGGCGCAGCACGCGCGCCTGCACGGGCTGCGCCAGGCCCTCGATGTTCAGGCTGGCGACTTGGCCAGGGCGGATCTGGACGGCATCGGCCGCCGGGACCGCCGCCTCCAGCTCGAGCTTTTGCAGGTTGACGATTTCCAGTACGCGCCCATCAATGGCCACACGCTCGCCCGGCTGCGCCAGGCGTTGCGACACCTGGCCGCTGATCGGGGCCTTGAGCGTGGTGTCGTCCACCGCCTTGCGCGCCAGTTCCACCGCGGCCTGGGCGGCCTGATAGGTGGCTTGCGCGCCGGCCAGGGTGGCTTGCGAAGTCTGCAGCGCGGTTTTGGAGATAAAGCCCTGGTCGACCAGAGCGCGGTTGTTGTCGAACTGGCGCTGCGCAATCTCGACCTGCGAGCGGGCCGACTCGGCCTGCTGCTGGGCTTGCTGCAGGCGCCACTGGTATTCGGCGGCGTTGATGCGGCCGATCACCTGACCGGCTTGCACCGTCTCGCCTTCGCGCACACTCAGGCTTTGCAACTCGCCGGCCACCATGGCCTTGATGAGCGCGGTCTGCTCGGCTCGCAGGCTGCCCGAGATGGGCACGCCCAGCGTCCAGGTCCGCGGCTCAAGGCGCAGCACATCTTGCGCGGTCAACTCGATGGCCGTCGGCGCGGCTACCGGTGCCGCGGCAGGCGCGGGGGGGCTTTGGCGCATCTTCAGGCCAATGGCCACGGCGGCTGCCAAGGCGACCACCGACAGGGTCCAGATGAGGGCTTTTTTCATGGGGCTCGTCTCTCCAGCGCCCGCACCAGCAGGCGCGCGTGTTCACGGATAAAGGCCTCGGGCTGCACGTCCTGCGGATCGGGGCAGACCTGGGAGATGGTGTGCTTCCACATCACCAGAAAAATCATGGGCGAGAGCACCGAGTGCATCACCAGGTCGATGTTCATCGGTTCGAACTCGCCCCGGTCCACGCCGCGCTGCAGCACCGTGCGCACCAGCTGCCGAAAGGGCAGGATCACCGTCTCGCGAAAGAACTGCGCCAGCGCCGGAAAGTTGCGCGCCTCGCTCATCACCAGCTTGGCAATGCCCGACGCCGGGGTGTCGCCGTGTTCCTGCCACCAGCGCACCATCAGCATCTCGAGCAGCACGCCGCTTGGGCCATCAAACTGGCTGACCGCCGCCTGGCCTTGTGCCAGCGTGGGCACCAAGGTGGCCTGCACCACCGCCTTGAAGAGGTCTTCTTTGGTCGGGAAATACAGGAACAGCGTGCCTTTGGAGACCCCTGCGCGTTGCGCCACTTCTTCCGAACGGGTGGCGGCAAATCCTTTTTCCACAAACAACTCGAGCGCCGCTTGCAAGAGCTCGCCGGGGCGGTCTTGTTTGCGGCGCACGCGGCGCGTGCTGGCGGTGGGGGCAGTGGGCATGGATTCTGCAAATGACTCGTTGGTCATTAATATACCGCAGAACCCTCGATGGCGGGGTGCCATCCCATGGGGCAAGGCCTTCGGGCAGAATGCTTTTGAACATGCAACAGGGATCCCCCATGACTTCTTCAGACGCAACACAGGTGCTGGTGCTGGGCGGCGGCTGCTTCTGGTGCACCGAGGCGGTGTACAAGCAGGTGCGCGGTGTGCTGGACGTGGAATCGGGCTATGCCAACGGCGACTGGCCCAACCCCACCTACGAGCAGGTGTGCAGCGGGCGCACCGGCCACAACGAGGTGGTGCGCCTGGTCTACGACCCGGCCCAGGTGAGCACGCGCGAGCTCCTCGAGGTGTTTTTCCTGATCCACGACCCCACCACGCTCAACCGCCAGGGGCACGATGTGGGCAGCCAGTACCGCAGCGGGATTTACTGGACCGATGCGGCCCAGCGCGATGTGGCGCAGGCCCTGATCGACGAGCTGCAGGCCGCGCGCGCCTGGCCCAGTCCCATCGTCACCGAGCTCGTCCCGCTGGGGATGTACCACCCGGCAGAGGACTACCACCAGGACTTTTTCGAGCGCAATCCCAACCAGGGTTATTGCCTAGCGGTGGCGGCGCCCAAGGTGCAGAAATTCCGCCGCACCTTTGCGCGCCTGGTGCGCGATTGAGTCGCCCGGGCGTCGGACCCGCGCTTGGCGCGGTCTGCCAACGGCTGGGCGCGCCGCTATGATCGGGCCCCATGGGTCTTGATCATCCGGTGCTGTCGTCTTTGTTGCCCGTTGTGCTGCTGATTGCCGTGGGCTGGGTGGCGGGCCGCGCGGGCTTGATGCGGCGCGAGTCGGTGCGCGAGCTCTCGAACGTGGTGTTCATGGTCTTCAGCTCGGCCCTGCTGTTTCGCACCATGAGCCAGGTTGATGTGCTGCACCTGGATCTGCGCCCCGTCCTGCTGTACTTTGCGGTGGCCATCGTCCTCTTTGTGGGCTTGCTGCGCGCCTATGGCGGCGGCCCCGGTGGCGCGGTGCTGGGCCTGGCGGGCATGTACAGCAATGCCGTCATGATCGGCATCCCCCTGGTCGGTCTGGCCTATGGCCAAGAGGGGCAGGTGCTGCTCTTTACCCTGATCTCCCTGCATGCCCTGGTGCTGCTGAGCATGGTCACGGTGGTGCTGGAGTTGCAGGTGGCGCGCGAGCGGGCGCAGGCCAGCGGCGAGCCCGCCAAGCTCTGGCGCACGCTGGCGCAGGCGGTGCGCAGCGCCCTGTTGCACCCGGTGCCGGTGCCGATTTTGCTGGGCCTGCTGTGGGGCCTGACGGGCTGGGGCTTGCACCCGGTGCTGGATCTGCCGCTCAAGCTGCTGGGGCAGGCCTTTGGCCCGCTGGCCCTGCTGATGGTGGGCCTGAGCCTGGCGCACACCGATCTCATGCACCACTGGCAGCGCGGCCTGCGCCTGTCGCTGGTCAAGAACGCCCTGCACCCGCTGCTGATGCTGGGCGCGGGCTGGCTGTTTGGCCTGCGCGGTTTGTCGCTGGCGGTGATGGTGATGGCGGCGGCGCTGCCCATTGGCGCCAATGTGTTCATGTTCTCGCAGCGCTATCGCCGGCACGAGGACCTGGTCACCGCCGGCGTGGCGGTCTCGACCCTGGGCGCCATGCTCAGCGTGACGCTGGTGATGACCCTGCTGCCGCTGCTGCCCGCGGCCTGACGCTCAGGGCGCCAGGCGCTCGCGCAGCCACTGCCCATCGGCCAGGCGGTAGCGCAGCCGGTCGTGCAGGCGGCTCTTGCGGCCCTGCCAGAACTCCCATTGATCGGGCACCAGGCGGTAACCCCCCCAGTGCGGCGGGCGCGGCGGCGCCATCAAAAAGCGGGCCGCGTATTGCGCGGCATTGGCCACCAGCGTGCCCCGGCCCTCGATCACCTGGCTTTGCGGCGAGGCCCAGGCGCCGATGCGCGAATCGAGCGGCCGGCTGGCGAAGTAGGCGTCGCTTTGCGCGTCGCTCACCCGCTCGACCCGGCCTTCGATGCGCACCACGCGCTCGAGCTCGACCCAGTGAAACTGCAGCGCCGCAAAGGGGTTGCCGGCCAGGTCGCGGCCCTTGCGCGAGTCGTAATTGGTGTACCAGACAATGCCCTGCGCGTCGTAGCCCTTGATCAGCACCACCCGCGTGCTGGGCCGCAGGTCCGGGCCCACCGTGGCCACGGTCATGGCATTGGGCTCCGGGATTTGCGCGCTGATGGCCTGCTGCAGCCACTGCTCAAACTGGTGCAGCGGGTCGGGCAGCGAAGCGTCTTCGCTCAGTTCGGCTTTCTCGTAACTTTTTCGCAGATCGGCAAGGTTCAGGCTCATGCCCGCAGTTTACTGCGCCGGTTGCGGCGCATGGCGCAACATCCGCGCCAGGGCATGGTCTTCGATGCCGTGTGCGCGCAGCGCCTGATGGGTCTGGCGTGCATAGTCCAGGGTGCTGCCAAAGCGGCCCTGCGCATGGCGAAAGATGTGCTGCAGCTGATGGGCCGACAGCTCGCCGGTGTGGCTGGGGTGCGAGCGGGCCAGCGTGAAGGCCAGCGCCGGCACCGTGCCCTGCGGGGTGCGGCAGCGCAGCCAGCGCGGGGTGTAGACCGCCATCGGCATCTCGCGCGCCCACAGGCGCTCGAGCACCTGCGCGCGGTCGTCGTCGGGCACGCGGCAGACCAGGCCCTGGCAGCTGCCGCCGGGCAACAAGGCGAACACCAGGCCGGGTTGCTCGAAGGAGCCGCGGTTGATGCGGCTCCACATGCGCAGCGCGCGGTGCCAGCCCAGCACGTGGGCACGGTGTTGTTCGGCCACCTCGAACTCGGGTCGCCAGATCAGCGAGGCGTAGGCAAACACCCACAGCTGGGGCAAGGCGGCGGCCTCGCGCTGGATGCGCGCGAGCAGGGCGGCGCCGTCCCCGCTCATGCCCGGCCCCCGGCCACGGCCCGCAATTGGTAACCGGCTTGTACCCGCGCGCGCTTGTGGGGGGCGGGTTTCGCGGTTACCATTGCCGATGTAATAAAGTTACAGACGCGCTCCATGACCGATTATCCCGCTCTCCACCCCGTTTTGTCGCGGGTGACCGACCGCATCCGCCAGCGCAGCCAGGCCTCGCGCCAGGACTACCTGGCGCAGGTGCAGGCCCTGGCCAGTCGACGCCCGGGGGCGCAGCGCCTGGGCTGCGCCAATGTGGCGCATGCCTTTGCCGCCATGCCCGCGCAGGACAAGCCGCGCGCCACCGGCCTGGCCGGGGTGGGCGTGCAGGTCGAGCGGGCGCCCAACATCGCCATCGTCAGCGCCTACAACGACATGCTCTCGGCGCATGCCCCCTACCGCGACTATCCGGCGCAGATCCTGGCGGCGGCCCGGGCCCTGGGCGCCACCGCCCAGGTGGCCGGCGGGGTGCCCGCCATGTGCGATGGGGTGACCCAGGGCACGCCGGGCATGGAGCTGAGCCTGTTCAGCCGCGAGGTGATTGCGCAGGGCACGGCGGTGGCGCTCAGCCACGACGTGTTTGATGCCGCGCTGATGCTGGGGGTGTGCGACAAGATCGTGCCGGGTCTGCTGATTGGCGCCTTGCACTTTGGCCACCTGCCGACGGTGTTTGTGCCCGCCGGGCCCATGGCCTCGGGCCTGTCCAACAGCGACAAGGCCAAGGTGCGCGAGCAGGCCGCGCAAGGCCTGGTCGGCCGCGATGCGCTCTTGCAGGCCGAGCAGTCGGCCTACCACGGCGAGGGCACCTGCACCTTTTACGGCACCGCCAACAGCAACCAGATGCTGCTCGAGGCCATGGGCCTGCACGTGCCCGGCGCCGCCTTTGTGCACCCGCACGACGGCCTGCGCCAGGCCCTGACCCGCGAGGCCGTGGCCACCGTGCTGCAGGCGCGCACGCTGGGCGCGCCCATTGGCCTGCTGGTTGACGAGCGCTGCATCGTCAACGCCATGGTGGCGCTCCTGGCCACCGGTGGCTCGACCAACCACCTCATCCACTGGGTGGCGGTGGCGCG
>JBEBDJ010000248.1:0-10175 GCA_041157045.1 Pseudomonadota bacterium
CCGAGAACGAGATGTAAAAGCCCAGGTCCAGGGCCGCGCGGGCCACTTCGGCGGTTTCGGTAAAGCAATGGAACACGCCGCCAGCGCTTTGGCTGTCGCCACACTCGCCCTCCTCCCGCAAGATGCGCAAGGTGTCGACCGAGGCCTCGCGGGTGTGGATGATCAGGGGCAGGCGGGCGGCGCGGGCGGCGCGGATGTGGGTGCGAAAGCGCTCTCGCTGCCATTCCATGTCGCCAATGGTGCGGCCGCCCTTGCGCTCGTCCATCTGGTAGTAATCGAGCCCGGTCTCGCCAATGGCCACAATGCGCGGGTGGGCCCCGGCCTCGATCAACTCGGTCAAAGTGGGCTCGCGCACCCCCTCGTTGTCGGGATGGACCCCCACCGAGGCCCACAGCCCGGCGTGGGTTTCGGCCAGGGCACGCACGGCGGGGGCTTCCTCCATGGTGGTGCAGACGCACAGGGCGCGATGGACCCCGGCGGCTTGCATGGCCGAGAGCACCTGCGGCAGGCGGGGGGCAAAAGCGTCAAAACTCAGGTGACAGTGCGAATCGGTCAGGGTCATGGGTCAGAACAGGGCCGCATCGGCCTTGGCATTCATGGCCTGGCGCGCTTGCGCCGTGAGGGCTTCGAGCATCAGGCCGGTGTTGAACGGGTGCTCGACATGGCGAGCGGTCTGGCGCAGCTGCTTGAACCAGCTCGTCAGTGGCGCCAGCGGCAAGGGGCGCGGCGGCAGCTGCTCGCGGGCAAAAAAGCGCGGCGGCGCACCCACCGCGACCAGGCCCAGGTCGTGGCAGAGCTTTTGCAGGGCATCAAGGACCTGGGCCGGGCTCAGATCGGCCAGGTGCTGCACACGGCCTTGGCGCATGGCTTCGGGCAACTGCGCCCACCAATCGGGCCCCTGCCCTTGCGCCTGCAGCACCAGCGCTTGCTGCGGGCGTCCGCCCGCATGCTGCCAGAGCGCTTGCGCCGCCGGCCCCGAGAGGCCCTGGGTTTGCAGCCAGGCGAGCGCCTCGTCCTGCCCGGGCCAGGCCATGGTGTGGGCCTGGCAGCGGCTGCGGATCGTGGGCAGCAGAAACTGCGCGGCCTCGGTGGCCAGCACAAAGCGCACATCGCCAGCGGGCTCTTCCAGTGTTTTGAGCAAGGCATTGGCCGAGATCGCGTTCAGGCGCTCGGCCGGGTAGACCAGCACCACCTTGCCGCGGCCCCGTGCATCGGTGCGCTGGCAAAACTCCACCACCTCGCGCAAGGTTTCGACCCGGATTTCCTTGCCGGGTTTGCGCTTTTTTTCGTCCAGCTCGGCTTGTGCTTTCTCGCTCAAGGGCCAGCCCTGGGCCTGCATCTGCGTCTCGGGCATGAGCACCGCCAGGTCGGCATGGGTGCGCACCTCGATGGCGTGGCAAGACGGGCACTGTCCGCAGGCCGGACGCTGCTCGCCAGGGGCCTCGCACAGCCAGGCCTGGGCCAGCGACAGCGCCAGCTCGTACTGGCCCAGGCCCGCTGGGCCGTGCAGCAGCCAGGCGTGACCGCGTTGGGTCAGCAAGGCATCGCGCTGGCGCGCCAGCCAGGGGGCCAGATCGCTCATGCGCGCGCCCCCAGAAAGGCCTGCAAGGTGGCCAGGACCTGGTCGGCGACAAGTTCGCGGCTGGCACTGGCGTCAATGCGGGCAAAGCGTGCGGGGGACTCGGCCTGTCGCCGGGCATAGCCGGCGCGCACCGCCTGAAAAAAGGCCACATCCTGGGCCTCGAAACGATCGGGGGCGCGCACCAGGGCGCGGCGCTGGGCCGCGGTCTCGGCGGGCAGATCAAACCACAGGGTCAGGTCGGGTTGGCGCAGGCCCCCAGCGGGCAAGCCCTGCACCATGGCCTCGAGCTGCTGCAGCTGCGCCCAGTCAAAACCGCGACCACCGCCCTGATAGGCAAAGGTGGCGTCGGTGAAGCGGTCGCAGACCACCACCTCGCCGCGTGCCAGGGCCGGCTCGATGACCTGCACCACATGTTCGCGGCGCGCGGCGAACATCAGCAGGGCCTCGGTCAGCGGGTCCATGGCCTGATGCAAAAGGATCTCGCGCAGGGTCTCGGACAAGGGGGTGCCGCCCGGCTCGCGGGTGCTGCAAACCGTCCGGCCTTGCGCACGCAGCCAGGCCAGGGTGGCGTCCAGATGGGTGGACTTGCCGGCACCGTCGATGCCCTCAAAACTGATGAAGAGTCCGCGCGTCACGCTCATGTCCTGCGAATGGATGCCCGATTGTCGCCGATGGCCAGCGGGCGCGCCCACTCAAGGGGTGCCGCCCTGCCCCAGCTGGTAGCGCCGCACCGCGGCGTTGTGCGAGGCCAGGTCGTTGGAGAAGGCGCTGCTGCCATCGCCGCGCGCCACAAAGTACAGGGCCTGGCTGCGCGCAGGTTGAACGGCTGCCAGCAGCGAGGCCTTGCCGGGCATGGCAATGGGCGTGGGGGTGAGGCCGCGCCGCACATAGGTGTTGAAGGGATGGTCGATGCGCAGATGGCCGCGCTTGAGGTTGCCATCAAAGGCCTCGCCCAAGGCATAGATCACCGTGGGGTCGGTCTGCAGCGGCATCTGGATGCGCAAGCGGTTGTGGAACACCGAAGCGATCATGGCGCGGTCTTGCGGCCGGCCGGTCTCTTTCTCGATCAGGCTGGCCAGGATCAGGGCCTGCTCTGGCGAGTCGATCGACAAGCCCTGGGCACGGGCCTGCCAGGCGCGCTCAAGCTGGCGGTCCATGGCGTGCAGGGCGCGTGCCAGCAAGGCCAGATCGCTCGAGCCCTTGGCGTAGCTGTAGGTGTCCGGGAAAAACCGGCCCTCGGGCGCAACCCCGGGGCGGCCCAATCGGGCCATGAGCGCGGCATCGTCAAGCGCGGCGCTGTCCGGGCGCAAAGCGGGCGCACGCGCCAGCGCCTGGCGCACCTGGCGCCAGTTCCAGCCCTCGACCAGGGTCAGGGTCAACAAGGACTCTTCGCCCCGCACCAGCATGCGGGTCAGGCGCAAAGGGCTGGTCTCGGGCGAGATCTCGTAGCTGCCCGCGCGCAGCTGGCGGTCGTCGCCCGAGAGGCGAAACCAGGCGAGCAGGGCCCAGGCCGAGGTGCGCGCCCCCGCCTGCACCACCGCTTGGGCAATGCCGCGTGGCGAGGTGCCCGGCTCGATGGACAACTCGAGCGTGGCGCCCCCCGTGTCCAGCGGCCGCCCAAGCCACAGCGCGGCCGCGCCCACCATCAAGGCCAGGGCCAACACCAGCAGCGCCATCACACGCAGCAGCCAGCGCCGCCAGGTCGGGGTCGGGCGGGGCCGCACAGGACGGCGGCTCATGTCCACAAGCCAATTGCGATCATCATGCGACGATCATAATTCAGGGCATGAACGAACCCGCCGCATCCCCTGCCCTGCTGGCCTCGCTTGCCGGCCAGACCCCCCTGCCCCATCTGGGCGTGATCCTGGCCCATGGCGACGACGCCGCCTCTTTTCTGCACAACCAGTTCACGCAGGACATGTTGCTCTTGCCAGTGGGCCAGTCGCGCCTGGCCGCCTGGTGCAATGCCAAAGGCCGGATGCAGGCAAGCCTGCTGGTGATCAAGGCCGCGCCCGACCGCTTCTGGCTGGTGTTGCGCCAGGACCTGCTGCCGCAGACACTGCGCCGCCTCTCGATGTTTGTGTTGCGCGCCAAGGTGAAATTGAGCGATGCGAGCGCGCAGTGCGATCTGCTGGGCTTGCTGGGCTCGGCCAGCCCGCTGGGCGCCGGGGCGGCCCCGATGCAGACGCAATGCACCGAAGGCGGGTGCACCGTGGCCCTGCACCCGGCGCACTGGGGCGGCGCCGTGCTGGCGCGGGCCTTGCGCCTGACGCCCCGCGAGGGCACGCCCCCTGCGGCGATCGACGCCCCCGCCCTGGGCCTGGACGACTGGACCTGGGCCGAGGTGGTCTCGGGGGTCCCCCTGATCGGCGCGGCGGTGTTCGAGGCCTTTGTGCCGCAGATGCTCAATTACGAGAGCGTGGGCGGCGTCAACTTCAAAAAGGGCTGCTACCCCGGCCAGGAGGTGGTGGCGCGCAGCCAGTTCCGCGGCGTGCTCAAGCGCCGCATGGGCCTGTTCACCAGCCCAGCCCCCCTGCAAGCGGGCGACCCGGTGTTCAGCGCGGAAGACCCCGAGCAGGCCTGTGGCACGGTGGTGCTGTCGGCGCCGCGTCCGGGGGGCGGTGGGTTTGAGGCCCTGGTCAGCGCCACCGTGAGCGGACTGGCGCAAGGCTTGCACCTGAGCAGCGCAGAGGGGCCAGCCCTGGTGGCCCACCCCCTGCCCTACGCCTTGCTCGAGGACATCTGAGGGCGTTTACAGCGCGCGCGTCATGGTGACGTGGGCGATGCCGGCTTCCTCAAACACCGGGCCTTGCGGCACAAAGCCCTCGCGCCGGTAAAAGCCCTCGGCGCTGCATTGCGCATGCAGCAGGACCTCGGTGTCGCCGCGCTCGCGTGCGGCGACCATCAGGCCGCGCAGCACCCGCCGCCCCAGGTCGGTGCCGCGCATGGACTTGAGCACCGCCATCCGTCCGATGCGGGCCACCCCGGGCGCGTGCTGCAACAAGCGCCCGGTGGCCAAGGCCACACCAAAACGGTTGAGGGCCACCGCATGCACGGCGCTGGCATCGTCCGCGTCCCACTCCATGTCTTCGGGCACCTTCTGCTCGTGCACAAAGACCTCGTGGCGCAGCGGACTGGCCAGGCCCGAGAGCTCGTCCCATCGACCCAGGCGCAGCTGCACCATGTCCTCGCCGCGCTCAAAGCCCTCGAGCAACTCGCGCAGGACGGCAGGGATCGGTTTGGATTTGCGCGCCACCGGGTCGGCATACACATACACCAGCTCGCCGGTGATCAGCAGCTCGTCGCCCCGAAAGATGGCGCCCTCAAAGCCCATGGACGAATTGCCCAGGCGCGCGCAGCGCAAACCCACGTCCAGAAAGTCGTCCATCTCGGCACTCGCGTGGTACTCGACGCTGGCCTTTTTCACATACAGGTCGCCGCCCAGGCTGTGCATGGTGGCGGCATAGGGAATCGACAGCTGCCGCCAGTAATCGGTCACGGCGGTGTCGAAGTACATCAGGTAGTGACCGTTGAAGACGATGTTCTGCATGTCGACCTCGGCCCAGCGCACGCGCAGGCGGTGCAGGCAGCGAAAGTCTTGTCGGCGTGGGGTGCTCATGGTGTGAGGTCTCCGTGGTTCAGGTGCCCAGCGCGTGGCGCAGGGCGCGGCCCGCGTCGGCATGGGCCTTGAGGGCGTCGGGCAAGGCGCGGCCCATGGTGATGAAGCCATGGACCACGCCGGGGTAAATCTCGAGGTCGACGGGCACGCCCGCCATGCGCAACAGGTCGCCGTATTGCACCCCCTCATCGACCAGCGGGTCGCATTCGGCCAGGCCAATCCAGGCCGGCGCCAGGCCGCTGTGGTCCTCGGCCAGCATGGGCGCAAATCGCCAGTCGTCGCGCTCGGCCGGGTCGATGTATTGCGCAAAAAACCAGTCCACGGTCTGGCGGTCGAGCAAAAAGCCTTCGGCAAAGCGATGGTGCGAGGCGCTGTCCTGGCGGGCGATGGTGCCCGGGTAAAACAGCAGCTGCAGGGCCAGGGGCAGGCCCTGGTCGCGCGCGGTGAGGGCCGTCACGGCGGCCAGGGTGCCGCCGGCGCTGTCGCCACCCACGGCCAGGCGCGAGGGATCGAGCCCCAGGCCCGCGCCGTGCTGCTGCAACCAGACCAGGGCGTCCCAGGCGTCGTGCACCGCGGTGGGAAAGCGGTGCTCGGGGGCCAAGCGGTAGTCCAGCGACAGCACCGCGCAGTGGCCCAGGCGCGAGAGCTGGCGGCACAGCGCGTCGTGCGTGTTCAGGCTCCCGATGGTGAAACCGCCCCCGTGCAGGTACAGCAGCACCGGCACCTGCGCCGCGGCCGGCGCATACAGCCGCGCGCCAATGCGCGCACCATCGCGGGTGGGCAGTTGAAGGTCCTCCACCCGCGCCACGGCGGGTGGCGGCTGCAGGTCCAGAATGGGGGCGCCTTGCTCGTAAAAGCTGCGCGCCTGCGCGGGGCTGAGCAAGTGCATGGGCGGGCGACCGGCCCGGTGGATGCGGTCGATCAGGTCGCGGGTGCGCGGGCTCAGCAAGGATCGGGGATGGGGGTGGTGGCTCATGACGCAATGCGCGCGTTTCGTGACGAACAGGCGACAGCCGCCTGGCCGCCAACGCGGTCACAATCGGCGGCATCATACGACGAGCCCGAGGTCCGACCGCCATGTCCAGCATTTTCTACGTCACCCAGATCCAGATCGAGTTTGGCGCTTTGCGGCACCTGGCCGCCGAATGCCAGCGCGTGGGCATCCAGCGCCCGCTCATCGTCACCGACGCCGGGGTCAAGGCGGTGGGCATTCTGGACCGCGCCCTGGCCGCCCTGCCAGGCCTGCAGGTGACGGTGTTTGACCAGACCCCGTCCAACCCCACCGAGGTGGCGGTGCGCGCGGCGGCCGCGCTGTACCAGGCCCAGCAGTGCGACGGCCTGATCGCGCTGGGCGGCGGCTCGTCCATCGATTGCGCCAAGGGCGTGGCCATTGCCGCCACGCACGAGGGCCCGCTCAAGACCTACGCCACCATCGAAGGCGGCTCGCCGCGCATCACCGAGCGGGTGGCGCCGCTGATTGCGGTGCCGACCACGGCGGGCACCGGCAGCGAGGTGGCGCGCGGCGCCATCCTGATCGTGGACGACGGCCGCAAGCTGGGCTTTCACAGCTGGCACATCGTGCCCAAGGCCGCGATCTGCGACCCCGAGCTGACGCTGGGCCTGCCGCCGCTGTTGACCGCGGCGACCGGCATGGACGCGGTGGCGCATTGCATGGAAACCTTCATGGCCGCGCCCTTCAATCCACCGGCCGACGGCATCGCCCTGGATGGCCTGCAGCGGGCCTGGGCGCATATTGAGCGCGCCACCCGCGACGGCCAGGACCGGGAGGCGCGCCTGAACATGATGAGCGCCAGCATGCAAGGCGCCATGGCCTTTCAGAAGGGTTTGGGCTGCGTGCACAGCCTGAGCCACAGCCTGGGCGGCATCAACCCGCGCCTGCACCACGGTACGCTCAACGCCATGTTCCTGCCGGCGGTGGTTCGCTTCAATGCCGGGGCCGAGACGGTGCAGCGCGAGCAGCGCCTGCAGCGCATGGCACAGGCCATGGGCCTGGCCAGCGCGAGCGACATCCCCGAGGCCATCCGCGACATGAACGCCCGCCTGGGCCTGCCCACCGGGCTGGCAGCCATGGGGGTGCAGACGGCGCAGTTCGAGCCCATCATCCAAGGCGCGCTGGCCGATCATTGCCACAAGACCAATCCGCGCATCGCCAGCCCCGACGATTACCGCGACATGCTGGCCACCAGCCTCTGAGCGCCATCGGGCCGCCTGCGCGCAGGCGGCTCAGGCGGGCACCAGCCAGTCGGCCCTGGCGCGATCGGCCAGCACCAGCTGGGCGTTGAGCGCGTCGTTGGCGGCAATACGGGCCAGCGCGGCCGCTTGGCTCAGCCCCCAGGCCTGCATGTGCCGCGCGCACAGCTGCGACTGGGCCTGCGGCCAGTCACGGTCCAGAAACCAGGTTTCGTCAAAGAGCGGCGCCAGTTGCCAGTCGGGCGCGTCGTGCAAGAGGTACAGGCCTTCGACCAGCACCACCCGGGTGTGGGTGGGCACCTGCAGGGCCGCAGGCACCGGGTCGCCCTGCCCATGGTCAAAGCCAGGCCAGGCCACCGCCGCTTGGGCGCGGCGCAAGGCCTGCAAGCCTGCCCGCAGACCGGCGGGGTCGAAGGTCCAGGGCGCGCCCCTGCGCGCCAGCGCCTGCGCCGCATCGGGCCGTGCGGCCAACTGCGCACGCGTGAGGTGAAAGCCATCCATGCCCAGCACCTGCATGGCTTGCGGCCCGCGCAGGGCCTGCACCTGGGCCTGCAAGGCCGCGGCGAGTGTGCTTTTGCCCGAGCCGGGCAAGCCCGCCAGGGCCAACAACACACGGGGCGGGCCCTGATCGACCCAGTGCAGCACCCGCGCCAGCGCGGCCTCGGGGGCTGCGCTCACAGCGCCTGCACCTGGTTCAGGTCGGGACGCTCGAGCCACTGCGCGAACTCGTCGGCCAGTTGCTGCGCGGCGCGCGAGGCCTGGGTCCAGACCGCCACCCGGGCGGCCAGGTCCTGCCCGTAAGTGGCAAAGTCCTGCCGGTCGGGCAGTTTGGCATTGGGCAGCTGCCGCACCCAATCGGGGTTGGGCGCCAGCACCAGGGTGTGGTCCAGAAAGGCGCTGGCCCGGTGCCGGCGTCGCCAGGCCTTGTCCAGCCAGCCGGGCACCACCTGGCGCTGAAAATGCGGGTAGAGCACCAGCCGCCCGCGCGGGGTGTGCGGGGGGGTGCGCCACTGCAGATGCAGGTGGTAATCGGTGATGCCCCCATCCCAGTAGGCGCCACGGGCCGCGCCAGGGATGTCGTGCACCGCCTTGAGCACAAACGGAATCGAGCAACTGGCCTGCACCGCCGCCATGAAGTTGGCCTCGGTCAGCGGCCACTGGCGGGTGCGAAAGTCGCTGGCATCAAACGGCGCGTCGCCCTGGCTCGAGAACACCACCCGCTCAAGCCAGGCGCCCAGGGCCGGCCGAGAGCAGGCGTTGCTGAGGTAGGCGCCCAGATACCCCAGCGGCGTCCACACCGGGTGCTCGCGCCCGAGCACATGGCGCCCGTGCGAGGCCAGCACATGCAGGCGGTAGCGGGGATGGCGCAGCAGCTGGGGCACCTGGTCGGCATAAAACTGGCGCAGGCCATCGGCAAAGCCTTGGCTGACCTGCTGCGCGCTTGGGCGGCGCTGGCCGGGTGCCAGCTCGTAGTGCTGGTGGATGTAGGCGTGCTCAAAGCGCGCCAGGGCCGCCAAGGGATCGGGCAGGCAGGCGGTGGCCATGCGCCAGGCCCCAATGGATGCGCCCACCAGGTCCACCGCCTGGTCCGATTGGGGCAACCAGTGACCGAACACAAAACGATCCAGCGGCCCCAGGATCAGGCCTTTGGGCCCGCCGGCCGCCCCCGGGATCACGCCCACATGCGCAGGCGCCAAGCCCTCCTGGCGCAAATGGGCCAGGGCTTTGGGGCCGGCGTACAGATGAAGGGCGCGCATCGTGAGGGGATGATCGCTCAGCGCTTGAGGCCTTGCAAGCGCGCAAAGGCCGAGGCCATGGCCGAAGGCGCTGGCGTGGTCTGCGCGCCTCGCGCGGGGGCGCGCTGGCCACGACCGGCCGCTTCGAAGCGGTTGTCGCGCGGGCCGTCGCGCCGGGCGGGGGCCGCATCCAGGCGCATGGTCAGGCCGATGCGCTTGCGCGCCACGTCCACCTCCATCACCTTGACCTTCACGATGTCGCCGGTCTTGACCACCTCGCGCGCGTCGGCCACAAAGCGGTTGGCCAGTTGGCTCACATGCACCAGGCCGTCCTGGTGCACGCCCAGGTCGATGAAGGCGCCAAACTGCGCCACGTTCGAGACCGTGCCCTCCAGCACCATGCCTTCCTTGAGGTCCGAGATGTCCTCGATGCCCTCGGCCAGGCGCGCCACCTTGAAGTCCGGACGCGGATCGCGGCCGGGTTTTTCCAGTTCGCCCAGGATGTCGCGCACGGTGATGGCGCCGAATTGCTCGTTGGCAAATTGCTCGGGCCGCAAGGTCTTGAGCACCTCGGCGCGCCCCATCACCTCGTCGATGGGTTTGCCGGTGCGCGCCAGAATGCTGTGCACCACCGGGTAGGTCTCGGGGTGCACGCCGGTCATGTCAAGGGGGTTGTCGCCCCCACGGATGCGCAAAAAGCCCGCGCTTTGCTCAAAGGTTTTCTCGCCCAGGCCGCTGACCTTGCGCAGCTCCAGGCGGTTGCGGAAGGCGCCGTTGGCCTCGCGCCAGCGCACCACCGAGCGCGCCACCGACGCGCTCAGACCCGACACGCGCGAGAGCAGCGGCACGCTGGCGGTGTTCAGGTCCACGCCCACCGAGTTCACGCAGTCCTCCACCACGGCATCGAGCTGGCGCGCCAGCTCGGACTGGTTCACATCGTGCTGGTACTGGCCCACGCCAATGGACTTGGGGTCGATCTTGACGAGCTCGGCCAGCGGGTCTTGCAGGCGCCGCGCAATGCTGACCG
>JBEBDJ010000249.1:0-5429 GCA_041157045.1 Pseudomonadota bacterium
AGCGGGTCTGCAGATCAACGCGCCCCTGCAAGCGCAGGTGCAGGCCTTGCGATCGGCCCTGGTGCCCCGGGTGGACCTGGGTCACTACACCTTGCAATGGCGACCCGGTGCGAGCGCTCAAACGCCCGAACTTTGGTTGGACACCCGCCAAGGCCCCTTGCAGATGCGCGGTCAGGGCCGCCTGCTGCAGGGCCGTTGGCAATTCCGCGGCGAGGCCTTTGCCGAGCCGGGACACGAGGCCTTGTTGGCCAATCTGCTGCAAATCATCGGCCGCAAGCAAGGCGAGCGGACGATTCTCTCCTTGGGATGAACCATGATTGAACGTGATGCGCTGCGGTCCATCCGCACCCCAAGACCTGCGCTGCGCTGCAGCGCTTGGTGCCTGGTAGGTCTGCTGGGGCTGGCCCATGCCCAAACCCCGGTGATGCCCGCGCCCGCCGCGCCACCCCAGGCCAGTCCAGCGGCCCCGAGCGGCCCACGCCAGCCCCCCCAGGCCACGCGCGAGCGCAACGGCATCCGCCTCGATTTCCAGAACGCCGACATCGACGCTGCCGCCCGCACCCTGGCCAGCCTGACCCAGCGCCAGGTGGTGGTGGACCCACGCGTCAAGGGCACGATCAGCCTGACCAGCACCCGCCCCCTTGGGCATGACGAGGCGCTCCAACTGTTTGGCGCGCAGCTGCGCCTGCAGGGCTTGGTACTGCTCGATCGCCAGGGGCGCTACATCATCGTGCCCGAGGCCGACGCGCGCCTGCAGCCCGGCGCGGTGTGGACAGAGCTCAGCAACGCCAGCAGCCCGCAGCTCGTCACCCGGGTGCTGCGGCTGGAACACGAATCGGCCAGCAACGTGGTCCCGGTGCTGCGCCCGCTGATCAGCCCCAACAACACCATCACCATCGGCACCACCAGCAACAGCCTGGTCATCACCGACTATGCCGACAACCTGCAGCGGCTGGAGCACATCGTGCGGGCGCTGGATGTGCCGCGCAGCGGCGACATCGAGGTGCTGCGCCTGGAGCACACCCTGGCCAGCGATCTGCAGCCACTGCTGCAGCGCCTGCTCGACATGGGACCGGGCAGCGGCGCGATCAACCCGGCAGGGGGCGCGGCACCAGCGCCCCAGCTGGCTGGCAGCGGACCCAAAACCGTGGTCATGGCCGATGTGCGCGCCAACGCCCTGATCGTGCACAGCGCGCAGCCCGAGCAACGCCAGCTGGTGCGCCAGTGGCTGCGCCAGATGGACCAGCCGCCCAGCAGCAGCGCGCAAGCCAGCGGCAACATCCGCGTGGTCTACCTGAAGAACGCCGATGCCACCAAGCTGGCGGCCACGCTGCGCGCCGCGCTCAGCGGCGAGGCCCGCGGCCCCGCCAGTGCCGGCGCGGGCGCGCCCCAAGCCGGCGCGACCAACACCGGCGGACAGATCCAGGCCGACCCGGCCAACAATGCCCTGGTGATCACCGCGCCCGAGCCCCAATACCGGCAACTGCGCGCCGTCATCGACATGCTCGATGCGCGCCGTGCCCAGGTCTTTGTCGAAAGCCTGATCGCCGAAGTGAGCGAGGAAAAGGCCGCTGAATTTGGCATCCAGTGGCAAGGCCCCATCGGCCGCGCCGGCGATGCCAACATCGGCCTGCTGGGCACCAACTTTGGCAGCGGGGGCGCCAACATCCTGGCCCTGGCCCTGGGCGCCGCCAAAGGCACCGTGTCACCGGGGCAGGGCCTGAACGTGGGCGTGGCCACGCGGGTCAACGGCACCTATGTGCTGGGCGCCCTGGGCCGCTTTTTGCAGACCAATGGCGATGCCAACGTGCTGTCCACGCCCAATTTGCTGACCCTGGACAACGAAGAGGCCAAGATCGTGATCGGCCAGAACGTGCCCTTTGTCACCGGCCAGTTCACCAACACCGCGGCCAGCACAGGTGGAGTGGTCAATCCCTTCCAGACCATCGAGCGGCGCGACATTGGCCTGACCCTGCGCGTCAAACCGCAAATCAGCGACAGCGGCAGCATCAAGCTGCAGATCTACCAAGAGGTCAGCCGACTCGACCCGGCCTCGCTCAATTCCACCACCGGCCTGATCACGCAAAAGCGCTCGATCGAGTCGAATGTGCTGGTCGACGACGGTGCCATTGTGGTGCTGGGCGGCCTCTTGCAAGATGACACCGGGCAAAACCAGAACCAGGTGCCGGGCCTGGGCAATGTGCCGATTCTGGGCGCGCTCTTTCGCGCCGAGAACCGCACCCGCAAAAAGTCCAACCTGATGGTCTTTCTGCGGCCCGTGGTGGTGCGCGATGCGGCCTCGACCGAGGCCTTGTCGCTCGGCCGCTACCAGGACATGCGGCGCCTGCAAGAGACCGTGCAGCCAGTGGCCACCCCCACCCTGCCCGTGGGCGGCAGCGCCGTGCTGCCCGATCCCGCCAAGACGCCCAAGGCGGCGGGCGACACGGCCCCTGCAGCCAAGCCCTGAGCACCGTCCAACATGCGACCGCTCTTGCCCTACGCCTTCGCCCAGCGCCATCAGCTGCTGCTGACCGAGGACGGCGCCGAATGTGTGCTCTGGCACACCCCCGAGAGCCCGCGCAGCGCTTGGTCCGAGCTCATGCGCCAGCACGCCGGGCTGGCGCTGCGCCTGCAGGCCTGCAGCCCCGAGGAACTGCAGCAAGCGCTGCAGCGCGCCTACGCCGGCCAGGGCGACGCGCAGCATGCCGCCCATGTGGTCAGCGAGGTCGAGGCCCAAGCCGACCTCTCGCACATCTTGCAGACCCTGCCCAGTGCCACCGACTTGCTGGCGGCCAGCGACGATGCGCCCATCATCCGCATGCTCAATGCCTTGCTGATGCAGGCCACGCGCGAGGGGGCCAGCGACATCCACATCGAGCCCTATGAGCACCACTCGTCGGTGCGTTTTCGCATCGACGGCAGCCTGCGCGAGATCGTGCGCCCGCACCGCGCCTTGCACGCCGCGCTGATCTCGCGTCTGAAGATCATGGCCGAGCTGGACATTGCCGAGAAGCGCCTGCCGCAAGATGGCCGCATCCGCCTGCGCCTGGGCCAGCAGGCGGTCGATGTGCGGGTCTCGACCTTGCCAGGCGCACATGGCGAGCGCGCGGTGCTGCGCCTGCTCGACAAGCGACAGCAAGGCATTGACCTGGGCCAGATCGGCATGACCGCCGCCCTGCGCGAGCGATTGCAGCGCCTGGTCGCCCAGCCGCACGGCCTGCTGCTGGTGACCGGCCCCACCGGCTCGGGCAAAACCACCACGCTCTATGCCCTGCTGCAGCAACTTGACACCCAGGCGCGCAACATCCTGACCGTCGAGGACCCGATCGAGTACGAACTGCCCGGCATTGGCCAGACCCAGGTGCATGCGCGCATCGGCATGGACTTTGCCCGCGCACTGCGCGCCATCCTGCGCCAAGACCCCGACGTGATCATGATCGGTGAGATCCGCGACCAGGAGACAGCGCAAATTGCGCTGCAAGCGGCGATGACGGGGCATCTGGTGCTGGCCACCTTGCACACCAACGACGCCGTGAGCGCCGTCACCCGCCTCACCGACATGGGGGTCGAGCCCTACCTGATCAGTGCGAGCGTGCTGGGCGTTCTGGCGCAGCGCCTGCTGCGCAAAACCTGCGTGGCCTGCACGGGGCGCGGCTGCGCCGCTTGCGGCCACACCGGCTACCAAGGCCGCACCGGCATTTACGAGCTGATGGTGAGCGACGACGCGCTGCGTGCCGCCATCCACCACGGCGCGCCCGAGACCGAGCTGCGCGCGCTCGCGCTGCAGGGGGGCATGACGCTGCTGCGCGACGATGGCCAACGCCTGGTCGACGCGGGCATCAGCACCGCCGAAGAACTCTGGCGCGTCACGCGCGACTGAACGAAAGCCCACGCCCCATGCCCGTCTTTCGTTACCAGGCCTTGTCGGCGCAGGGACAGTCCCGGCAAGGCCGGCTGCAAGCCGACAGCGCGCGCGCGGCGCGCCAGTTGTTGCGCGCGCAAGGCCTGGTGCCGCTGCAGGTGCAGTCCCTGCAAGACGAGGCGGGCGGCCAAGCCGACGCCGCGGCCCTGCCCTGGTGGCGCCGGCCGATCGGACCGCCCCGCCGGCGCCTGGGTGCCAGCGCCCGCGTGCTGTGGCTGCGCCAGCTGGGCAGCTTGCTCGACAGCGGGCTGCCGCTGGACCGGGCCTTTGTGGCCATGCGCGCCCAAGCCCAGCAAGCCGCACAGGCCGACATGCTGGCGCTGATCCGTGCCGATGTGAGCGGCGGCAGCGGCCTGGCGCAGGCCTTGGGCCAGTTCCCGCGCGAGTTTCCAGCGGCCGAGCGCGCGGCCATTGCGGCGGCCGAGCAAGGCGGCCAGTTGGGCGCGGTGCTGCTGCAACTGGCCGATGGCCTGCACGCCATGCAGCAGCTGCGCCAGAAGGTGCTGTCGGCTGCGCTGTACCCCGCCATCGTCAGCCTGGTGGCGCTGGCCGTGGCGGTGTTTTTGCTGACCACGGTGGTGCCGCCGATTGCCCAGGTGTTTGCGGGCAGCCAGCGCGAGCTGCCCACCCTCACGGTGCTGATGCTGGCGCTCAGCCGCGGCCTGCGCGAGTGGGCACCGCTGTGTTTGGGGCTGGTGCTGGTGGCCCCGCTGCTGTGGCGGCTGGCCATGCGGCGCGCCCCATGGCGCTTGCGGGTGTCGGCGCTGTGGCTGCGCCTGCCCGTGATCGGTCCCTTGGCGCGCGCCTACCAAACCGCACGCCTGTGCCAGACGCTGGGCATGCTGGTGCAAGCGGGTGTGCCCCTGCTCAAAGCCTTGCAGACGGCCACCGCCACGGTGGGCAGCCCCTACCTGCAGCAGCAGCTGCAAACCTTGATGGCCGAGGTGCGCGAGGGCGCACCGCTGGGCCTGGCCCTGGAGCGCCAGACCGAGCTGCACCCGCTGATGGCCACCTTTGCGCGCGTGGGCGAAGAGACCGGGCGCTTGCCCGCCATGCTGCTGCAGGTGAGCCAGCAACTGGCCGCCGAGGTGCAGCGCCGCGCCATGCTGCTGGCCACCCTGCTGGAGCCCGCGCTGATTTTGCTGATGGGCGGCATGGTGTTGCTGATCGTGCTGGCGGTGCTCACGCCCATCATGGAGCTCAACACGCTGGTGCGTTTGTGAGCGGGTGAGGCGGGGGGCAGCAAGCACCCCCAAAAAGAAATCCACCCCGAAGGGTGGATTCACGCGCTTTGCGCATTTCCCTGAGCGTTTTTCGTCAACTGACGATGGGCAGTGTGCCGGGGCCGGGCCTGCGAAACAATCGCAAAAACTTGCTAGCCATCCAAATGGGTGGCGGCCGGAGCGGGCCGCCTTGGCGCCTTATCCCAAACGCTCGTTGGCCAGGCGGGCGCCCTCGACCAGGGCGCGCAGCTTGGCCTCGGCCACCGCGCGGTCCATGGGGGCCA
>JBEBDJ010000250.1:0-7727 GCA_041157045.1 Pseudomonadota bacterium
GTTGCCCCTGCTGGGGCCGCATCCGCTGTCGCGTCCACCTTGCCCGGGGGCAGGTTGGTCAGGCCGTCGGGCCTTGTCTTGATGCTGTGCCCACTTTAACGGATTGGGCCGATCCGTCAAGTCCACCCGCCATCAAAGAAAAAGTGGCCGCCCTCGGCCTAGAAGCCACCCGACCAGGCCAGCACCCCCAAGAGATGAGCATGCGCTTGGGCTGCGCCATCCGCACCCCCGACGGGCGACCGAACCGCCTGCCCACACCCCCAGCAGCACAGCGGCTGCGCACGCTCATTCGTCGGTGATGGGCTCGTCGGCTTGTTGTTGATCGAGCTGCCCCATGGTGTTGAGCAGCTTGACCAGGTAGTGCAGGGTGTGGGTCATGTCGGTCGTCGAAAAATCCACCATGGCCTGCTGGTAGTAGGCCTTGATCTTGGGCTGCGCCTTGTCCACCCAGACATGACGGCCTGAGTCGGTCATCACCACCAAACGCGATCGCCGATCCCGCTGGTCGGGGATGACGGCGACATGGCCTTCGCGCTCCATCCGGGTGACCAGCCCGGACAGGTTCTGTCGGCTCACCATCAGGTAGCGCGCCAACTCGCCCATGCTGATGCCCTCCGAGGCCCCTGGCCGGGACAGGGCGCCCAACACCGCCCATTGCTGGGTGGTGATGCCCTCGTCTTGAACGGCGCGAGTCCCCGTTTTATGCATCATGTTGGCGCATTGATACAGCTTGAAGAAAATTCGGTTGGCAAGATCAATGCGCATTGATTCGGTTGTTTTCATAGGGTAAACCATGACAAATTAAACCCTGGGGAGGCCTTGCGACGCAATTGGGGAAACCCTTAAACTCCGCAACATGTTGTCATAAATTGGCGACTTCCAACCAACTCACAAACATTTCCCCCAGGAGAAGACCATGAAAAACCTCAGCGGTAAGACCGTCATTGTGACGGGTGGAGGCGGCGGCATCGGCGGTGCCACGTGTCGGCGTTTTGCGGCAGAGGGGGCCAAGGTGGCGGTCTTTGACATGAACCTGGCGGCGGCGCAGCAGGTGGCCGACGGCATCACGGCCTCGGGCGGTGTGGCGGCGGCCTTCCAGTGCGACATCACCGACCGTGCGGCCGTGGATGCCGCTGTGGCGACCACCGAGTCGCAACTGGGCCCGGTCGATGTGCTGGTCAACAACGCCGGCTGGGACATCTTCAAGCCCTTCGTCAAGACGGTGCCGGCCGAGTGGGACAAGCTGATCGCCATCAACCTCACGGGCGCTTTGCACATGCACCACGCGGTGCTGCCGGGCATGGTCGCGCGCGGCGGTGGCCGCATCGTCAACATCGCCTCTGATGCGGCCCGTGGCGGCTCCTCTGGCGAGGCGGTCTATGCCGCCTGCAAGGGCGGTCTGGTGGCCCTGTCCAAAACGCTGGCCCGCGAGCATGCCCGCCACCACATCACCGTCAACGTGGTCTGCCCCGGCCCGACCGACACCGCCTTGCTGGCCGGTTTTGCCGAAGGGGCGGCCAACCCCGAGAAGCTCATGGACGCCTTCAAAAAGGCCATTCCCCTGGGCCGTCTGGGCCAGCCCGACGATCTGGCGGGGGCCATCGTTTTCTTTGGCAGCGACGACGCGGCCTTCATCACGGGCCAGGTCGTCAGCGTGTCGGGCGGCCTGACCATGCACGGCTGATCGGCCACCCCCATCTTTTTCTGGAGAGACACATGCAATTCGAAGACATCCTGTACGAAGTCCGCAACGGCGTGGCCTGGATCACCATCAACCGGCCGGACAAGATGAACGCCTTTCGCGGCACCACCTGCGACGAGCTGATCAAGGCCCTGAACAAGGCCGGCTATGACCGCGATGTGGGCTGCATCGTGCTGGCCGGCGCTGGCGAGCGCGCCTTCTGCACCGGCGGTGACCAGTCGGCCCACGACGGCAACTACGACGGCCGCGGCACCATCGGTCTGCCCATGGAGGAGCTGCACACCGCCATCCGCGACGTGCCCAAGCCCGTGATCGCCCGCGTGCAGGGCTACGCCATCGGTGGCGGCAATGTGCTGTGCACCATTTGCGATCTGACCATCTGCTCGGACAAGGCCATCTTTGGTCAGGTCGGCCCCAAGATGGGCTCGGTCGACCCTGGCTACGGCACCGCCTTTCTGGCCCGCGTGGTCGGCGAGAAGAAGGCCCGCGAAATCTGGTACCTCAACAAGCGCTACTCGGGCCAAGAGGCCGTGGCGATGGGCCTGGCCAACATTTGTGTGCCGCACGAGCAGCTCGACGCCACGGTGCAGGAATGGGCCGAAACGATTTGCGAGCGCAGCCCCACGGCCATTGCCATTGCCAAGCGCAGCTTCAACATGGACACCGCGCACCAGGCGGGCATTGCCGGCATGGGCATGTACGCGCTCAAGCTGTACTACGACACCGAAGAGTCGCGCGAAGGCGTGAAGGCCTTGCAGGAAAAACGCAAACCCGATTTCCGCAAGTACGCCAAGTAAGCGCGCCCCAGGAGAGACGATGACCCCCAACCCGTACATCAACGACGATCTGCAGGCGCTGGCAGAGACGGCGCGCCGCTTTGCCGAAGACAAGGTCAAGCCCGGTTTTTTGGAGCGTGACAAGACCCGCGAATTCGACCGTGCCTTGCTGCGCGAGATGGGCGAGATGGGCTTCATCTGCCCCGAACTGCCCGAGCAGTTTGGCGGGCTGGGCATGGGCTGCCTGGCCGCCGGCGTGATCCACGAGGAAATCGCCCGCGCCGACCTGAGCTTTTCCTACCTGAACCTGCTGGCCTCGCTCAACAGCCAGATCCTCTACCAATACGGCCAGCCCGACGTGGTCCAGCCTTGGCTGGACAAGCTGCGCGAGGGGCGGGCGATTTGTGCGATTGCGCTGACCGAGCCGCGCGGCGGTTCGGACGCGGCCAATCTGCGGCTCAAGATCGAACGCGACGGGGACCATTACGTCATCAACGGCGAGAAGACCTCGATCTCGGGCGCCGACCAAGCCGACATCACCGTGGTCTTTGGCCGCACCGGCACCCCCGAGTCGGGCGCGCACGGCGTGACCGCGCTGCTGGTGCCCATGGACACCCCGGGCCTGAGCACCAGCCGTTTTGACTGCCATGGCCAGCGTTCGATCGGCCGTGGCTCGATCTTCTTTGAAAACGTGCGGGTGCCCGCCAACCACCGCCTGGGCGACGAGAACAAGGGCTTTGTGCAGGTCATGCACGGCTTTGACTATTCGCGCTCGCTGATCGGCCTGCAATGCCTGGCGGTGGCGCGGGTGGCGCTGGCGGAAACCTGGGAATACATCACCCAGCGCCAGGCCTTTGGCCAGCCGCTGTCTGCTTTCCAGGGGGTCACCCACCCGCTGGCGCAGTACGACACCGAGGTCGAAGGCGCACGCCTGCTGTGCCTGCAGGGCCTGTGGCTCAAGGACCAGGGGCTGCCCCACACCGCCGAGGCCGGCATGGCCAAGTGGTGGGGCCCCAAGCTGGCCTACGACGTGATCCACCAGTGCCTGCTGTGTTTTGGCCATGGCGGCTACGACCGCGGCCTGATGGAGCAGCGCCTGCGCGATGTGCTGGGCTTCCAGATCGGCGACGGCACCGCCCAGATCATGAAGACCATCATCGCCCGCAACCGCGCCGGCCGCCGGTTCGTGCCCGCCTGAGCCCCATTCACAACAAGAAGTTCAGCCCTGACCCCAAGGAGACCACCATGGAATTCGACGCCGTACTCTTGGCCCCGCGCCGTGCCCGCATGATCGAGCAGGGCCTCTGGCATGACCGCACCATCAACCAGGACCTGGACGACTGTGTGGCGGCCTGCCCGGATCAGCTGGCCCTGACCGCCTACCGGGTCGAAGCGGGCGATGTGCGCCACTTCAGCTACCGCCAACTGGCGCAGATGGCCGACCGTGTGGCCGTCGGCCTGTCGCGCCTGGGCGTGCAAAAGAACGATGTGGTGGCGTGCCAGCTGCCCAACTGGTGGCAGTTCACCGTCACCTACCTGGCTTGCTCGCGCATTGGGGCCGTGATCAACCCGCTGATGCACATCTTCCGTGAGCGCGAGCTCAATTTCATGCTCAAACACGGCGAGGCCAAGGTCATCATCGCGCCCAAGTCTTTCCGGGGCTTTGATTTCGAGCAGATGATCCGTGGCATCCAGCCGAATCTGCCCGATCTGAAACACATCGTGGTGGTGGACGGCCAGGACCACAACAGCTTTGAGGCCTTGCTCAGCGGTCCGGCATGGGAGCTGGCGCCAGATGCGCCAGCCCTTTTGCAGGCCCACCGCCCGGGCCCCGACGACATCACCCAGCTCATCTACACCTCGGGCACCACCGGGGAGCCCAAAGGCGTGATGCACTCGGCCAACACCGTCATGGCCAACATCATTCCCTATGCCCAGCGCCTGCAACTGGGCGCGCAGGATGTGGTGCTGATGGCCTCGCCCATGGCGCACCAGACCGGCTTCATGTACGGGCTGATGATGCCGATCATGCTCAAGGCCCGTGCGGTGCTGCAGGACATCTGGGAGCCCAAGCGGGCGGTCGAGGTGATCAACACCGACAAGGTCAGCTTCACCATGGCCTCCACCCCCTTCCTCACCGACCTCACCAAGGCCGTGAAGGAGCACCAAACCCCCGTGCCCACGCTCAAGACCTTTCTTTGCGCGGGTGCCCCCATTCCGGGCCCGCTGGTCGAGCAGGCCCGCGCCGCGCTGGGCACCAAGATCGTGTCGGCCTGGGGCATGAGCGAAAACGGCGCCGTGACCCTGATCGAGCTGAACGACCCCGACGAGCGCGCCTTCACCACCGACGGCAAGCCGCTTGCCGGTGTGGACCTCAAGGTGGTGGATGTCGATGGCAAGACCTTGCCAGCGGGGGAGGCCGGTCGTCTGCTGGTGCGGGCGTGCTCCAACTTTGGCGGCTACCTCAAGCGTCCACACCTCAATGGCACCGACGACGCGGGCTGGTTCGACACCGGCGATCTGGCGCGGATCGATGCACAAGGCTATGTGCGCATCACCGGCCGCAGCAAGGACGTGATCATCCGCGGCGGTGAAAACATCCCGGTGGTCGAGATCGAGTCGCTGCTCTACAAGCACCCCGCGGTTGCCATGGCGGCCATCGTGGCCTATCCCGATGAACGCCTGGGCGAGAGGGCCTGCGCGGTGGTGGTGACCAAGCCCGATCAGCACTTTGACATGCCCACCATGGTGGCCTACCTCAAGGAGCAGAAGGTCGCGACCCAGTACATCCCCGAGCGGCTGGAGATCCGCCCCAGCATGCCGTCCACCCCATCCGGAAAGATCCAGAAATTCAAGCTGCGCGAGGAATTGCGCGCCAAGGCAGCTTGAGTCCACGCGCGCAAATCCCACTTTTTCAAGGAGACAAACCATGCAAGCCTCTCAACATTCCCCGTGGCGCCGCCGCCTGACGGTCGCGGCCCTGTCCCTGCTCGGTCTGGGCCTGAGCCTCAGCAGCCATGCACAGGCCTGGCCTGCCAAACCCATCCGCATCGTGGTGGGCTTTGCACCCGGCGGCACCACCGACGTCATGGCGCGATTGATGGCCCAGCAACTGAGCGAGAGTCTTGGGCAAACCGTGGTGATCGACAACAAGCCCGGCGCCAGCGGCAACATCGCCGCCGCCGAAGTCGCGCGTGCGGCGCCCGATGGCTACACCCTGTTCATCTCGCCCACCTCGGTCGAGACCGCCAACCCCTTCCTCTTCAAATCCAACCCGATCCTGCCCTCGCGCGACCTCACGCCCGTGGCAGGCATTGGCAAGACGCAGATGTACCTGGTCGCCAAGCCCCAGATCGCCGCAAAAGATGTGCGTGAACTGGTGGCACAGGCCAAGGCGCAGCCTGGCAAGATGAGCTACGCCTCGGCAGGTGCCGGCACGCCGCCGCACCTGGCCTGTGAGCTGTTCAAGCAAGCCACCAGCACCGACATCGTGCACGTGCCCTACCGTGGAGCCGCCCCGGCGCTGCAGGACGTGCTCTCGGGCCAGGCGGACTTTGTCTGCGACCCGGGCATTGCCTTTCCGCATGTCCGCTCGGGCAAGGCCAAGCTGCTGGCCATCGTGAGTGAAAAGCGCTCGCCCTTCTTCCCCGATGTGCCCACCGTGGCCGAGCAGGGCTTCAAGGGCAACTACATGGACATCTGGTTTGGCATGTGGGCCCCCAACGGCATCCCCACGGAAATTGTCTCGCGCCTGAGCCGCGAGCTGGCCAAGGCACTGGCACAGCCGTCGGTCAAAGCGCGCTACGCCGATCTGGGCGCTGAGAACGTGGCGCTGGACAACGGCGAATTCCGCAACCTGCTGAGCGCCGAAGGCAAGCTGCTGTCCGGCCTGATCCGCGATCAGAAGATCAGCGCCGAGTAAGCAGGAAGGCCCCATGTCCGAGTCCCCCATCCTGATCGCACGCCATGGCCGTGTCGGGCTCATCACCCTGAATCGACCCGCACAGCTCAACGCGCTCAACGACGCCCTCATGGACGCGCTGGGCGAGGCCTTGCTGGGCATGGACCAGGACCCTGACCTGGGGGCCATCGTCATCACCGGCAACGACAAGGCCTTTGCGGCAGGTGCCGACATTGCGGTGATGGCGGACTGGACCTATATGGATGTCTACCAGGGCCAGTTCATCACCCGCAACTGGGAAACCATCCGGCAGGTGCGCAAGCCGGTCATTGCGGCGGTGGCGGGGTACGCCATGGGCGGCGGCTGCGAACTGGCGCTGGCCTGTGACATCGTGATCGCGGCCGAGTCGGCCCAGTTTGCCTTGCCCGAGATCAAGCTCGCCATGTTGCCTGGCGCCGGGGGCACCCAGCGCCTGCCGCGCGCAATCGGCAAGGCCAAGGCCATGGACATGTGCCTGTCGGCGCGCACGCTCAAAGCGGACGAGGCCGATCGCTACGGCCTGGTCTCGCGCGTGGTGCCCGACGCCGATCTGCAGGCCACGGCGCTCAAGCTCGCCACCCAGATTGCGGGCTACTCCTTGCCCGCCCTCATGGCCATCAAGGAATCGCTCAACCGCGCCTGGGAAAGCAGCCTGAGCGAAGGCATTTTGTTCGAGCGGCGCGAGTTGCACGCCCGCTTTGCAAGCGCCGACGCGCACGAGGGCATGCACGCCTTCCTGGCCAAACGCCCCCCTGTCTTTCAACACCGCTGACCCGGAGCCCCGTGATGGCGCTTGATGCCGAATCCTTTGATCTCTTGCTGGCCACCGTGCCACGCGTCATCCGCGAGCGCCTCATCTCTGCAGAAACCACCTGGAAAAGCACGACGCAAGTCCAGCCAATCATCATCGGCCGCGAGCTGCTGCGAACCGCCTGAGGGCCGCATCGGCGGTGCCACTGTGCGCACCGCAGGGTCGGCGTGCGCCTGCTCTTGCATGCCTGTGCCGTGCGTGGGGCGCGATGGGCGTCACGCCGCGCTGCCCGCGCGGCGGCCTTGGTGGATCGGCCCTTAGCGCGTGGCCAAGAGCGGCATGCGCTCGGCTGGGGCTTCAAAACAGGCCAGGAACGCCTGCAGCTGATCGTTGCTGCCCTCCAGCAGCTGCATCTCGCCCTGCGCCAGCAGTGGCGCCAGATCGGGCCAGCCCAGCGACATCTGGCGCAGCCAGGTGGGCCAGGGGGTGCGCAGGTGCAGGGCCTGGGCCGTGCCCGCATCGGCGGGGGCGCCCATGGTGATTTGCAGCACCCCACGG
>JBEBDJ010000251.1:0-3694 GCA_041157045.1 Pseudomonadota bacterium
CTGCCGGCCGCCGCTGGAGCAGCCCACAAAATAGGCATAACGTGCCGGCTGGCCGTAAAAGCGCTCGACGATGGCCTTGGCCTGCACGGTGACCTGCTCCACCGCGTTGTACCCCCAGTCGATGCGGGCTTGCGGGTCCAGGCCAAAGCTGGCATCGCGGGCGTGTGCGCCCTGGTGGCCGCCGTCGGTGGAGGCCACCGCCGCGCCTTGCGCCAGCGCCGGGGTCACGCCTGGGTGCAGCAGGCCATAGGCCGGCCGGATCACGCCGTCCACCCCGCCGCCGCCCTGAAATTGAAAGCGTCCGTTCCAGGGCACGGGCAGGCGCAGTTCGTAGCGGGTGGCATAGCGCACCCCCAAGGCCCCGATGCGTGCGCCGATCTCGGCCTGCACCAGACAATGCGCGGGCAAGGCGACGCCCTCGACCACCTGGCCGGCGGCCACAAAGCTGGCCTGGCTGATCGTGGTCTTCTCGAGCGGCAAATGCTTCAGCGCCACGCACATCGCAGCGGCGTCGCCGCCTGGCATCTGCGCCAGGCTGGGCACGCCCAACACGCAAGGGGTGGCCAGCACCAGCAGGTGAAAGAATGGGCGTGACAGGGGTCGCAAGCTCATGAATGACATCCCAAACAGGGGCAAGGCCCCGCATGGGCAACCTTAAGTGGCCCTGATCCGCATGGCTATGCCCTGTGCCGCAGGCCTGCTTTGCGGGTTCCGACATGGCCCAAGGCCAGCTGGCCGCGGCTTTTGCGACACACTCACCCCAACGGCCCCGCCTGCTGGAGGCAGGGCCATCACACAGGAAAGAAGCCCCCATGGACGACCTGACCCAACTGATCTTTGAGCAACGCGGCCATGTGGCCATCCTGACGCTGAACGCACCGCCGGTGAATGCCCTGACCCGCACCCTGAACGACGAGTTGACCCTGGCGCTGGACCGCATCTCCGAGTTGCCCGAGATCCGGGCCGTGGTGCTCACCGGGGCCGGCAAGGTCTTCTGCGCAGGCGCGGACTTGAAGGGTCGCAAAGAAAACATCAAGGGGCCGGGGGATCTGCCCGCACATTCGCGGCGCACGCGCGAGTGCTTTCACGCCATCCGCGAATGCGAGAAGCCGGTGGTGGTGGCCATCAACGGCGCGGCCCTGGGGTCGGGCCTGGCCATGGTGGCCTCGGCCGACATCATCATCGCCTCTGAAACCGCCACGCTGGGGCTGCCCGAGGTGGACGTGGGCCTGTTGGGGGGCTGCCGCCACGCCATGCGCCTGTTCAGCCATTCGCGGCTGCGCCGCATGGCCCTGACCGGCATGCGTGTGACCGGGGCCGAGCTGCTGCGCACCGGTGTGGCCGAGGCCTGCACCAGCCCCGAGGAGCTGATGCCCACCGCGCTGGCCATGGCCGAGAACATTGCCGCCAAGAGCCCGGTCTCGACGCGCATGATCAAGCACACGCTCAATGTGATCGAGGACATGACGCTGCGCGATGGCTACCGCTACGAGCAGGACATGACCGCGCAAATCGGCAAGACCGAGGACGCCAAGGAAGCCCAGCGCGCCTTTGCCGAAAAGCGCGCGCCGGTCTTCATCGGCCGCTGATCAGTTGATCGAGATCTTGGCCTCGCGCACCAGGTTGCCCCAACGCACCGACTCGGACTGCATCAGGCGGCGGTACTCTTCGGAGCTGGTGGGCGCGGCGCTCAGGCCCTGGTTGGCCAGGGCGGCCACCACCGAGGGGGTGCGCAAGGTCTCGTGCAGGGCATCGCGCATCTTGTTCATGATCGCGGGCGGCAGGCCCTTGGCCGCAATGATCCCGTAATTGGAATCGGCCACCACATTGGGCAGGCCCAGCTCGGTGGCGGTGGGCACATTGGGGATGGCGTCGGCGCGTTTTTGGCTGTTCACCGCCAGAATCTTGACGCCACGCGCCACCTGGGCCATGACCGGTGGCAGGTCGGCGCACAGCACATCGATATTGCCCGCCAGCAAGGCGGTGATGGCCGGGGCCGCACCGCTGAAGGGGATGTGGGTCATCTTGATGCCCGCCTCGCGCGCGAGCAACTCGGTGCCCAGGTGCGGGCTGGTGGCATTGCCGGCCGACCCATAGTTGAGTTTGCCCGGGTCCTTCTTGGCCAGGGCGATCAGCTCGGGCAAGGACTTGACCGGCACATTCGGGCCCACACTGCACACCTGGGGCGTGCGGGCGACCAGCGAGACGTAGTTGATCTCCTCGACGTTGTAAGGCACCTTCTGCAAGTGCGGCAGCACCGTGATGCCACCGGGCACGCCCATGCCAAAGGTGTAGCCGTCGGGCTCGCTGCGGTGCACCGAGTCCATGCCGATGATGCCGCTGGCGCCCGCCCGGTTGTCAATCGTCACCTGCTGGCCCAGGACCTCGCCCAGGCGCGGGGCAATGGTGCGCGCCAGCAGGTCCACCGGGCCACCCGGCGGATAGGGCACCACCAGCTTGACCGGCTTGTTGGGCCAGTTGGACTGGGCTTGCGCCGGGGCCGTGATGGCCAGGCACAGGCTGGCCAGGGCCAGCGAAAGAAGCGAGCGTTTGTTCATGGAGTGTCTCCTGTGGGCATGGGGGATGGGGGAATGGGTGCTTCTTCGTCCTGAATCAGCACAATGAAATCGGCCACCAGGGCCGGGCGGGACTGACCTTCAATTTCGAATTCGCAGCGATGCGTCAGGCGGGTGCCCGCGCCATGGCGCTGGGCCGCCAGCAAGGTCTGGTGCAAACGGACCCGGGCGCCCACGGGCACGGGCGCGGTGTAGCGCACACGGTCCGAGCCGTAGTTCAGGCCCTTGCCGCGGCGGGCCACCTTCCAGATGTCGCGCTGGAGTTTGGGCACCAGCGCCAGGGTGAACAGACCGTGCGCCAGGGTGTGGCCGCCGGGCATCTCGCGCCGGGCGCGCTCCACGTCCACGTGGATCCAGAAATCATCGCCCGTGATCTGGGCAAACCCGTCGATGTGCGACTGCTCAATGCGGAACCAGTCGCTGGTGCCCAGCTTCTGGCCCACCAGGGGCAGAAAGTCGGAGGGGATCTCGAGCAACAGCATGGTGGGGCGTCCTCAGGTCGGTAAATCCAGCACGGTCCGCGCCAGGATGTTGCGCTGGATCTCGTTGCTACCGGCAAAGATCTTGGCGCCCAGGGCGTTGAACAGCGGCGCCACCACATGCAGGTCGATGTCCTCGCCCTGGCAATGGTCGCGCATGGCGCCATGGTCTTGTGCCGACTCGATCAGCAGCAAGGCCAGTCGCTCGTAGGTTTGGGTCGACCAGATCTTCAGGATGGAGATGGTGGGCGGAATGGCCTCCCCGCGCTTGGCCAACTCGGCAAAGCCGGCATAGGCCGCGCCCAGATCCAGGGCATCGAGCGCCAGTTCGGTGAGCCGGCTCATGAAGGCCGGGTCCTGGTGCAGATCACGCTGACGGGCCAGCAATTCCAGCTGCTTCAAGGTGTGCTGCGAGTGCTTGGGGCTGCCGGTGAACAAGCGCTCAAATCCCAGCAAGGCCTTGGCCACCGACCAGCCCTGGTTCAAGGCCCCCACCAGGTTCTCGCGCGGGACGCGCACCTGGTCAAAGAACACCTCGCAAAAATCGGACTCACCGGCGATGTTGCGGATGGGGCGCACCGTGATGCCCGGGGTCTTGAGGTCCACCAGCAAAAAGCTGATGCCGTCCTGCTTCTTGAC
>JBEBDJ010000252.1:0-4069 GCA_041157045.1 Pseudomonadota bacterium
TTCGACTGCCACACGTGCCGCGTCGCAGCCTTTTTCGGTCTGGCGCACGATGGCTTGTTCCAGGTTTTCTGTGGTCAAAATCGCGTTGGCAATCGGCAGGTTGTAGTCGAGCGAGACACGGCTGACGCCAGCGCCTGACTCGTTGGCCACCAGCTCGAAGTGGTAGGTCTCGCCACGGATGATGCAGCCCAGGGCAATGAGGGCGTCAAACTCGGCGCGCTCGGCCAGGGCCTGCAGTGCCAGCGGCACCTCCAGGGCGCCGGGCACCTTGACCAGGTGGATGCGCTCCACGCCCAGGGCGCGCAGCTCGTCGGTGCAGGCCTGGGCCAGGGCGTCGGTGATGTGGGCGTTGAAGCGCGCCTGCACGATGCCGATGTGCAGGTCGCGGCCGTCCAGTTCGAGGGCTTGCCCCTGATTGGCGTCTAGCATGCTTATTCCTTGGGGATGTATCCGGTGATCTCGAGGCCGTAGCCGTGCATGCTGGGCATGCGGCGCGGCTGACCCAGCAGCTGCATGCGGCGCACCCCGCATTCGCGCAGGATTTGCGCGCCCACGCCGTAGGTGCGCAGGTCCATGCGGCCGCGCGAAGGCGCTTGCGCCGGGCGCGCACGGCCCTCCAGCTGGGCCAGCAACTGCTCGCCCGATTCGCCGCAGTTGAGCAGCACCGCCACGCCCTGGTCCTGGCGCGCCAGGTAGGCCAGGCTGGCGTTCAGGTCCCAGGAGTGCAGGGTGCGGCCGGTTTCGAGGGCGTCGAGCACCGACAGCGGCTCGTGCACACGCACCGGCACCGAGGTCTCGGGCGTCCACTGGCCGCGCACCAGCGCCAGGTGCAGGGACTGGCTGGGCAGGTCTTCGTAGGCCACCAGCTCGAAGGGCCCGTGCAGGGTCTCGATGCGGCGGCGCGCCACCTGGCGGATCAGCGATTCGGTGCGGCTGCGGTATTCAATGAGGTCGGCAATGGTGCCGATCTTCAGGCCATGTTCGGCCGCAAAGAGCTGCAGATCGGGCAGGCGCGCCATGGTGCCGTCGTCCTTCATGATTTCGCAGATCACCGAGGCGGGCGAGCAACCGGCCATGGCCGAGAGGTCGCAGCCGGCTTCGGTGTGGCCCGCGCGCATGAGCACGCCGCCGTCCACGGCCTGCAGCGGGAAGATGTGGCCCGGCTGCACCAGGTCTTCGGGGCGGGCATGGGCCGCCACGGCGGCCTGCACGGTGCGCGCACGATCGGCCGCCGAAATGCCGGTGGTCACGCCTTCGGCCGCCTCGATGGACACCGTGAAGGCGGTGCTGTAGACGGTGCCGTTGCGCGCGGCCATGGGCGGCAGGCGCAGGTGTTCGCAGCGCTCGCGGGTCAGGGTCAGGCAGATCAGGCCCCGGCCAAAGCGGGCCATGAAGTTGATCGCTTCGGGCGTGACATGGTCGGCGGCCAGCACCAGGTCGCCTTCGTTCTCGCGGTCTTCCTCATCGACCAGGATGACCATGCGGCCGGCCTTGATCTCGGCGACGATCTCCTCGACCGGCGAGATGGCCACCGGCACGAGCGGGGGACGGTGTTCGGGGGCGTTCATGGGCGGTCCTTTTGCGCGGTGTCGACCAGGCCAAGCATGCGCTCGACATAGCGGGCGACGGTGTCGATTTCGAGGTTCACACGGTGGCCGGGGGCCAGCAGGCCCAGGGTGGTGTTGGCCACGGTGTGGGGAATGAGGTTGATCTGGACCTCGCAACCGTCGGCGCTGTCCTGCACACTGTTGACGGTCAGGCTCACGCCGTTGATGGTGATCGAGCCCTTGTAGGCCAGGTAGCGCGCCAGCTCGGGTGGCGCGAGCACCGCCAGCAGCCAGGACTCGCCCACCTGCGCCATCTGGCGCACCGTGCCCACGCCATCGACGTGGCCCGAGACAATGTGCCCGCCCAGGCGATCCTGCGCGCGCATGGCTTTTTCCAGGTTGACCGGACCGGTGGCCGTGAGGCCTGCGGTGCGTGCCAATGACTCGGCCGAGATGTCGATGGTAAATCGCTGGCCGGGCAGGTCGAGGGTGGTGACCGTCATGCAGGCGCCATTGAGGGCGATGCTGTCGCCCAGGCCCACATCATCGAGGTAGCCCGGAGGCGCCTCAATGGTCAGTCGCTTGCCGTGCTGCAAAGAGCGTCCCAGGTCGTGGAGGTCGGCGATGCGCCCCACGCCGGTGATGATTCCGGTGAACATCCGGGTATTTTCGCAGGTTTGTGGCCCTTTGGCCGCCGGCACGGCAAATAGACTTGTGGGCTTACTCCCATGGGTAAGGGTAAATCCACCCCTGTGGACGCAGGGGGTCTGCCTAAAATGTGGCAGTGCAGCAATTTGCCCATTCACGATCCGACCCAGGGAGACCGGCATGACCGAGCCGACCGATACCCCAGCGGCGCTGCGGGTGATCAAGAAGTACCCCAACCGGCGTCTGTACGACACCGAGACCTCGACCTACGTCACCTTGGCGCAAATCCGTGACCTGGTGATCCAGGCGCGCCCGCTGCAGGTGCGCGACGCCCGCACCGGCGAGGACCTGACCCGCTCGATCCTGCTGCAGATCATTCTGGAGGAGGAGGCCGCGGGCGTGCCCATGTTCTCCGAGGCCATGCTGGCCAACCTGATCCGTTTTTATGGCCATGCCATGCAAAGCCACATGGGCCGGTTTCTGGAGCAGCAGCTGCAGGGCTTTGCCGATTGGCAGGCGCGCATGGGCGAGCAGGCGCGCAGCATGAGCCCCGACGCCTTGCAGGGCATGATGCAGGCGCAGGCGCAGCTCATGCAATCGCTCTGGCCCGGCCTGAACACCGGCGCCCCACCCGGGCTGGCGCAGGCACAAGAGCAGATCGCGCAGCAGCTGCGCGCCTTCTGGGGCCTCAAAACCTGAGGCGCGCCCGGCGAGCGGCGCCGCGCCTCAGACCTGCGTGGCCTCGCTCTTGAGGGTCAGCGCGCGCAGCACATCGCGCACCATCTGCGCCCGCTGGTGCGGCTCGGGCAGCTCGCGCTCGATGCGCAGCTTGTCGTTGCCGGCCAGCTTGATGTGGCGGTTTTTCTGGATCAGCGCCAGGATGGTCATGGGCTCGATCGGCGGGTTGGCCCGGAAGCTGATCTGGATCACGCCCGGCGCGGCATCGACCTTGATCACGCCGTAGGGCTGCGACAGCACGCGCAGGCGGTGCACATCGATCAGGGCCTGGGCCGGCGGGGGCAACTTGCCAAAGCGGTCGACGATTTCCTCGGTGAGCGCGTCCAGCTGTTCCTGCTTGCGCGCGGTGGCCAGCTTTTTGTAGAAGGACAGGCGCAGGTGCACATCGCCGCAATAGTCCTCGGGCAGCAGGGCCGGCGAGTGCAGGTTGATGTCGGTGGTGGCCTGCATGGGCGCCAGCAGATCGGGCTCCTTGCCCGCCTTGAGGCTGCGCACCGCCTCCGAGAGCATCTCGTTGTAGAGCTGAAAGCCCACCTCCATCATGTTGCCGCTCTGGTTCTCGCCCAGCACCTCGCCGGCGCCGCGGATCTCCAGGTCGTGCATGGCCAGGTAAAAGCCCGAACCCAGTTCCTCCATCTGCTGAATGGCCTCCAGGCGTTGCGCCGCTTGCTTGGGCAGGCCCTCCAGATCGGGCACCAGCAGGTAGGCATAGGCCTGGTGGTGCGAGCGGCCCACCCGGCCGCGCAGCTGGTGCAGCTGCGCCAGACCAAACTTGTCGGCGCGCGACATGACGATGGTGTTGGCGGTGGGCACGTCGATGCCGGTCTCGATGATGGTCGAGCACAGCAGCACGTTAAAGCGCTGCGCCACAAAGTCGCGCATCACGCGCTCGAGCTCGCGCTCGGGCATTTGGCCGTGCGCCACCGCAATGCGCGCCTCGGGCAGGATCTCCTCGAGGCGGGCGCGCCGGTTTTCAATGGTCTCGACCTCGTTGTGCAGGAAGTAGACCTGGCCGCCGCGCTTGAGCTCGCGCAGCACCGCCTCGCGAATCACCCCATTGTTCTCGCTGCGCACAAAGGTCTTGATGGCCAGGCGCCGCTGCGGCGCGGTGGCAATCACCGACAGGTCGCGCAGCC
>JBEBDJ010000253.1:0-5153 GCA_041157045.1 Pseudomonadota bacterium
GGTCGGCCTCTTGCGCAAAGCTGCTGGCGCTGCTGCGCCAGCGCGGCGGCACCAGGCGCCAGGCGCTGTCGACCACCCGCTCCCAGTCGTAGAGCATGTAGAACAGCACCACCGGCACCAGGACCAGGTGGCCAATCAGGGCCAGCGCGGCGCTGCCACCCATTTGCACCGAGCGCCACAGCGGCGCGAGCCAGTCCTCGCGGTGCGCCTGCAAATAGTCCATCAGGTGGCGCTTGAGGTCGGCCACATCGAGCGACACCTTCAGGCCCAAGCTGGCCAGCAACGGCTGCAGCCAGGCGTCCAGGCGATCGAGCAGGCGGGGCAGCTGCTGCATCAGCAGCGGCCACTCCTTGACCAGCACCGGCACCAGCAAGAGCACCAGCAGCACCGCCAGCAAAATGGCCAGCAGCTCGACCAGCAGCACCGCCAGCGCGCGCGGCAGGCGCCAGGCCTGCAGGCGCAGCACCAGCGGATGCAGCACATAGGCGAGCACCACCGCCACCACAAAAGGCGCCAGGATGGGAGAGAACAGACCCAGCAAATACACGCACAGCCCCAGCAGGGCCAGCCAGAGGGCCACGCGCGGCAGGGGAATGTCGAAGGGTCGGGACAAGGGTTCGGGCTCGGTGGGTGAAGGCCGAAAAGCCGACGAGGCCGGCGCAGCCTTTAAAATTGGGCCTGATTCTAGTCTGCTGCGGCGCATTTGCGCCCATTCCTCCATTTCCGAACGCGCCCCCTGCGCCCTGCCATGAACCCCAGTCCCCTGTCCTACAAAGACGCCGGCGTTGATATTGACGCTGGCGATGCCCTGGTCGAACGCATCAAGCCCCTGGCCCGCAAAACCCTGCGCGAGGGCGTGTTGGCCGGCATTGGCGGCTTTGGCGCCCTCTTTGAGGTGCCCAAGCGCTACCAGGAGCCGGTGCTGGTGAGCGGCACCGACGGGGTGGGCACCAAGCTCAAGCTGGCTTTCGAGTGGAACATGCACGACACCGTGGGCATCGACCTGGTGGCCATGAGCGTCAACGACGTGCTGGTGCAAGGCGCCGAACCGCTGTTCTTTCTGGATTACTTTGCCTGCGGCAAGCTCGACGTCGACACCGCCGCGGCGGTGGTGGGGGGCATTGCCCGCGGCTGCGAGCTCTCGGGCTGCGCCCTGATCGGGGGCGAGACCGCCGAAATGCCCGGCATGTACCCGGCGGGCGAGTACGACCTGGCCGGCTTTGCCGTGGGTGTGGTCGAAAAGTCGCGCATTCTGACGGGCCGCGACGTGCGGCCGGGCGATGTGGTGCTGGGCCTGGCCTCAAGCGGCGTGCACTCCAACGGCTTCTCGCTGGTGCGCAAATGCATCGAGCGCGCGCAAGCGGGCGCCGGTCTGCCCACCACCCTGGACGGTCAGCCCTTTCGCGAGGCCGTCATGGCACCGACCCGGCTGTACGTGAAATCGGTGCTGGCCGCACTGGCCGCCCATCCGATCAAGGCCCTGGCCCACATCACCGGCGGTGGCCTGCTGGAGAACATTCCCCGGGTGCTGCCCGAGGGCACGGCCGCCGAGCTGCGCGCGGGCAGCTGGCCGCAAACCGAGCTCTTTGCCTGGCTGCAGGCCACGGCCGGCATCGACGCACACGAAATGAACCGCACCTTCAACCATGGCATCGGCATGGTGGTGGTGATCGATGCCGCGCAGGCCGAGGCCTGTGCGCAAACCCTGCGCGCGCAGGGTGAAACGGTGTACACCATCGGCCAGATCGCCGAGCGCGGCGACGGTGCGCCGGTGCGCGTGATCTAAGTCGGCACGTCGCCGCCGAGCGCCTGCAGGCGCTCGCGCACGGCCTGCGCGTCCAGCGCCTCGGGCTCGGAGAGCACATAGGCCTCCAGGTCCACGCGCGCTTGCGCCACGTCGCCCAGCTGTGCCAGCAGCAGCCCCCGATCGCGCCGCTGCGTGGGGTCATGGGGCCACACCCGCACCAGGCGCTGCTGCACCGCCAAAGCCCGCTCCAGGTCGCGCTGGCCCAGAAAAATCTCTTTCAGATTGCGCAGCATGCGGCCCAGCCACTCGCGCTCGGTGCAGCCTTGCAGGTACAGGCCCAACGGCGTGTCGCCCGCATCCAGCCCCTCGCGCAAATCCAGCGGATCCTCAGGGCGAAAAGGCGCCAGGCGCTGCGCCAGGGACGTCACCGTGAGGGGCTGGCCGTCCACCGGGTCGAGCACCATCAAGCCCTGCGACAGATGGACCTTGACCAGAAAATGGCCCGGGAACGAAATCCCCTGTGCATCCAAACCCAGGCCACGCGCCAGCTCGGTCCAGATCAGCGCCAGCGACACCGGAATGCCGCGCCGCGTGCGGATCACCTCATGCAGGTAGGAGTTCTCGGGGGCGTGGTAATCGTTGATGTTCAGACCAAAGCCCCAGCTGCTGTAGAACATGTGGTTGAGCACCGCCAGCCGCGTCTCTTCGTCGGCCTCGCGGGTGCGCCAGAGCAGGCGCCGCTGCAGGCGATCCACATCGGCCAGCACCTGCTGCACGTCCAGGCCCGGGTCCTCGTCTTGCGCCAGGCTGGCGGCCGCTTCGAGCAAGGCAAAGTCGTCGTCCGAGGCCACCAGGGACTCGAAGTACTGCAAGGGGGTGACGGGGGACCAGACGGGGGGCATGGTCATCACCGCCGCAACAAGGCCCGCAGCGGCAGCCGCAGCAGCCACAGCGCGCCAAAATACACCAGGGCCGACAAGAGCAGCGCCCCGCCCATCCACAGCAACCTCAGCCATGGCGCGGCCTTCAGGCCCACCCAGTCCAGTTGCTGCGTCAAGGCCAGCAGCAGCGCAGCCAGGGCTGCACAGGCCAGCAGCACCCGCCACACAAACCCCCACCAGCCCGGCAGCGGCTGGTACCGGCCTTGCCGGCGCAAGCCGATGAGCAGCCACAGGGCGTTGACCAAGGCCCCCAGCCCAATCGAGAGGGCCAGGCCGGCATGTGCCAACCAGGGCACCAGCACCAGGTTCATCAGCTGGGTGAGCACCAGCACGACCACCGCCACCTTCACCGGGGTGCGGATGTCCTGGCTGGCAAAGTAGCCAGGGGTCAGCACCTTCAGGGCCACCAGACCCAGCAAGCCCACACCGTAGGCCATCAAGGCCATGGCGGTCTGCTGCACATCGCGGTCCTTGAATGCGCCGTAGTGGTAGAGCGTGCTCACCAGCGGGGTGGCAAAGCACAGCAAGGCCACCGCACACGGCAGGGCCAGCAAGACCACCAGGCGCAAGCCCCAGTCAAGCATGGCCGAGTAGCTGGCCTGGTCCCCGGTGGCGCGCGCGGCCGCCAGCTGCGGCATCAGCACCACGCCCAGGGCCACCCCCAGCATGGCCGTTGGAAACTCCATCAAGCGGTCGGCATAGCTGAGCCAACTGACGCTGCCTGGGCCAATGTGCGAGGCGATCTGGGTGTTGATCAGCAAGGACACCTGCGCCACCCCCACGCCCAGCAGGGCGGGCGCCATCAAGGTCAGGATGCGGCGGGTCCCGGGGTGCTGCCAGGTGCGCCACCAGGCGCTGGGCCGCCACTGCCAGCGGGGCATCACGCCCAGACGGTGCAGCGCCGGCCATTGCAGGCCCAGCTGCAACACGCCGCCGATCATCACCCCGGCGGGCAAGGCATAAATGGACGCGAACCCCTGCTTGGCCAAGTAGGGCGCCAGCAGCCAGGCCGCGCCGATCACGCTCAGGTTCAGCAGCACGGGGGTGGCCGCCGGAACCGCAAAATGCTTCCAGGTGTTCAGGATGCCCGCCGACAGGGCCACCATGGACATGAAGGCGATGTACGGGAACATCCAGCGCGTCATGTGCACCGCCGCGTCCATGCCCTGTGCGCCAGCGGGCAGGCCACTGGCCATGGCCCAGACCAGCCAGGGGGCCAGCAGCACCCCCAGCACCGAGACCAGCAGCAGCACCCCGGCCAGCGCCGAGGCCACGCTGTCGATCAATGCACGGGTGGGGGCATCACCGTGCTCGGCGCGCGTGGCGGCCAGCACCGGCACAAAGGCCTGGCTGAAGGCACCCTCGGCAAACAGGCGGCGAAAAAGATTGGGGATGCGAAACGCCACATGGAAGGCGTCGGTGAGGGCGCTGGCCCCAAACAGGGCCGCGATCATCAATTCGCGCACCAGCCCCGTGACCCGGGAGGCCAAGGTCAAGGCCGACACAACAGAGGCGGATCGCAGCAGGCTCACCCCGCAAGTGTAGCGGCAGGGGCCGCCCCTGGCCGACGCGGGCGCAGCCTGCTACAATCTTGGGTTGGCTGTCAACATCCTCAAACCATAGGACTCATTCATCATGGCATCTAAGCCGAAGAAAAAGAACCCGCGCCTGGCGTCGGGCCGCAAACGCGCCCGCCAGGACGTCAAGATCAACGCCGCGAACTCCTCGCTGCGCTCGAAGTACCGCACCGCCGTCAAGAACGTCGAAAAAGCCGTGGTCGCTGGCGACAAAGCCAAGGCCACCGAACTCTTTGCCCGCATGCAGGCCGTGGTGGACACCATTGCCGACAAGGGCATCTTCCACAAGAACAAGGCCTCGCGCGACAAGAGCCGTCTGTCCGCCAAGGTCAAGGCCCTGGCCGCCGCCTGATCCACGTCACGGATCAACCGCCCGGTCGCTTCGCCGACCGCCGTTTGAACCGGGTGCGCTGACAGCCAATCAAAAAACCGCCTTCGGGCGGTTTTTTTTCGTCCATGCCAGGCCGGGTGCCGGGCCGTCCATGGCGGCCTGGGCCCAGGCTCAGCCCTGCCCTGGCGTCCCCTCGTCGGGCAAGAGACAGGCCTCGCTCACGGTCAGGCGGTTGTCGCGGGCAAAGTTCATCACAAAGTCCCAGGCCATGGGCTCGTGGTCGCGCAGGTCGCGATGCACCACCACGCATTTGACGTGGCCCAGCGTGGTCGGGATGCACCAGGGGGAGTAGCTCAGGTGGCTGCCCGGGCCGGCGCCGCCCGGGCGAAAACGGCTCATGACCCCAGCCAGCCGTTCGGCCCAGTCGCTGGGGCGAAAGGTTCTGCCATCGAGCGTGACGCCCTGGATAAAGACTTCTTTGGCAGCGGGGGAAACCATTGTGTGGGGGGATGAATCACAGACATGCAACGGCTCCGGGATCGCCGGGCACCGACCGC
>JBEBDJ010000254.1:0-8928 GCA_041157045.1 Pseudomonadota bacterium
CCACCAAAAAATGTCACGCCCTCGGCTGCGGCGTAGCGCCACAACACGCCCCAGTCGGGTTTGTCTTTAGAGCCTCCAGGGTTGCCGTCGTAAATCACACAAGTGGTGCCGCTGAGCAAACCGCTGAGCTGCGCATTCCACATCACCCAGCCTGTTGAGGAATACCACAGGAACTTCTCGCCCCACGAGTTGGGCTCGTAGCTGCAGGCCACGTCGTAGTGCAGGTTTTTATGCGCCATGCCGTTGAGCATGGTGCCGCCGTGGTCATGCACCAAGGGCTTGGGCAAGCCGGTGGTGCCGCTGGAATACACAATCCACAGCGGGTGGTCAAAGGGCAGCCATTGCGGCGCAAAGGCCTGGGTGGCCGCATCGTCCCGGGCCAGCACCTGGGCCAGGCGGGCGCTGTCGCCCAGGTCGCCCTGCGCCAGGTCGGCGGTGCCCAGGTGCTCGTGCACGATCACATGGCGCACGCTGGGCAGGGCGTCGCGCAGCGACTGCACCACCGCCATGCGGTCCATGTCGCGGCCGGCGTACCGCACCCCGTCGCACGCGATCAAGACACAGGGCTCGATTTGTTGAAAGCGATCGAGCACCGCCTGCACGCCCATGTCGGGCGCGCACACGCTCCACACCGCGCCGATGCTGGCGCAGGCCAGAAAGGCGACCATGGTCTCGGGGCAGTTGGGCAGGTAGGCGGCCACGCGGTCGCCGGCTTGGACCCCCTGCGCCTGCAGGTGCACGGCCAGGGCCGCCACCTGCCGGGCCAGCTCGGGCCAGCTGAGCGTCTGGTCCTGGCCCAGCTCGTTGCGGCAGATCAGCGCGGGCATGCCCGCCGCATGCGCCGGCGCCACATGGCGCAGCACCTGCGCGGTGTAATTGACCTGGGCGCCCGGAAACCACTCGGCGCCCGGCATGACGTTGCGTGCCAGCACCGCCCGGTGCGGGGTGGGGGACTGCACCTCGTGGTAGTCCCAGATGCTTTGCCAGAAGGCGTCCAGATCGCTCACCGACCAGCGCCAGAGCGCCGAATAATCGTCAAAGCGCAGGCCTCGCTCGCGGGCGAGCCAGTCCTGGTAGCGGCGGATTTGCGGCACATGGGGCGGGCGGGCCGCTGTTGGGGATGGGATCGCGCTCATGGTGCGCACAGCCTAACAGCGGCTTGCCGGGTTTGTCACCGCCGCCCACACGCCGGGCATGCACCTTGGCGACAGGATCAGGGGCTGGGCGTCGCGGCCAGGCGACAGGTGCCGCGCGCGCTGGCCAGGCCGCGCAAATCGCTTTGCCATTGCCGGCTGCGCAAGTCGATGGCAATGCGCTCGTTGTCCATGGACGTGAGCAGCAGCGAGCCCTCCAGGTTGAAGGTGTGCACCGGCTGGCCGTCGATGTGCAGGCGGCGCAGGGCCGCGCGGCGGCCGTCGGCGCTGCGCTCGGTGTCCCACCAGAGCTGGCGCTGCCAGCTGCTGCGCATGGGCAGGTAGACCAGGTCACAGACCCACTCGGTGCGCTCGGTGCGCGGGGCCGCCGGGGGGGCCGCCGGGGCCGCCTGCCAGGCCGCGGCCAACAGCCACGCGGCCACGGCCAGGCCGCGCGACTTAGCCCTGCTCGCTTTGCAGGCGCTGGCTTTTCCAGTACACATCGTCACCCCCGGCATGGCGGTTGAGCACACGGGCCAGCACAAACATCAGGTCCGAGAGCCGATTGAGGTATTGGCGTGGGGCCTCGCGGATGGCCTCCTCGTTGCCCAGCGCCACCACCGCGCGTTCGGCGCGCCGCGCCACCGTGCGGCACACATGCGCCTGCGCGGCCGCGCGCGAGCCAGCGGGCAGGATGAACTCCTGCAGCTTGGGCAGGGCCTCGTTGTGCATTTGCAAGGCCTCGTCCAAGGCCAGCACCGAGGCGTCCTTGAGCAGCTCGAAGCCCGGGATGGAGAGCTCGCCGCCCAGGTTGAAGAGCTGGTGCTGGATCTCGATCAGGCACTCGCGCACCGCCTCGGGCATGGGCTCGCACAGCAGCACCCCGATGTGCGAGTTGAGCTCGTCGACCTCGCCCATGGCGTGCACCCGCAAGCTGTTTTTGGAGACGCGCTGGTTGTTGCCCAGTCCGGTGGTGCCGTTGTCGCCCGTTCGGGTGGCGATTTGCGTGAGTCGATTGCCCATGGTGCTCGGATGCAGGATGGTGAAGCCGCTGATTGTGCGCCAAGCCGGGCGCAACCCCACCATGACGCGTTGCGGGCAAGGGGATTACACTTGTTGGCGCCGCCTGCCACGCGCATGGCCCACGATCAGGAGACCGCCCATGAACGCCCCCGCCGCCGCCCACGAATTGCTGCCCCAGGTGGCCTTGCGCCCCATTCCCGAGGCCTTCATGCAGGCGCTGCAGGCCCGCTTTGGCGCGCAGTGCTCCACAGCCGCCATCGTGCGCGAACACCATGGCCGCGACGAATCGATTTTTGTCGACGTGCCGCCCCCGCAAGCGGTGGTCTTTGCCGAGTCCACGCAAGACGTGCAGGACGCGGTGCGCCTGTGTGCGGCGCACCGCGTGCCCATCATCCCCTTTGGCATCGGCTCCTCGCTCGAAGGGCATTTGCTGGCGGTGCAGGGCGGCATCAGCCTCGACCTCTCGCGCATGAACCGGGTGCTGGCGATCAACGCCGAAGACCTGACGGTGACGGTGCAGCCGGGGGTGACGCGCAAACAGCTCAACGACGAGCTCAAGTCCACCGGCCTGTTTTTCCCGATCGACCCGGGCGCCGATGCCACCCTGGGCGGCATGAGCGCCACCCGCGCATCGGGCACGAACGCGGTGCGCTACGGCACCATGCGCGAGAACGTGCTGGCCCTGGAGGTGGTGACGGCCGCCGGCCAGGCCATCCGCACCGGCACCCGCGCGCGCAAATCAAGCGCCGGCTACGACCTGACGCGCCTGATGGTGGGCAGCGAGGGCACGCTGGGCATCATGACCGAGATCACGCTGCGCATCTACCCGCTGCCCGAGGCCATCTCGGCGGCGGTCTGCTCCTTCCCCAGCATTGCCGACGCGGTGCACACGGTCATCGAGATCATCCAGCTGGGGGTGCCGATTGCGCGCGTGGAGCTGCTCGACGGCCGCACCGTGGCCATGGTCAACCGACATGCCGGCCTGTCGCTGCGCGAAGAGCCCATGCTGCTGATGGAGTTTCACGGCTCGCCCGCCAGCGTGCAGGAACAGGCGCAAACCGTGCAGGAGATCGCCAGCGGGCACAGCGGCCAGGCCTTTGAGTGGGCCACGACGCCCGAAGCGCGCACCCGGCTGTGGACCGCGCGCCACAACGCCTACTTTGCCGCCGTGCAAAGCCGGCCCGGCTGCCGTGCCATCAGCACCGACACCTGCGTGCCCATCAGCCGACTGGCCGACTGCCTGCTCGAGTCGGCCGCCGAGGCCGACGCCAGCGGCATCACCTATTTCCTCGTCGGCCATGTGGGCGACGGCAATTTCCACTTTGGCTACCTGATCGACCCGCACGACACGCGCGAGCGCGAGGCCGCCGAGTTGCTCAACCAGCGCCTGGTGGCGCGCGCCTTGGCGCTGGGCGGCACCTGCACCGGCGAGCACGGCATCGGCCTGCACAAGATGGGCTTTTTGCGCGACGAGGCCGGCGACGGCGCGATCGAGATGATGCGCACCATCAAGCACGCGCTCGACCCGGACAACATCCTCAACCCTGGGAAGATCTTCCGCTGGTAAGCCGCTGGGCCGGCAGCACCAGCGTCACACGGGTGCCGTGGCCGCGCTGGCTCTCGAGCTGCAGCTGACCGCCGGCGGCCAGCACCGCCTCGCGCAGCAGCGTCAGACCCAGGCCATGCCCGGGCACCGCGGCGCTGTGGCGCGCGCGGTAACCCAGCTGCCAGACCCGGGCCTGTTCCTCGGGCGCCATGCCCACCCCACTGTCGGCCACGCACAGCCACAAGGCGGGCCGCGCCTGGCCGGGCGGCACGCGCCAGTCGGCATGCAGCAGGACCTGGCCTGCGGGCGTGAACTTGAAGGCATTGCCCAGCAGGTTGATGAGCCACTGGCGCCAGGCCGGGGCCGGCCCGAGCAAGCGCGCCGGCACACGGCGCGCCACCGTCACCTGCCAGCCCAGTCCCTGCGCCTGGGCGCGCGGGGCCCACAGGGCGTGCAGATCGTGCAGGAGCGCACGCGGGGACAGGGGCAGGGCCGGCGGCAGGGGCGTGCCCGGGCGGCCGTGGCGGGCCAGCAAGCCATGCATCAGGGCCCACAGGGGCTGCCACTGCGCCAGCCAGCGCGGCACGGGGGTGCGTCGCTGCGCCGGCAGCGTGAGCGCTTGCTGCAGGCCCTGGGTGAGCGCGGCCAGGGTGTCCACCGACTGGCGCCAGCGGCGCAGGCGCGCGCGCTGCGCACGCGCGGACACCGCAGGGGCGGCCGGGTCCAGCGCCCGGCGCAAGGCGTGGTGCAGCCGCTGGGCGCGCTGGGCCAGGGTGCGCGCCTGCGCCAGCTGGGCCGGCCAGGGCGCCAAGGCCGCTTGCATGGGCTGCGCCAAGTGGGCCAGCATGACCAGGGGCGCGCTCAACTCGTGCGCCAGCGCGCGCAGCGCGTCGGGGCTGGCGGGCGCGCCCATGCGCTTCAGGCCTGGCGCAGGCGGTCGATCAGGCCGTTGAGCTCGTCGAGCGAACCAAACTGAATCGACAGCTCACCCATTTCCTCCACCCGGCCATGGCGCTTGACGCGCTTTTTCACGCGCACCTCGACCGCCGCCGTCAGCAGGTCGGACAGCTCCTCTTCCACCCGGCGCAGGTCGCGCGACTTTTCTTTTTTGGGCTGCTGCGGCACCAGCTGGAACTCCGCCGACAGGCGCCGCACCAGGGCCTCGGTCTCGCGCACCGACAGCTTGCGCGCGCTGACGGTCTGCGCCGCGGTGATCTGCGCCGCCTTGTCCAGCGCCAGCAGGGCGCGGGCATGCCCCATGTCGATGTCGCCGGCCATCAGCATGGTCTGCACCGGCTCGGCCAGCTGCAAGAGGCGCAGCAGGTTGCTGGCCGCGCTGCGCGAGCGACCAATGGCCTGCGCGGCCGCTTCGTGAGTGAGCGCAAACTCCTTGATCAGGCGTTGCAAACCATGGGCTTCTTCCAGCGGGTTCAGGTCTTCGCGCTGGATGTTCTCGATCAGCGCCATGGCGGCCGCGGCCTCGTTGGGGACCTCGCGCACCAGCACCGGCACCTCGGAGAGCCCCGCCAGGCGGGCGGCCCTAAAGCGCCGCTCGCCGGCAATGATCTCGTACTTGCCGGCCTGCGGGCCGTCGTGCAGGCGGCGCACCAGGATGGGCTGCATGATGCCCTGGGCCTTGATGCTCTCGGCCAGCTCGTACAGGGCGCCCTCGTCCATGCGGGTGCGCGGCTGGTAGACACCCGGCACCATGGTGTCGAGCGCCAGCACATGCGGCAGGCCGTCATGGGTCGCCGCAGGGGCGGGGTCGGCGTCCTGGACCTTGGGGCCCAGCAAGGCCTCCAGGCCGCGGCCCAGGCCCTTGGGTTTTTTGGTGACCATGGTGGGGTGTCTCCTTGTCAAAGGGTGTGCAGCCAGGCCTGGCCCTGTGGCCAGTCGCCCAAGCCGCTGTCGGCGTTGATGTGGCCCGCCTCGCCCAGGTCGATCAGCTCGGCGCCCCAGTCGCGCGCCAGCTGCTCGGCGCGGGGCCAGCGGCAAAAGGGGTCGTTGCGGCTGGCCACCAGGCGGGACGCAAAGGGCAGGCGCTGTCGCTCGATGGGCGCCCATCCGGGCAGGCGCTCGCGCAGGACCGGGTCTTCGGCGTCGCCAGGGGCCACCAGCAGGGCCGCTTGCACACGCGCGGTGTGCCGGCTGTGCCGGGCCCAGGCGGCCACCAGCAAGCAGCCCAGGCTGTGCGCGGCCAGGCGCAAGGGGCCCGGGGTGTCGATCACCACCTCATCGAGGCGCGCCAACCAGTCGCCCCGGCGCGGGCGCTGCCAGTCGTCCTGTTCCACCCAGACCGTGCCGGGCAGGGTCGCCCAGTGGGCCTGCCAGTGGCCCGGTCCGCTGCTTTGCCAGCCGGGCAGGATCAGCACCGTGTGCGGGGTGGCCATGGCGTCAGAGTTCGGGCAAGCGGCGCACCAGCTCGCGCGCAAATTCCACATAGGCCTGGCTGCCCTTGGCGCCCGCGTCAAACACCACGCCCGGCAGGCCGTAACTCGGCGCCTCGGCCAGGCGAACGTTGCGCGGGATCACGGTATCGAATACTTTAGAACCAAAGTGCGCCTTCAGCTGCTCGCTCACCTGCTGCTGCAGCGTGACGCGCGGATCAAACATCACGCGCAGCAGGGCAATGATCTTGAGCTCTTTGTTCAGGTTGGCGTGCACCTGCCGGATGGTGTTGACCAGATCGGTCAGGCCTTCAAGGGCAAAGTACTCGCACTGCATGGGCACGATCACCCCGTGCGCTGCGCACAGGCCGTTGAGCGTGAGCATGGACAGCGAGGGCGGGCAGTCGATGAGGACAAAGTCGTACGACCCTTCCACCGCCGAGAGGGCCTGGCGAAGGCGCTGGTCGCGGTGCGGCAGGTCCACCAACTCCACCTCGGCGCCGGCCAGCTCGCGGTTGGCGCCCAGCACCTGGTAGCCGGCATCCCCGGCGGGCAGGGCGGCTTCGGCCACACCGGCGGACTCCAGCAAGACGTCGTAGACGCTCAGCGCCATGCTGCGCTTGTCGATGCCCGAGCCCATGGTCGCATTGCCCTGCGGATCGAGGTCGACCAACAACACACGTTGGCCGATTCGGGCCAGCGCCGCGGCCAGGTTGACGGTGGTGGTGGTTTTGCCAACGCCGCCTTTTTGGTTGGCAATGCAGAAAATTTTGGCCATGGGGTCTCCCTTATTTGCCCAGCGCGAGTTTGAGGCCGAAGCCGATCAGGCAGGTGCCCGCGATGCGGTTGAGCCAGGTGGTCACGGCCGGGCGCGCGCGCAGCGAGCGGGCCATCGTCAGGGTCACCAGCACCACCCCGAAACAATAGACAAAGCCCAGCACCCAGATGGTCAGCGCCATCCAGGCAAAGGTGAGCATGCCCTGGTGATGGGCGGGGTCGATGAACTGCGGGAAAAAGGCAAAGTAGAACATCAAGGCCTTGGGATTGAGCAAGGTGATGGTCATGGTCTGGCGAAAGTAGTGCCCCGGGGTGATGCGGATGCTGGGGCCGTCGCCCGGGCGCGCCATCCACATTTTCAGGCCCAGCCAGGTCAGGTAGGCCGCGCCCAGCCACTGCAAGGCGGCAAAGAGGGTGGGCTGGGTCTGCAGCAAGGCCGCCACGCCGGCCACCGTGAGCCACATCAGGATCTGGTCGCCCACCAACAAGCCCATGACCGAGGCCAGGCCACCCCGCAAGCCACCCTGGCCGGTGGAGGTGATCAGGGCCAGATTGCCCGGGCCCGGCAAAAACAGCAGGAGCACAAAGGCCACCACAAACGCACCGTAATCGGTCACACCCAACATTCTTGATCCTTCCGTGCGCCCGACCGCAGCGGCGGGGCCATGCAAGCAGTGTAGCGGGCCAAGGGCCCACCGCGCGCACCCATCACGTGGCCGATGCGGCCACGGCGGGTCGCAACCAGATCAGACAACGCTCGGCCTGCAGGCTGGGCACCTGCAACGGTTCCACGTGAAACACCTGCACCTGGGCCGGCAAGGCAGCGATCTCGTCGGCGGGGTGCTTGCCCTTCATGGCCACCCAGCAGCCATCGGGCGCCAGGCGCTCGCGGGTCCAGGCGGTGAAGTCGGGCAAGGCGGCAAAGGCCCGGCTGGTGATCAACGGCCATTGCCCCGGCAGTTGCTCCACCCGGGCATGCCGGCCGTGCAGATTGGGCAAGCCAAGTTGCGCCGCCACCTGCTGCACAAACGCGGCCTTTTTGGCCACCGCGTCCACACAGGTCACATCCAGCTCGGGCATCACCAAGGCCAGCACCACACCCGGCAAGCCGCCGCCCGAACCCACATCCAGCACCCGGGTGGGCGCGCCGCCGGTGTGGCGGCGCAGGGGCCCGATCAGGCTCAGGCAGTCGAGCAGGTGGTGGGTCAGCATCTCTTGCGGGTCGCGCACCGCGGTCAGGTTGTAGACACGGTTCCAGCGGGCCAGCAGGTCCAGGTAGGCCAAGAGCTGGGCCTGGGTCGCCTGCGGCAGCGGCAAGCCCAAGGCGGCCAAGCCGTGCTGAAGGCCGGGCAGCAGAGGGTGCAAAGGGGCTTGGTCGCTGGACATGCCCGCCATTGTAGGCGGGGCAGGTCGTGGTTCAGGCCAGCGAGGCGTCGGTGGGCAGGTGCCGCGCACCTTTTTTCAGGTGAATCAGCAACAAAGAGATGGTCGCGGGGGTGATGCCCGAGATGCGCGAGGCCTGGCCCAGGGTTTCGGGGCGATGACGCGCCAGCTTTTGCCGGGCCTCGATCGAGAGGGCACTGACCTGCAGATAGTCCAGGTCGGGCGGCAGGCGCATCTGCTCATAGGCTGCTGCGCGGGCCACCTCGTCTTTTTGTCGGTCGATATAGCCGGCGTACTTGGCGGCAATGTCCAGTTGCTCGACCACTGGGGGGTGCAAATCGCCCAAGGTTTCACGTGAAACATCAGGGTTGCGCCAGCGGCCGTCCTCCAAGGACATCAGCTCCTCGTAGGCCACGCCGGGACGGCGCAGCAACTCAAACAGGGGGTACTCGTGCTCGATGGCCTTGCCCAGCACGCGCTCGGCTTCGGCCGCCGACAAAACACGGGGGTTGACCCAGGTGCTCTTGAGCCGCTCTGTTTCACGTGAAACAGCATCGCGCTTGCGGCAGAAGTGGTCCCAGCGGGCGTCGTCCACCAAACCCATCTGGCGACCCGCTTCGGTCAGGCGCATGTCGGCGTTGTCCTCTCGCAGCTGCAGGCGGAACTCGGCGCGGCTGGT
>JBEBDJ010000255.1:0-26181 GCA_041157045.1 Pseudomonadota bacterium
CCCCTCAGCCCGCAAACTGGGTCTCGGGCAGGCCCCGCACGCCGGGGATGCGCAGGGCAAACAAAGAGCCCGACAGCGGTGCGGCGGCCAGGGTGTCGGCGCTCAGGCGCACCGAAGCGCTGGTGACGTACAGGGTGTCGAGCCCGGTGCCGCCAAAGCAGCAGCTGGTGGGGCGCGGCACCGGCAGGCGCACGCGCATCAGCTCGTGCCCCTGCGGGCTGTAGCGGACCACGCTCCAGGCGTCCCACAGGGCCACCCACAGGCAACCGTCCTGATCGACCGTGAGGCCGTCGGGCGTGCCTTCTTCGGGGCCCAGCACCACCAGGGGGCGGCGGTTTTGCACGCGGCCGTCGTCCAGGTCAAAGTCGTACTGGTAGATCGTGCGCCGGAACGAGTCGGTGAAGTACATGCTGCGGTTGTCGGGGCTCCAGCCCATGCCGTTGGCCACGGTCAGGCCGCTTTCCATGCGCTCGGCGTGGCCATCGGCATCCACCCGGAACAGGCTGCCCCGGTTGGCGGCGGCGCCCATGTCCATCGACCCGATCCACAAGCGCCCCCGGCGGTCGCACTTGCCGTCGTTGTAGCGGTTGTTGGGGCGCTCGGCGTCGGGGTGGGCCAGCCACTCCATGGGCTGCTCGGGACCGCGCCAGTTCATGAGCCCGCTGGGGGTCGCCAGCAAGAGCCCGCCCGAGGTCTTGGGCATGGCCACGCTGACCATGGTGCCCAGGGGGGTGGCCTCGTTGCGTTGGCCGTCGCGGTGGCAGTGCAGGGCAGGCGCCAGGATGTCGACCCAGTACAGGGCCGCGTCGCGGGTGGACCACAGCGGCCCTTCGCCCAGCAGCGAGCGGGTTTGCAGCGCCAGCTCCCATTGCACCGGGTGGTGGCGCGGCGGCGGCGATTGCGGCTGAATGGACATGGCCTCGCCTCCGGCGTTGTGGGCAATGCGGCGGGCGGCGCCGATCAGGGCGGGTGACAACTCGTGCGCCCGCGCCGCGTTCAGGCGTTCGCGCGCGCCCACCAGGGCCAGCGCGCCCACCGGGCGCCCCTCGATGTCGAGCACCGGCACGGCCACCGACAGGCAGTCGGCAGCGATGTCGTCCTCGATGATGGCGTAGCCCCGCGCGCTGGTCAGGTTCCAGCGCGCCTGCAGGGCCTCGCGCCAGCGGGCGGCCTCGGCCGGGTCTTGATCGGCGGCGCCCACATCCAGCAGGCGGCGCTGCTGCACCGGGTCCAGGTGTGCGGCCATGGCGTGGCCCAGCGCGCACAGGTGAATGGCCAGCGGGGTGCCGGGCGAGGCCGACAGCGGGGCCTGGCGGCCCGCTTCCTCGCAGGCCACCACCACCACGCGGTCCTGGTCCAGGGTGGCCAGCAACACGGTCTCGCCCTGCAGGTCGCGCAGGCGGGTCAGCTCGTCTTGTGCGGCCAGGCGCAGGTCAAAGTCGCTCCAGACCTCGTGCGCCAGTTCCAGCAACCGGAACCCAAGCTTGAAGGTCTTGTTGTAGGGATCGTGCCGCAACAGGCCCTCGCGGGTCAGGGTGCTGAGGGTGCGGTGCAGCGAGGCTTTGGGCAGGCCGGCCTGCTTGAGCAGCTCGGTGAAGGTCATGGGCGCGCGGTGGCGCGAGACGATGTTGAGCAGGTTCATGGCCTTCTCCAGCACCCCGGGGGCGGGGGTGCCGGAGGCCTCGGGCGCGGGCAGCGCGGGCGGCGTGCGCGGCGCATCGGCGCGGGGGCGCGCCGGACGCCGATGGGAGGGGGCGCGATCCTGGTGCATGTCGTGCAGATTAAAACGCCGATTATGGGGGAAGCGGTCTAGGGTTAGTCCCATTGAAAGGAACTGTTTTCGATGAAATCATCCGTCTGCCATTGGTAGTTCCGTTGAATGGAACTCGTGGACCCAACAGGAGACATTCATGCTGACACGTCGTTCAATGATTCGCGGCCTGGGCGCCGCCGGGGCGCTGGGCTGGGCGGGTGCGCAGGCCCAATCCAAAAACCTGACCTATGTGGGCTGGTCGCAGGACGAGGCGGCCAGCAAGCCCACGCTCAACGCCATGTTCGAGGCCTACCGCAAGGCCCACCCCGATGTGAAACTCGATGTGGTGGGTTTCCCGTGGGCGCAAATGCAGCAGAACATCCTGCTGCGCCTGCGCTCGGGCCAGGCCCTCGATGTGGTGCAACTGGCCGAACGCTGGCTGCCGCAGTTTGCCGTCACGCAGCGCATGGTCGACCTCAATGAGGTGTACGGCAAGGCCAACCTGGCGCGCCAGATCAACCCCGGCGTGCTGAGCCTGGGCGACTACAAGGGCCGCCAGCTCGGCCTGCCCTGGACGGCGGCGTCGATCGGCATGGTCGGCAACCGGGCGGTGATGCAAGAGGCGGGCGTGACGCGCGTGCCCAAGACGGTGGACGAATTTGTCGACGCGCTCAAGGCGATCAAAAAGGCCAAGCCGCAGTCGGTGCCTTACGCCATGACGACCAAGAACAACAACTCGCTCAGCCCCGACTTCCAGGTCTGGCTCTGGACCTTTGGCGGCGAGCTGCTGAGCGACAGCGGCCAGGTGTTGGTGCAGTCGCCGGCCGCGGTGCGGGCGCTGACCTTCATGACCGACATGGTCAAGGAAGGCCTGGCGGCCAAGGACATCGACCGCCCGGATGCGCGGCGCATGTTTGCGCTCAACCAGACGGCCTTCTACCACGATGCGCCGCTGGCCCGTGGCTTTGCGCGCAACAACTCGGGCAAGGGCACCGACTTTGACCGCTTTGTGGTGGCCGTGCCCACCCCGGTGCTGCGCAATGGCGACGCGCCGCGCTCGCTGGCCTGGGGCCACCTGCTGACCTTTTTTGGCGACGGCAAGTCGGTGCCCAATGCGCAGTCGACACAGGCCCAGTTTGCGGCGCACCTGGCCATGAACGACGCCTCGCAGATTGCCTACTTCAACGAGCAAGGCCTGTTCCCGGTGACGAACTCGGCGCTGGCCCAGCTCAAGAACGACGCCTATGTGACCGAGTGGTCGGCGGCGGCGCGTTCGGCCCTGCGCGACGAGCCCTCGTTCTGGCCCAACTCGGCCGACCTGACGACCATTGTGGGTGAAGAGGTGCAGTCGGCCCTGCTGGGTCTGAAGGCGCCGTCGGCCGCGATCGAGTCGATGGCCAAGCGCCTGCAGGCCAAGATGGCCGAACTGCCCAAGACCTGAGGCCCGCACGCATGTCCCTCAAGCGCCATGAACAGCGGGTCGGCCTGGCCCTGGTCTTGCCGGCCTTGCTGGCCTTTGGGGTCATGATCCTGTGGCCGTTTGTGCAGTCCTTTCGCCTGGCCTTCTACAAGTACACGCTGGACATGTCGGCCCCCGCCTTTGTGGGGCTGGCCAATTTCCAGCGTTTGCTGACCGACCCGGGCATGGGCGAGGTCTGGCGCAACACCCTGGTGTTTGTCACGCTCACCACCGGGGCCACGCTGCTGCTGGGCCTGGGCTGGGCGCTGGTGATGAACCAGGCCTTTCGCGGGCGCAGCTTTTTGCGCGCGATCTCGCTGCTGCCCTGGGTGCTGCCCACCACGGTCACGGCCTTTTTGGCGGCCTGGATCTTCAACGGCCAGTACGGGGTCCTCAACGCGGTGCTCATCCGCATGGGCCTGTTGCAAGAGCCCCTGACCTGGCTGGCCGAACCCACCGGGGCCATGGCGGCGGTGGTGGTGGCCAAGGTCTGGCTGTCGGTGCCGCTGTTCATGGCCTTTTTTCTGGCCGGTCTGCAGACGGTGTCGAACGACCAGCTGGACGCGGCCCGGGTGGACGGCTGCTCGCAATGGGGCTTGCTGCGCCATGTGGTGCTGCCGCACCTGGTCCCGACCCTGGTGGTGGTGACGGTGCTGGGGGCCATGGGCAATCTGCAGGCCTTTGATGTGATTTACGCGCTGACCCAGGGGGGGCCGATCAAGGCCACCACCATGCTCTCGGTGGAGGTCTACAAACAGGCTTTCCAGAACTGGGACATGGGCACGGCCAGCGCGGTGGGGGTGATGTGGTTCGTCACGATTGCCGTGCCGGCCGGTTTTTATTTGCGGCTGCTGTTTCGGCGCGAGGGCTAGGCCATGTTCCGTCTTGATTCCTGGACCGCTCGGCTCGTGTTTGTGCTGGGCCTGGTGCTCATTGGGGGCTTCTTGCTCACGCCGCTGGCCTGGATGGTGCTGACCTCGTTCAAGCCCGAGCAGGAGCTGTTTGTGCGCATGCCCCAGTGGTGGCCGCAGGCGCCCACCTGGATGCACTATGCGCAACTGCTCACCCGGGGCGAGATGCTGGTGCAGCTCAAGAACAGCCTGATCACCGCGCTGGGTGGTGCGGCGCTGACGGTGACGCTGTCGGTCTACGCCGCCTATGGCTTTGCCAAGTTCCGCTTTGTGGGCCGCAAGGCGCTCATGTTCCTGATGCTGTCGGCGCAGATGTTTCCCTTTGCCATGCTGCTGATCAGCGTCTACCCGCTGCTGCAGTCGCTGGGCCTGCTCAACACCCGCCTGGGCCTGATCCTGGCCTACATCATCCTGGCGCTGCCCAGCGGCATTTACATGCTCTACAGCTACTTTGTGAACGTGCCCACCGAGATCATCGAGGCGGCGCGGGCCGACGGTGCGGGCGAGCTCTACATCCTGCACCACATCGTGCTGCCGCTGGCCTTGCCGGCGCTGGTGACGGTGGGCCTGTACGCCTTCATGTGGGCCTGGAACGATTTGCTGTTCTCGCTGACCCTGGTCACGCAGGCCGAGTTGCGCACCGTGGGCCCGGGCCTGCTGCTGGGCTACCTGGGCGAGGGCCGCAGCGACTGGGGCGGCGCGATGGCCGCCTCGATGGTGAGCTCGCTGCCGGTGGTGATTGGCTTTTCGCTGCTGCAGCGCTTTTTCATTCAAGGGCTGACCGCCGGGGCGGTGAAATCATGAGACTGGCCAACAAGACCGCGATCGTGACCGGCGTGGGGCAGGGCATTGGCCTGGCCGTGCTGCGCCGCTTTGTGCAAGAGGGCGCCCGCGTGGTGGCGCTCGAGTGGGACGCCTCCTTGGCCGAGCAGGCCCTGGCGGGTCTGCCCGCGGACCAGGTGGCCATGGTGGTGGGCGACGCCAGCGCGCAGGCGGTGATTGACCAGGCGCTGCAACAGGCCCTGGACCGCTTTGGGGGCCTGCAGGTGCTGGTCAATTGCGCGGTGCGCTATGCCGAGAAGGGCACGATCGACACCAGCGACGAGGAGTGGGCCAGCACGCTGGACTCGGCCCTGACGGGCACCTTCCGCTGGTGCCGCGCCGCCTTGCCGGTGATGATCGCCGGCGGCGGCGGCTCGATCATCAACCTCTCATCGGTCAACCAGCGGGTGGCCAATCCGCGCCTGGCGGCCTACACCGCCGCCAAGGGCGGGGTGCGCGCGCTCAGCCAGCAAATTGCGGTGGAGTACGGCCGCCAGGGCATTCGATGCAACAGCATTGCCCCGGCCTTTATTGCCACCCCGCGCACCATGAAGGGCGTGAGCGCGCAGGACGCGCGCATCAACGACAGCTGCTACCCGGTGGGCCGTGTGGGCCAGCCCGAGGACGTGGCCCATGCGGCGCTGTTCCTGGCCAGCGACGAGGCGGCGTTTGTCACCGGTACCGATTTGCTGGTGGACGGGGGCCTGACCTCGGTCGCCGCCAGCGCTCTGTTGTCAACCCGCATTCGCGGATGGTGGGGCCTGCCGCCCCTGGATTTGAAAGACTTGCCATGAGTGTTGCTGCTTTTCCCGCGCTGAACGGCGTGATCCCGGTGCTGCCGACGCCGTTTCATGCCGACGGCACGGTCGACGAGGCCGGCCTGCGCCGCCTGGTGCGCTACCTCTTGCGCTGCGGCGTGGACGGGATGACCTACCCCGGCGTGGCCAGTGAGTTTGCCGAGCTGAGCCTGGCCGAGCGCGTGCAGCTCACGCGCGCGGTGCTGGACGAGGTGGGCGGGCAGGTGCCGGTGGTGGTGGGGGGCACGGCTGCGGGCTGGGACGCCACGCGCGAGGTGCTTGACGCCCTGGGCGCGCTGCGCGGGGCCAGCGCCCTGATGGTGGCCGACCGGCCGCAGCTGCCGGTGGACGGGCAGATCGCGTTTTTCCGCCAGGTGGCCGCGCATGTGGACCTGCCGATCATGTTGCAGAACGTGCCAGCGCCCGTGGGCGCCGGCCTGTCGGCGGCCGATGTGCTGGCGGTGGTGCGCGAGGTGCCACAAATCGCCTACGTCAAAGAGGAAACCCTGCCCAGCGGCCAGCGCCTGACGCAGGTGCGCGAGCAGGCGCCGGCCAGCTTGCGCGGCGTGCTGGGCGGCGCCGGCGGGCGCTACATCACCGACGAGATCCGGCGCGGGGCCTGCGGCACCATGCCCGCCATCGAACTGGCCGAGGTGCATGTGGCCTTGTGGGCCGCGCACCGCCAGGGCGATGAGGCCCGCGTGCGCGCCCTGTTTGCCCGCATGATGCCCATCCTGAACATCCAGGCGGTGTTCCGCTGGTCGCTGACCAAGCATGTGCTGTGGCGCCGTGGCCTGATTGGCTCGACGCGCCAGCGCGCGGCCGGGCCACTGATCGACGCACTGGACGCGGCCGATGTGGATGCCTTCATGGCCGATGTGGCCGATCTGATGTTGCCGGCATCGGCACTGGGGCACTGACCATGGCCCGGCTTGAACTTCGAGGGGTGAGCAAGTCCTTTGGCACCACGGCGGTGATCCGGCCGCTGGACCTGGTGGTCGAGGACGGCGAGTTTTGCGTGCTGGTGGGCCCGTCGGGCTGTGGCAAGTCCACGCTGCTGCGCCTGATGGCAGGTCTGGAGGCCTGCAGCAGCGGCGATGTGCTGATCGAGCACCAGCGGGTGACCGACCAGCCGCCGGCCCAGCGCGGCATTGCGATGGTGTTCCAGTCCTACGCGCTGTATCCGCACATGAGCGTGGCCGAGAACATGGGCTTCGGGCTGAAGATGTCGGGTGCCAGCGCGCAGGACATTGCCCCGCGCGTGCGCAAGGCCGCGCAAATCCTGCAGATCGAGGGCCTGCTCACGCGGCGCCCCAAGGAGCTCTCGGGCGGGCAGCGCCAGCGCGTGGCCATTGGCCGGGCGATTGTGCGCAACCCCAAGCTCTTCCTGCTGGACGAGCCGCTTTCGAACCTGGATGCAGCGCTGCGGGTGGACATGCGCATCGAGCTGGCGCAGCTTCGCAAGCAGCTGGGCGCCACCTTTGTGTACGTCACGCACGACCAGGTGGAGGCCATGACCCTGGCCGACAAGATTGTGGTGCTGCGCGAGGGCCGCATCGAGCAGGTGGGTGCGCCCATGCACCTGTACCGCCAGCCGGCCAACCGCTTTGTGGCGGGCTTTATCGGCTCGCCCAAGATGAATTTCTTTCCGGCGCGCCTGGCGCAGGACGGGCCGCAGGCGCAGGTGCTGGCCGAGGGCGGGGCCCGTTGGTCGCTGGCGCCCGGGCCGCTGCCGCCCGCGCAGTCCTTGACCTTGGGCGTCAGACCCGAGAACATGCGCCTGGTGGACCCGGCGTCGGCACTCTGGCAGGGGCCGGTCACCTTGATTGAACGCCTTGGCAGCGCCAGCCTGGTTCACCTGCGGGTGGGCGAGCAGCAGGTGCAGGTGCAGGTGGACGGCCAACTCGAGGTCCAGGAGGGCCAGACCGTTGGGCTGTGGGCCCGCGCCGCCGACCTGCATGTGTTTGACGCGGCCGACCAACGCCTGGAGTTGTTGTTGCAATGAGCCAAACGCCCGTGATCGAACAGGTGCAAGCCATGGTGGTCTCGCTGCCGCGCGAGACCCCCTACCTGGGCCCGCTGGGTCCGCAGGACCGGGTGACCGAGCAGGGCTACATCCTGCGCCATGGCAACCGGGCCATCTACCCCTCGCGCGACTCGTCGGTGCTGGTGCGCATCACCGACAGCGAGGGCCGTGTGGGCTGGGGCGAGACCTACGGCATCATCGCGCCCTTTGTGACCGCGCGCCTGATTGACGAGGTGATGGGGCCCTACCTGATCGGGCGCGACGCGCTGGATGTGACGGTGTTGCAAGAGGACCTGTACGACCAGATGCGCATCCGCGGGCATTTTGGCGGTTACTGGACCGATGCCGCCGCCGCGCTGGACATTGGCCTGTGGGACCTGGCCGGCAAGCGCCTGGGCGTGCCGCTGGTCAAGCTGCTGGGCGGCCAGCGCCAGACGCGCCTGCCGGCCTATGTGTCGGGCCTGCCTGGGGCGACGCTGGCCGATCGGGTGGCCCTGGCCCAGCGCTTTGCGGCGCAGGGTTTTCGCGCCTTCAAATTCCATGCGGTGGTGTCGTTTGACGGCATCGTGCAAGAGATGCGCGCGCTGCGCGAGGCCCTGGGCCCGGACGTGGAGCTGATGGTGGACCTGCATTGGAAGTTCACCGCGCACGAGGCGCTGCAGCTGATTGAGCGCCTGGAGCCCTGGCGGCCCATGCTGGTCGAGGCGCCGTGCGCCCCCGAAGACCTGGAAGGCCAGCGCCAGGTGGCGCAGGCAAGCCGGGTGCCGATTGCCCTGGGCGAGGAGCTGGCCACGGTCTTTGAGATGCGCCCGCGCATGGAGCAGCGCGCCATGTCGATTGTGCAGCCCGAGATGGGCCACACCGGGGTGAGCCAGTTCATGCAGATTGGCCGCATGGCCCATGCGTTTCACATGCGGATGATGCCGCACGCGAGCATTGGCATGGGCATTTACCAGGCCGCCAGCCTGCACGCGGCGGCGGCGCTGCCAAATGTGCCCTGGCACGAATACCAGCACTCGGTGCTGGACCGGAATCTGGGCCATATGCGCACGCAGATGCGCTGCCAGGGGGGGTATTTTGAGTTGCCCCAGGGCCCGGGCCTGGGCATTGAGCCGGACGAGTCCTTGTGGGAATTCCTGCAGTCCCCATGAGGCTTCGGGGCCGGTATTGACGTTGTTTGCGATCGACCATCACAACAGGAGACAAGCATGCGATTTTTCCAAACCATGACCCGGGGCGCGAGCGCGCTCTTGGTGGCGGCGGGCGCTTTGTGCGCTGGTGGTGCCTTGGCGCAGGACGCCGCCAGTTATCCGAACAAGCCGGTGCGCCTGATCGTGCCAGTGCCACCGGGCGGCGCGGCCGATGGCATGGCGCGCCTGGTGGCCGAGCACCTGTCGAACAAATGGAAGCAACCGGTCACGGTGGACAACAAGCCGGGCGCGGGCTCGGCGGTGGGCCTGGGCCTGCTGGCCTCTTCGCCCAAGGACGGTTACACGATTGGCATGGGCAATATTGCCGCCAACGCGATCAACCCGGCGCTCAACCCCACCGCCTTCTCGTACCAGCCCGTCAAGGACTTTGCCGCCATCTCGCTCATTGGCGTGACGCCCCTGATCCTGGTGGTCAACGCCGACAAGGTGCCGGCCAAGACGCTGCCGGAGTTTGTGGCGTATCTCAAGGCCAACCCGGGCAAGCTGGCCTATGGCTCCTCGGGCACGGGCTCGTCCTTGCACATTGCCATGGAACTGTTCCTGCAGAAAACCGGCACACAGATGCTGCACGTGCCCTACAAGGGCTCGGCCCCGATGCTGACCGATCTGCTGGGCGGTCAGGTGGTGGCGGCCATGGATGCGGCCACCACCAGCTGGCCGCAGGTCAAGGCGGGCAAGCTGCGTGCCCTGGGCGTGGCCGGGCCGGAGCGGGCCTTTTTTGCGCCCGAGCTGCCGCTGGTGCGCGACCTGGTCACCGGCTTTGACGTCAAGCCCTGGCACGGCCTGATGGCCCCGGCGGGCACGCCCCCGGCCATCGTCAACAAGATCTCGGAAGAGGTGCAGGCCTTCCTCAAGACGCCAGCGGCGCAGGCCAAGCTGCAGGACATGGGCGTGGTGCGGGTCGGCAATTCGGCGGCCGAATTCCAGGCCTTCATGGCCACAGAGTTCGAGCTCTACAAAAAGGTCATTGCCGACGCCAACATCAAACCCGATTGAGGAGACGCGCATGTTGCTTTCATCTTTGTGGTCGCGGCTTGGCCGTGGCCTGGCCTTGTGCGCCGCGCTGGGTTGCGCGCTGCCCACCCTGGCACAACCCAAATGGCCCAGCAAACCGGTGCGCATCATCGTGCCCTACACCGTGGGCGGCGCCTCGGACATCACCGCGCGCCTGTTGGCCGACAAGCTGGGCGAGCGCCTGGGCCAGCCCTTCACGGTGGACAACCGTGCGGGGGCCAGCGGCACCATCGGCACCGAGCTGGTGGCCAATGCCAACGACGGCCACACCCTGCTGATGGTGGCCAGCTCGCATGTGGTCAACGGGGCGCTGTTCCCCAAGCTGAGCTACGACCCGATCAAGGCCTTTGCCCCCATCACCCACACCGCCAATGTGCACCTGGTGCTGGTGGTGCCCAGCTCGCTGGGGGTCAACAGCGTGGCGGAGCTGGTGGCGCTGGCCAAATCCAAACCCGGGGCCCTGAGCTATGCCTCGTCGGGCAGCGGCAGCAACCCGCAGTTCTTTGCCGAGATGTTCAAGCAGGCCGCGGGGCTGGACATGGCCCACGTGCCTTACAAGGGCAGCACGGCGGCGCACACCGACTTGCTGGCCGGGCGAACGCACATGATGTTCGATGCCATGGCCTCGGTGGCCCCGCATGTCAAATCTGGTCGGCTCAAGATGCTGGCGGTGGCCAGCCCGGCGCGCTCGGCCCTGTTGCCCGGCGTGCCCACTCTGGCCGAGTCGGGCATCGCGGGATATGGCGCCACCTCGTGGGGCGCGCTGCTGGCACCGGCGCAAACCCCGCCGGCGGTGCTGGCCTTGCTGAACAAGGAAAGCGTGGCGATTTTGAACCTGCCCGAGGTGCGTGAGAAGCTGGCGCAGCTGGGCGCCGAGGTGGTGGGCTCCAGTGCCGAGCAACTGGCCGATCTGATGCGCCGCGAGGAGGCCCGCTACACCCGCATGGTGCGCCAACTGAACATCACCCCGGACTGAGCGCATGCCTGCCACCCCCCATCCCCTGCAAATCGTGTCGATCCGCCACCAGATGGTGGCCATGCCTTTCCATACCCCGCTGGAGTGGGGCTCGGGGCGGCGGCCGGCGGCCACGCGCCTGCTGGTGCGCGTCGAGCTGGCCAACGGCGTGGTGGGCTGGGGCGAGACCATCTGCCTGCTGGCCTTTATCCGGCCGGTGCTGCAAGAGACGGTGATCCCGATCGCGCTGAACTACCGCGCCAGCGATGTCGAGCGCTTCACGCGCCATGTCCTGGGCGCGGGCTACTACCACCACAAGCGCGCGGTGGTGATGGCCATGGCCGCGGTCGAGATGGCCATGTGGGACGCGCTGGGCCGGCACGCAGGCCTGCCCCTGCATGCCTTGTGGGGTGGGGTGTACCGGCAACAGGTGCCGGTGGCGGCCTACCTGTTTGGCACCGATGCCCAGCAGCTGCGCGCGCAGGCCCGCGCCTTTGCCGACCAGGGCTACCGATCGTTCAAGGTCAAGATTGGCATGGACCCGGTGTCGGACATTCGCAATGTGCAGGCGGTGCGCGAGGCGGTGGGCGATGCCGATTTGCGCGCCGATGTGAACGGGGCCTGGACCCCGGGCACCGCGCGGCGCATGCTCGAGCGCCTGCGCCCCTACGACCTGCAGTACATCGAGCAGCCGCTGGAGCTCGATGACCTGCTGGGCCATGCCCAGCTGCGCGAATGCCAGAGCACGCCGGTGGCGCTGGACGAGTCGGCCTACACCCTGGCCGATGTGGGCAACATCGTGCGCATGGCGGCCGCCGATGTGATCCTGCTCGATCCGCACGAGGCGGGCGGGCTGTGGCAGACGATCAAGGCCGCGGCCCTGGCCGAGGCCGCCGGCATCCCGGTGACCCTGCACAGCGGCGGCGAGCTGGGGTTTTCGCAGGCGGCCTATGTGCACCTGGCCGCCAGCATCCCCAATCTGCACATCGCCATCGACAGCGAACGGGCCTATCTGCAAGGCGATGTGGTGCGCCACCCGCTGGTCTTGCAGGACGGCGCGTTTGCGGTGCCCGATGCGCCAGGGCTGGGCGTGGAGGCCGACGAGGCCTTGATCGCACGCCATGCCACCGAGGTCATCGACACCCCCTACCTGGACCCGCGCCGGCCGGGCTGGTTCTCCAGCAAGCCCGCTTACTGAAGCCACGGCCCCTGCGCGGCATGCCGCGCGCTGCGGTGGCTGTTCCAACCGACCCTGTCCGACCCCCTTTGCCCGCGGAGCCCCCATGCCCACTGAACGCACTGCCCTGATTGCCCTGGACTGGGGCACCTCCAACCTGCGCGCGGTGCGCCTGGACCCGCACGGTCAGGTGCTCGAGCAGCGCAGCGCCCCGGGCGGGGTGATGACGGTGCCCGCCGGCGGCTTTGCCGCGCGCCTGTTGGCGCTGTGCGAGGACTGGCTGCAGGGGCCGACGACGCCAGCGCTGATCGCCAGTGGCATGGTGGGCAGCCGCCAGGGCTGGCAGGAGGCCCCCTACCTGCCGTGCCCCGCCACCCTGGCCGACGCCGCGCATCAGCTGGCGCGGGTGGACTTTGCCGATGCGCAGGGCCGGATGCTGCGCCTGCACATTGCGCCGGGCCTGCGCTGCGTGGATGCTCGCGGCCAGGACGATGTGATGCGTGGCGAGGAGACGCAGATGTGGGGCGCCGACTGGGCGGCCCCGGCCTTGTGCGTGCTGCCGGGCACGCACAGCAAATGGGTGTGGCTGGAGGCCGGTGGTGCGGTGCGGCGCTTCAAGACCCTGATGACGGGCGAGCTCTATGGCGTGCTGACGCAGCACAGCATTTTGGGCCGGCTGATGGACCTGCCGGCCGCAGGCCAGGACGCGGCGGCGTTTGCCCAGGGCGTGGCGCTGGGGCATGCGGGCCATGCCGATCTGGCGCACACCTTGTTTGCAGCGCGCACCGCGGGCCTGATGGGCCGCGTCTCGGCGCAAGGCCTGCCAGACTTTTTGTCGGGCCTCTTGCTGGGCGCCGAGGTGGGCAGCACGCAGGCCGAGGCCGCGGGCTGGCCGATTCATTTGCTGGGCGACGATGGCCTGTGCGAGCGCTATGCGCGCGCCCTGTCGCTGTGTGGCTTGCAGAGCCAGCGGGTTCATGACGCGGCCACGGTGCGTGGACAATGGCGCCTGGCCGTGGCGGCCGGATTGATCAAGGACGCATGACGATGAGCGATGAACTGGTCGGCCTGAAGGCCCATCCCCTGGTGGCGATTCTGCGCGGCGTGCGGCCGCAGGAGGTGTTGGCGGTGGGCGAGGTGCTGCTGGCCGCCGGCTTTCGCACCCTGGAGGTGCCGCTCAACTCGCCCGACCCCTTGCAGAGCATCGAGCGCCTGGCCAAGGCCTACGGGCAGCGCGCCCTCATTGGCGCGGGCACGGTGCTGCAGGTGCACGAGGTGGACCAGGTGGCCGATGCCGGTGCGCGCCTGGTGCTTGCGCCCAATCGCAACGCGGCGGTGATTGCCCAGAGCCGGGCACGTGGCCTGCTGTCGATGCCAGGGGTGGCCACGCCCTCCGAGGCCTTTGAGGCGCTGGCGGCGGGGGCGCAGGCGCTCAAGCTGTTCCCGGCCGACGTCCTGGGCACGGCCTCGCTCAAGGCCTGGCGCGCGGTGCTGCCCCAGGGCACGCCCATGTGGGTGGTGGGGGGGGTGGACGCGCGCAATCTGGCGGCCTTTCGCGCCGCTGGGGCGGCGGGCGCGGGCCTGGGCTCCTCGCTCTACACCCCGGGCATGGCCTTGTCCGATCTGGCCGAGCTCGCGCAGGCCCTGCAGGCGGCCTGGGCGGCGCCGGCCTGAGCCCGCGGGCAGGGCCTCAGTTCAGGCGCTGCTCGGTCTTGGGGTCAAACAGGCTGATGGCGTCGGTTTGCAGGCCCAGGTGCAGGGTCTGACCCTGCTGCGGCGCTTGCGCGGCGGCAAAGCGCATCGTCACCTTCTGATCGCCCACGCGCAAGGTGGCGTAGGTGTCGGCACCGGTGGGTTCGAGCAGCTCGACCTGGGCCGGCAGGCCCTGGCCCTCGGCCTGCACCGTCCAGTGCTCGGGGCGGATGCCCGCAATCACCGCGCCCTGTGCAGCACTGGCCTGCGGCATGCTGACCGATTGCGTGCAGCCCGACAGCACGAGCTGTTGGCCGTTCAGATTCGCGGGCACAAAGTTCATGCTGGGCGAGCCCATGAAGCCGGCCACATACATATTGGCCGGGCGCTCGTAAATCTCTTTGGGGCTGGCGAACTGCATGACCTGACCCTCTTTCATGACGGCGATCTTGTCGCCCAGGGTCATGGCCTCGACCTGGTCGTGCGTCACGTACACGATGGTGCTGCGCAGGCGCTGGTGCAGGGCCTTGATCTCGGCGCGCATTTCCACGCGCAGCTTGGCGTCGAGGTTGGACAGCGGCTCGTCGAACAGGAAGATCGAGGGCTGGCGGGCCAGGGCCCGGCCCATGGCCACGCGCTGGCGCTGGCCGCCCGAGAGCTGGGCCGGGCGGCGGTCGAGCAGGTGCTCGATCTGCAGCATGCGCGAGACGCGGTCCACGATCTGCTCGCGCTCGGCTGGCGGAACCTTCTTCATGCGCAGGCCAAAGGCCATGTTCTCGCGCACGGTCATGCTGGGGTAGAGCGCGTAGCTCTGGAACACCATCGCGATGTCACGGTCCTTGGGGCTGACGCCGTTGACCACGCGCTCGCCGATGCGGATCTCGCCTTCGCTGATGTCGTCCAGGCCGGCGATCATCGACAAGAGGGTCGATTTGCCGCAGCCCGAGGGGCCCACCAGGATGAGGAACTCGCCGTCCTCGATGGACAGGTCGATGCCCTTGAGGATGTGGTGGGTGCCAAAGCGCTTGTGAACGTTTTGAATGTGCAGACTGGCCATGATGCAGGTCTTTCGGTTGGGGTTCAGCCCTTGACGGCGCCGGAGGTCAGGCCGCGCACGAAGTGCTTGCCGGCGACCACGTAGACGACGGCGGTGGGCAGGGCGGCAATGAGGGCAGCCGCCATGTGGACGTTGTATTCGGCGCGGTCTTCGACCACGTTGATGAGGTTGTTCAGGCCCACGGTCACGGTCAGTGCGTCGTAGGGGGCCAGCACCAGGGCGAACAGGAAGTCGTTCCAGATGTTGGTGAAGCTCATGATGATCACGACCATCATGATCGGGCGCGCGGTGGGCAGCACAATGCTCCAGAAGATGCGGAACAGCCCGGCACCGTCGATGCGCGCGGCCTTGATCAGCTCGCCCGGAAAACCCACAAAGTAGTTCTTGAAGAACAGCGCGGTGGGCAGGCTGTAGATGATGTAGACCACGATCAGGCCGGTCAGGGTGGTCGACAGGCCCATGCGGTCAAAGATCACCGTCAGCGGGAAGAGGAACAGACCGATGGGCAGGAAGCTGCCGAACATCAGCACAAACAGCACCGCCTCGCTGCGCTTGAAGGGCCACTTGGCCAGCACATAGCCGTTGAAGCAGCCCCAGAGGCTGCCGATCAGGGTGGCGGGCACCACGGCGATCACCGAGTTGAGGAAGTAGCGCGAGAGGCCGCTGCATTCGCCTGCGCCGGTGCAGGCCTGGCTCCAGGCCTTGACCCAGGGCTGCACCGTCCAGACCTGCGGCAGGCCAAAGACGTTGCCCGACTGGATTTCCTCCAGGGGTTTGAAGGAGTTGACGACGGCAAACCAGGCGGGCAGGGCGAAAAACCCCAGCGCCAGCAGCAGCACCAGATAAATCAGTGCGCGGGAGAGATTGGCTTCAGGCTTCATCGCGTTGCTTTTTCAGTTCGAGAACGATGTAGGGCAGGGCGATCGACAGGCAGGTCATGAGGATGATGGTGCCGCTGGCGGCGCCCAGACCCATTTGCTCACGGGTGAAGAAGCGGTCGAACATGAAGAAGGCCGGCAGCACACTCGACTGGCCCGGTCCGCCCTGGGTGAGCACCACGACCAGGTCGTAGGTCTTGATGGTGGCGGGCAGCAAGATGATGAGTGCGCTGAACACGGTGGGGCGCAGGGCCGGCAGGATGATGCTCCAGTACACGCGCGGCAGCGAGGCGCCGTCGATGCGGGCGGCCTTGATGATCGAGTCGTCGATGCTGCGCAGGCCGGCGATGAACATCGCCATCACAAAGCCGGTGGAGTGCCACACGGCCACCAGCACAATGGTGTAGATCGAGTAGTCGGGGTTGACCAGCCAGTCAAAGCTCGCGCCCTCAAACCCATGGCGCTTGAGGAAGGCCTCGACCCCGATGTCGGGGGCGAGCATCCAGCGCCAGAGCGTGCCGGCCACGATCCACGACAGGGCCATGGGGTAGAGGTAGAGGGTGCGCAGGGTGCCCTCGCCGCGGATCTGCTGGTCCAGCAAAATCGCCAGCGCCGCCCCCAGCACCAGGGGCAGGATGAGCGCCAGCGGCAAAAAGCGCGCCATATTGCCCAATGCCACCCACCACGCCTCGTCCTCGAACAGGCGCTGGTATTGGGCAAGGCCCACCCAGTTCCAGCTCACGTACGAGGACGAGTCGGTCATCGACAGGGCGCCGATCCAGACCGACAGCCCATAGAAGAACAGCACCGCCAGCGCAAAGGCCGGGGACAGGACCAGGGGCGGGAGCCAGCGCTCCAGGCGCAGGCTCATCGAGGGGGAGGCAGAGGACATGCAAAGGGCTCCGGACTTACTTGGCGCGCGAGGCGACGACCAGCTTTTCGATGGCTTGGGCCGGCGTCATGTCGGGCTTGGCGGTGAAGTCGATGTAGACATCGCGGATGGCGCCCGAGCGCGCGGCCGGGATCATCATGTCCACAAAAGGCACCAGATTGCCCGACTTGCCCGCGGCGACGAACTCGGCGTGGGTGGTCTTGGAGCACTCGTCAAACGCGCTCAGGTCGACGTCCGAACGCGCCGGCACCGAGCCCTTGACGAGGTTGAACTCGACCTGGGTCTTCTTGTCCATCAACACCTTGGCCAGGTTGGCCTGGGCGGTGGGGCTGCCCGAGCGGGTCTTGAGGAAGAGGAACCCGTCGGTGATGAAGTTCATGCTGCCCTGGGTGCCCGGCGAGGCCACGCACAGGTAGTCCACGCCCGGCTTCTTGCCGGCGCGGGTGAACTCGCCCTTGGCAAAGTCGCCCATGATCTGCACCAGGGTGTCGCCGTTGATGACGCTTTGCGTGCCCTCGTTCCAGCGGCGGGTGATGGCGCTCTTGTCGGCGTAGTTGCCCAGGCGGCGGTAGTTCTCGAAGGTCTTGACCATGGCCGGGCTGCGCAGGGTGGCCTCGTCGCCGTCGATGAAGGCCTTGCGGAAGGCGGTGGCGCCCATGGTGCCCATGGCCACCTGGTTGAACACCACGCTCATGACCTGGGCGTTGCCCCAGGCGATGGGCTGGATGCCAGCGGCCTTGGCCTTGTCGGCCAGGGCAAAGAACTCGTCCCAGGTCTTGGGCGCGGTCTTGGCGCCCAGCTTGTTGAGCAGGGGCACGTTGACGTACATGACCGAGAGGCGGTGCACGTTCAGCGGCACGGCGGCGTAGGTGCCGCTGCCCACCTTGACGTAATCCTGGATGACCTTGGGCAGCACATCGTCCCACTTTTGCTCGCGGGCGATGGGGGTCAGGTCAAACAGCTTGTCGCGCTGGTCGGCAAACTGCTCGATGTCGCCCACGATCTGCGCCACGCCCGGGGCATCGCCCTTCATGAGCTTGGTGCGCAGCAGGGTGCGCTGGTTTTCGTTGCCGGCCACGGCCACGTCTTTCCACTCCACGCCGGCGGCTTGCGCGGCTTCCTTGAGCTTGGCGGCGGCGGCGGCGGTGCCACCCGTGGTCCACCAGTGCAGCACCTCGACGGTATTGGACTGGGCCCAGGCGCTGCTGGCCACGGCCAGGGCGGCGCCCAGGGCAAGGCGCTTGAAGAGGGGTTGGGTCGTCATGATGTCGGTCTCCTGTGGTTTGAGTATGACGCGTTGGAAATCGGGGTCAGGCCTTGCGCTTGGCCAGCCAGCGCTGGCGCAAGACCTGGGCTGCGGCCTTGGGTTGGCGGTCGCGGGTGAAGACGCCTTTGCGGTTGCCGCCCACGCGCACAATGCCTTGCGCGGTGGCGAAGTCGGCAAAGTTCCAGACCTGCTCGCCGGCCACCTGGGGCACGCGGTCGAAGACGCGGCCGTGCATGGCCAGCAGGTCGCGCTGGTAGTCCTCGCTCCACATGCTGGGCACGATGCTGTGCTGACCGGGCATGGTGTCGGCGCCGTATTCGGTGATGACGATGGGCTTGCCCGGGTGGCGTGCGGCCCAGGCGCGCAGATCGGCCTCGAGCATGGCTTCGGCGGCCTGCAGGTCGCCCCCCTCGGCGTACCAGCCCCAGTAGCGGTTGAGGCAGAGCACGTCCAGCTCGGGGGCGACGCAGTCCTCGTCGGGGCCGACCATCATCACATTGACCAGGGTCATGGGGCGGGTCGGGTCCAGGGCACGGGCGTGGCGCACCAGCGGCAGGAAGTACTCGCTGGCGCCGGCCGGGCGCAGATCGGGTTCGTTGCCCAGGCTCCACATCACCACGCAGGGGTGGTTCTTGTCGCGCGCGATCAGCTCTTCGATGGCGCGCAGATGGGTTTGCTGGGTGGCCGCCGAGATCGCCGCCTCGCTGTAGAGCTGCTCGGGCAGGTCGCGCGCGCCGCTCAGGATGCGCGCAATCTCCATGTTCATGCCCACCGCGGCGGTTTCGTCGATCACCACAATGCCCTGGCGGTCGGCGTACTCCAGCACCTCTTGTGCATAGGGGTAGTGCGAGGTGCGCAGCGAGTTGGCACCTATCCAGTCCAGCAGGGCAAAGTCGTGCACCATCAGGGCCGCATCGTGCGCCTTGCCCCGGATGGCGCTGTCCTCGTGCATGCCAAAGCCGGTGAAGTAGAACGGCGTGCCGTTGATGCAGAACTGGCCGTCGCGCACCGCCACGCTGCGGATGCCCACGGGCAGGCGGTACTGGTCGGCGCCGCTGTCGACCTGCAAGGTGTACAGATAGGCCTTGCCGGGCTGCCAGGGGGTGGCCTGGGCCAGCGTCAGGCGCGCCTGCGCGCCCTGGGCCTGGGCCACGCACACGCCTTGCTCGTCGAGCAATTGCAGGCGCACACTGGCCGCGTCGCCAGCGGTGACCACCTGCACGTCGACCGTGCCACCCGGGCCCTGGTACTCGGTGCGCACGGTCAGGTCGGTGATGGCCTGGCGCGGGGTGCTGTACAGCCACACCGAGCGGTGCAGGCCGGCGTAGTTGAAGAAGTCGTGAAAGACCTGCTGGCGCAGGCGCCCGTCGGGGCCGCGCACCACGCGGCCCGGGGGAATGGTGTGCCAGTGCAGCTCGTTGTTCACGCACACCGTCAGGCGGTGCACACGGCCGGCTTGCAGGCGGTCGGTCAGGTCGGCTTCGAAGGGGGTGTAGCCGCCTTCGTGGCTGGCGATCAGGGTGTCGTCAAGCCAGACGCTGGCGCGGTGCGTGGCGGCGTCAAAGCGCAGCACCACGCGCTGGTCTTGCCAGCCGCGCGGCAGGGTCAGGTCGGTCTGGTACCAGGCGTCGCCCACATGGTCGCGCACCGCCTGCTCGGGGTAGATGTCGTTGTAGCTGGCCGGCACCGGCATGGGGCGCGGCTGCGGCAGCGCCGCGTTCCACCATCGCTGCGACTGGCCGTGCCCGGTGGGCGCCAGTTGCCACTGCCAGATGCCGTCGAGCTTGCGGGTTTCGCGGGCAGCGTTGCGTTGGGGCTTGAGCATGGGGAGTCGTCCTCGGTTTGGTTTGGGGGCGACTATAAAAATCCGGTGCGATACTGTCCAATCTATAATTTTTTGGTCTCCATACCTTTTTTGAATAGGTTGCCATGGACCCCCGAAAACTCCGTTACTTTCTTGCCGTGGCCGAGGAGCGGCACCTGGGCCATGCGGCGCAGCGCCTGCACATGTCGCAGCCGCCGCTGACGCGGCAGATCCAGTTGCTGGAGGAAGAGCTGGGGGTGGTGCTGTTCAAGCGCACGCCCAAGGGCATGCTGCTGACGCAGGCGGGCGAGGCCCTGCTGCAGGACGCGCGCAACATCCAGGCCCTGGTCGATCAGGCCTCGCAGCGCGCCCGCAAGGCCGGGGCCGGGCAGTACGGCCGGCTGGACATCGGGGTGTATGGCACGGCCATGTTCGACAGCCTGCCGCGCCTGGTCAAGCGCTACCACGCGGCGAACCCCGAGGTGGACATTGGCATCCACCCCATGCAGACACCGGCGCAGCTGCAGGCGCTGCGCCAGGGGCGCCTGCTGGTGGGTTTTGAGCGCATGCGCCCGCGCGAAGACGATCTGGCCGAGATGCTGGTTCTGCACGAGCCGCTGTACCTGGCCCTGCCCGAGGACGACGAGCTGGCGCATCATGCGGTGATCGATATCCAGTGGCTGCGCGAGCGGCGCCTGCTCATGCCCACCGCATCGAGCTCACAGCTCTTCAACGCCGGGCTGGACCTGTGCCGCGCCAACGGCTTCGAGCCGCGCTGGACCAATGGCACCAACGATCTGTTTGCGTCCACGCTGATGGTGGCGGCCGGCCTGGGCCTGTGCATCGTGCCCGAATGCGTGCGTCGGCTCGAGCAGGTGCCCGGCCTGGTGATCCGGCCGATTGCGGCGGCCAAGCCGCGCTACATGTCGCTGTACTGTTTTTACCGCAAGGACGAAACCTCGCCCTTGCTCAGCGCATTTCTGAAAGAGGTGCGGCGCTTCTCGCGCGAGGAGGCGCAGCGCCTCAAGCAGCGCGTGGAAAGCGCGTAAAGCGCGGCTCGGGCCGGCCCTGCTGGCCCACCGACAGGCCGACCAACTGGCCGCTGGCGCCGCGCTGCGCCGGGTCCACGCCGCCGGGCACGATGGAGGTCACGCACAGCAGCGAGAGATCGGGGCCCGCAAAGGCGCACATGGCGGGCTTGGCAAAGGGCACGGCATGGGCCTGCAGCCAGCGCCCCGTGGGATCGAACTCGTGCACCATGCCGGCGTCGTTGCCGCAGATCCAGTAGTGGCCGCGCGCGTCCACCGCCGCGCCGTCGGGGCGACCGGGCAGGGGTTTGAAATCGATGAAGGGCTCGCGCTCGCCCAGGCGGCCGCTGTCCAGGTCGATGGGCATGCGCCAGACCTGCTGCACCTGCGGGTGCGAATCCGAGAGGTACATCCAGCGGCCATCGGGGCTCATGCCGCTGCCATTGGGGGTGATCAGGCCGCTCACATGCGGGCCGCTCAGGCCCCGCTCGTCCAGGCAGTACAGGCCACCGGCCGGGCTGGCCAGCGACATGTCCATCACCATCGTGCCCACCCACAGGCGGCCACTGGCGTCGCAGCGCCCGTCGTTAAAGCGCATATTGGGCTGGGGGTGGGTGATGTGGGCCAGCGTGCGCAGCACCTGGACCGCGCCGCCTGGCAGCAGGCGCAGGTGCTGGATGCGCGATTCCATGGCGGCAACCAGCTCGTCGGCCTGCTCGGTCAGTGCGATGCAGGCCACGCGCTCGGGCAGCGCCCACTCGGCCAGCGCGCCGTGCGGCCACTGGCGCTGGCGAATGCGCCGGCCATCGATGTCCACCCACCACAGGCGCTGTGCCTGGCCGTCCCAGACGGGTGATTCGCCCACCTGGTCGGGGCCGAGGGCCAGGCATTCGGTGGGGCAGGCGCGGGGGGTGGGCGGGGCAGTGGTCATCACATCACCTGGTTCAAAAGAGATCATACAAGTATAGTGTTTTGTGCAGATCCGTTTTGACCATCTGTGCGGGAATCTGCTGTTTTGAGGCCCTTGGTTTGCAATATACCAGGGGATTCCTGCTGATCCGCCCCGAAAAAGCCCTCGCCAAGGGCGCGACCATGTTGTATGATCACTTCACTTTTTCGACCCACCCCATCCTTCCCATGACCACTCCCATCGTTACCCAGATGCGCGTCATTCCCGTTGCCGGGCACGACAGCATGTTGATGAACCTCTCGGGCGCGCACGGCCCGTATTTCACCCGCAACCTGGTGCTGATCAGCGACAGCAGCGGCCACACCGGTGTGGGCGAGGTGCCCGGTGGCGAAAAAATCCGCCAGACCCTGGAGGACGCCCGCGCGCTGATCGAGGGCCAGCCGATTGGCCGCTACAACGCGCTGCTCAACGCCATGCGCCAGCGCTTTGCCGACCGCGATGCGGGCGGCCGTGGTCAGCAAACCTTTGACCTGCGCGTGGCCATCCACGCGGTGACCGCCGTCGAGAGCGCCTTGCTGGACCTGATGGGCCAGCACCTGAACGTGCCGGTGTGCGCCCTGCTGGGCGAGGGCCAGCAGCGCGAGAAGGTGCAGATGCTGGGCTATCTGTTCTACATTGCCGATCGCCGCAAGACCGATCTGGCCTACCGCAGCGAGCCCGATGCCGACAACGACTGGTTCCGCCTGCGCCACGAAGAGGCCATGACCCCCGAGGCGGTGGTGCGCCTGGCCGAGGCCGCGCAAGCGCGCTACGGCTTTGCCGACTTCAAGCTCAAGGGCGGCGTGCTGCGCGGCGAGGAAGAGGTCGAGGCCATCCGTGCCCTGCACGAGCGCTTCCCGCAGGCGCGCGTGACGCTGGACCCCAACGGCGGCTGGCTGCTCAAGGATGCGGTGCGCCTGCTGCGCGATCTGCACGGCGTGCTGGCCTATGCCGAGGACCCGTGCGGGGGCGAGGGCGTGTTCTCGGGCCGCGAGGTGATGGCCGAGTTCCGCCGTGCCACCGGCCTGCCCACTGCCACCAACATGGTGGCCACCGACTGGCGCGAGATGGCGCACAGCATCCAGCTGATGTCGGTCGACATTCCGCTGGCCGATCCGCACTTCTGGACCCTGCAGGGCTCGGTGCGTGTGGCGCAGCTGTGCCAGATGTACGACCTGACCTGGGGCTCGCATTCGAACAACCACTTTGATGTGTCGCTGGCCATGTTCACCCATTGCGCGGCCGCCGCGCCGGGCAAGGTCACCGCCATCGACACCCACTGGATCTGGCAGGACGGCCAGTACCTGACCCAAGAGCCGCTGCAGATTCGCGACGGCCATGTGGCGGTGCCCGACAAGCCGGGCCTGGGCGTGACGCTGGACATGGACGCGGTCGAGCGCGCGCATGCCCTGTACCTGCAGCACGGCCTGGGCGCGCGCAACGACGCGGTGGCCATGCAGTACCTGATCCCCGGCTGGACCTTCAACCCCAAGTCGCCCGCCATGGTGCGCTAAGCGGCATTTTTTTCATATCCTGAGGAGAACCACATGAACATCGGCTTTATCGGTTTGGGCATCATGGGCCAGCCCATGGCAGGTCATTTGCTGGCAGCGGGCCACACCGTGCTGGCGCATTCGCGCAGCGGCGTGCCGCAAGCGCTGCTGGACGCGGGCGCCCAGGCCTGCGCAAGCCCCGCCGACGTGGCGCGCCAGGCGCAGATCATCATCACCATGGTGCCCGACACCCCGCATGTCGAGCAGGTGCTGTTTGGCCAGAACGGGGTGGCCGCGGGCCTGCAGGGCGCGGCCGCGGGCAAGGTGGTGGTGGACATGAGCTCGATCTCGCCCATCGCCACCAAAGGCTTTGCCGAGAAAATCCGCGCGCTGGGCGCCGACTACCTGGACGCCCCGGTCTCGGGCGGCGAGGTGGGCGCCAAGCAAGCGACGCTGACCATCATGGTGGGCGGCAGCGAGGCGACCTTTGAGCAGGTGCTGCCGGTGTTCCAGAAGATGGGCAAGAACATCACCCTGATTGGCGAGGTCGGCAGCGGCCAGACCTGCAAGGTGGCCAACCAGATCGTGGTGGCGCTGACCATCGAGGCGGTGGGCGAGGCCTTGCTGTTTGCCTCCAAGGCGGGGGCCGATCCGGCCAAGGTGCGCCAGGCGCTGATGGGTGGTCTGGCCACCAGCCGCATCCTGGAGCTGCACGGCGAGCGCATGATCAAGCGCACCTTCAACCCGGGCTTCCGCATCGAGCTGCACCAGAAGGACCTGAACCTGGCCCTGGAAGGCGCGCGCGCCATGGGCCTGTCGCTGCCCAACACCGCCAGCACGCAGCAGCTCATGAGCTCTTGTGTGGCGCTGGGCGGTGGGGGCTGGGACCATTCGGGCCTGGTCAAGGCGCTCGAACACGCGGGCAACCATGTTGTCGCCCAAGGCTGATCCGGCCGGTTTTCTGCGCGCGCTGTTTGACGCCGCGGTGGCGTCGGCGCAGCCGCACCGGGTGGTGCCGGCGCATCTGCCCGATCCGGCCAGCCTGAGCGGCGGGCGCCTGATCGTCATCGGTGCGGGCAAGGCCTCGGCGGCGATGGCGCGGGCGGTGGAGGACCATTGGCATGGCCCGCTGACTGGCCTGGTCGTGACCCGCGACGGGCATGAAGAGCCCTGCGAGCGCATCGAGATCGTGCTGGCGCGCCACCCGGTGCCCGACGAGCGGGGCCTGCGGGCGGCCGAGCGCATGCTGCAGCTGGTGCAGGGCCTGCAGCCGCAGGACCTGGTGCTGTGCCTGATCTCGGGCGGCGGCTCGGCCCTGCTGCCCCTGCCGGCCGAGGGCCTGGACCTGGCGGCCAAGCAGCGCCTGAACCAGGACCTGCTCAAGAGCGGCGCGACCATCACCGAGATGAACACCGTGCGGCGCCACCTCTCGCGCATCAAGGGCGGTCGCCTGGCGGCGGCCTGCTATCCGGCGCGGGTGCTGACACTGGTGATCTCGGATGTGCCGGGCGATGGCCTGCACGACATTGCCTCGGGGCCCACGGTGGCCGATCCGACCACCTGCGCCGATGCGCTGGACATTCTGGACCGCTATGCGATTGCGCTGCCCGAGGCGGTGCGCGCGCAGCTGGCCGCGGGCGCACTCGAGAGCCTGAAGGCGGGGGACCCGCGTTTGGCGCGCGCCGAGACACGGCTGGTGAGCTCGCCGCAAATGGGCCTGGAGGCTGCGGCGGCGCTGGCCCGTGCGCACGGCATCACCCCCTGCATCCTGGGCGACAGCCTCGAGGGCGAGGCGCGCGAGGTGGGCCGCGTGATGGCGGGCATGGCGCGCCAGGCGGCCGAGCGGGGCCAACCGGTGGCCGCACCGGCGGTGCTGCTCTCGGGGGGCGAGACCACCGTCACCGTGCGCGGCCAGGGCTGCGGCGGGCGCAATGTGGAGTTTTTGCTGTCGCTGGGCCTGAACTTGCAGTCGCACCCACGCATCCACGCGCTGGCGGCCGACACCGACGGTGTGGACGGCGGCGCCGAAACCGCGGGCGCGCTGTGGCACCCCGATACCCTGGCGCGTGCGCGCGCCCTGGGCCTGTCGGCGCAGCGCGCGCTCGACCAGAACGACGCGCATCCTTTCTTTGCGGCCCTGGGCCAGGACCTGGTCAGTGGCCCGACGCGCACCAATATCAACGACTTCCGGGCCATCCTGATCCAGGCCCCCTGACCCCTTGAGGAGATGTTCATGGACCTTCCCGTCAACGCATTCAAACGCGGCCTGCTGGCCGGCCAGACCCAGATCGGTCTGTGGTCGCACCTGTGCAGCCCCATTGCCACCGAAATCCTCTCGCGCTGCGGCTACGACTGGCTGCTGCTGGACATGGAGCATTCGCCCAATGACCTGAGCGAAATCCTGGCGCAGCTGCACGCCATGCAGGGCGGCAGCGCCGCTGCCGTGGTGCGCCCGCCCTGGCTCGACATGGTGCTGTTCAAGCGCCTGCTCGACATTGGGGTGCAAAACCTGCTGGTGCCCTATATCCAGACCGAGGAAGAGGCCCGCAACGCGGTGGCCTACACGCGCTACCCGCCGCACGGCGTGCGCGGCTTTGCCGGCGCCCCCCGCGCGAGCCAGTACGGCCGCGTCAAGGACTATGCCAAGCGCTGCGCCGAGGAGATCGGCGTCATGGTGCAGGTCGAGACGGTGCTGGGCCTGCAGAACCTGGAGGCCATTGCCCGCGTTGAGGGCGTGGACGGCGTGTTCATCGGCCCGGGCGACCTGTCCGCGGCACTGGGTCACCTGGCCAACCCCAAGCACCCCGAGGTGCTCAAGGTGATCGACGAGGCCATTGCCACCATCCGCCGCTGCGGCAAGGCCCCGGGCATCCTGACCGGTGACGAGGCCCTGGCCCAGCACTATGTGCAGCAGGGCTGCCTGTTTGTGGCGGTGGGCGCGGACCAGAACGTGCTGCGCGACCAGGCCACGGCGCTGCGCCAGCGCTTTGCCCGCT
>JBEBDJ010000256.1:0-2770 GCA_041157045.1 Pseudomonadota bacterium
TGGCTCCAGCCCAGGCGCGCCAGGTAGTTCACCATGGCGTCGGGCAGGTAGCCCTCGTCGCGGTACTGGGTGACGGGCTTGGCGCCGTTGCGCTTGCTCATCTTCTCGCCCTGCTCGTTGAGCACGGTGGGTAGGTGGGCATACACCGGCGGGGTGTGGCCCAGCGCATGGAAGATGTTGATCTGGCGCGGTGTGTTGTTCACATGGTCGTCGCCACGGATGACGTGGGTGATGGCCATGTCGATGTCGTCCACCACCACGCAGAAGTTGTAGGTGGGCGTGCCATCAGGGCGTGCGATCACCAGGTCATCGAGCTCGTCGTTGGCGATTTCGATGCGGCCCTTGACCTTGTCGTCCCAGGCCACCACGCCACCTTGCGGGTTCCGAAAGCGCCACACCGGCTGCACCCCGTCGGGGATGGCCGGCAGGGTCTTGCCCGGCTCGGGGCGCCAGGTGCCGTCGTAGCGGGGCTTTTGCTTGGCCGCCATCTGCTGCTCGCGCAGGGCGTCCAGTTCGGCCACGCTCATGTAGCAGGGGTACACATGGCCGGCTTCGCGCAGCTGGGCCAGCACCTCTTTGTAGCGCGCCATGCGCTGCATTTGGTAGAAGGGGCCCTCGTCGTGGGCCAGGCCCAGCCACTGCATGCCTTCCAGGATGACGTCAACAGCGGCCTGGCTGTTGCGCTCCAGGTCGGTGTCCTCGATGCGCAGAATGAAGGCGCCGCCGCTGGCGCGCGCAAACGCCCAGGGGTAGAGGGCCGAGCGGATATTGCCCAGGTGGATGAAACCGGTGGGCGACGGGGCAAAACGGGTGCGTGTGGTCATGAACAATCAGGCAAAAAGGGACAGGCCGCGATCGATGTCGGCGCAGATGTCGTCCAGGTGTTCCAGGCCCACGGCCACGCGGATCAGGCCCTGCGTGATGCCGGCGGCCTGGCGCTGCGCCTCCGAGAGCTTGCCGTGCGAGGTGCTGGCCGGATGCGCCAGCAGGGTCTTGGTGTCGCCCAGGTTGGTGCACAGCGACATGACCTCCAGGGCGTCGAGCACGCCAAAGGCGCGCGCGCGGCCCTGCTCGGGGCCATCGGCCTTGACCTCGAAGGACAGCACGGCGCCGCCCACGCCCGACATCTGGCGCATGGCCAGCGCGTGCTGCGGATGGCTGGCCAGGCCCGGATAGTGCACGCGCGCCACCGCCGGGTGCTGCGCCAGCCAGTGGGCCAGCGCCAGCGTGCTGCGGCTTTGCGCCTGCATGCGGATGTCCAGGGTCTCCAGGCCCTTGAGCACCACCCAGGCGTTGAAGGGCGAGAGCACCATGCCGGAATTTTTCATCACTGGCAGGAACTTCTCGGTGACCAGGGCCTGCGGGGCGCACAGTGCACCGGCCATCACCCGGCCCTGGCCATCCAGAAACTTGGTGCCCGAGTGCATGATGATGTCCGCGCCCCACTCCACCGGGCGCTGCAGCGCCGGGGTGGCAAAGCAGTTGTCGACCGCCAGCCAGGCCCCGGCCTGGTGCGCAATGTCGGCCAGCGCGGCCATGTCGCACACCTCGGTCAGCGGGTTGGTCGGGGTCTCGGCAAACAGCAGCTTGGTGTGCGGGGTCACGGCCTGGCGCCAGGCGTCGAGGTCGGTTTGCGGCACCACGCTGCATTGCACGCCAAAGCGCGCAAACTCCGAGCCGATCAGCTTGAGCGTGGAGCCAAACATCGACTGCGAAATGATCACATGGTCGCCCGACTTGAGCAGGGCAAAGCACATCAGCATGACCGCGGACATGCCGCTGCTGGTGGCCATGCAGGCCTCGGTGCCCTCCAGGGCCGCCAGGCGCATCTCCATGCTGCTGACGGTGGGGTTGCCCGAGCGGCCATAGGTGTAGCCGTCTTCCTCGCCGCCAAAGCGGCGCGCCGAGGTGGCGGCGTCGGGCTGCACAAAACCGCTGGTCAGGAACAAGGCCTCGGAGTTCTCGCCGTAGGCGCTGCGCTCGGAGGCCGCGCGCACTGCCAGGGTGTCGCGGTGCAGGGGACGGGATGGGGTCGCGCTCATGGTCGGCTCCTTCAATTCGAGGCGTTGGGCAGCGCCAGACGAGAGGCATCGGCCTCGGGGTCCTGGCCTTGCGGGCGCGCCTCGTGGATGCGGGCAATGTCCTGGGCGCTCACATCACCGGTCACGTACACGCCGTCAAAGCAGGACGCGTCAAATCCGGCCAAGGCGGGCGAGCCCGCCTGCGTGGCCGAGCGCACCGCCTGCTTCATCGCGTCCACGTCCTGGTAGATCAGCGCGTCGCAGCCAATGATCTGGCGCACCTCTTCGATCGTGCGGCCGTGCGCCACCAACTCTTCGCGGGTGGGCATGTCGATGCCGTACACATTGGGGTAGCGCACCGGTGGGGCGGCGCTGGCCATGTAGACCTTGCGGGCGCCGGCGTCGCGCGCCATCTGCACGATCTCGCGGCTGGTGGTGCCGCGCACGATCGAGTCGTCGACCAGCATCACGTTGCGGCCCTTGAACTCGCTGGCGATCACGTTGAGCTTCTGCCGCACCGACTTCTTGCGCACACCCTGCCCCGGCATGATGAAGGTGCGGCCCACGTAGCGGTTCTTGACGAAGGCCTCGCGGTAGGGAATGCCGAGCAGGTGGGCCAGCTGCGTGGCGCTGGGCCGGCTCGACTCGGGGATCGGGATGATCACGTCGATCTCGCTGGGGGGCACGGTGGACACCACACGGGTGGCCAGCGTCTCACCCAGGTTCAGGCGCGCCTGGTAAACCGAGAT
>JBEBDJ010000257.1:0-26214 GCA_041157045.1 Pseudomonadota bacterium
AACCGGCGATGATGGGGATGCGGCGCGCGGCTTGCTCGACCGACACGCGGATGATCTCGGCGTGCTCCTGCACATTCACCGTGGGCGACTCGCCCGAGGTGCCCACCACCACGATGGCGTCTGTGCCTTCGGCCACATGCCAGTCGATCAGTTTTCGCAGGCCCGCATAGTCCACATCGCCGTTGTCGAGCATGGGGGTGATCAAAGCGGGAATGCTGCCGCGAATCGGTGTTTGAGTGGCCATCTTGTCAAAAAAATGAGGGCGAAAGTCACATTCTAGCGAGTCGCGATCCTGCTGGGCGACAAAACCGTGCGGGGCCCAGCTTTTCGCGTTCAGGGCGGTGTCAAACCGCTGGTGCTGGCCAGCGTGCCCCGGCCACCAGTGGCCAAGGGCCCGGGGCGCTGGCCGTGTCCTCGCGGCAGGCCACGATGCGCTGAACCACCTTGGGTGGGTCCTGGCACAGGCCTTCCTCGTAGGCCAGCACACGCAGGCCCTGGCAGACCTGCAGCAACTCGCCGGGCTGCAGCAGGAACTCGGCGCGCGAAGGTCGGCCGATGCGGGCATGCCCTTGTGAAAAGGTTTCGTAGATCAACCAGCCGCCGGGCCGCAAAGCACCCAGCAGGGCTGGCCACAGCGGACGCCACAAGTAATGGGTCACGAGCACCGCGTCAAATTGGCGACCGGGCAGGGGCCAGGGCGCGCCCTCCAGATCGGCCTGCAGCACCGGCCCCCAGGCCGCAGCTTGAGCCAGCGAGGCCGCATCGCGGTCCACGCCCATCGGGCGGTGGCCCAACTCGGCCAGGCGACGCATGTGGCGGCCGCTGCCACAGGCCACATCCAGCACCTCGCTGCCCGGTGCCAGCAGGTGCGCAAAGCGCTCCAGCCAGGGCGATGCCGCAGCGGGTGCGGCGTGAATGGACGGCAGGGTGGGCGGGCAGGCAGCGGTCACAGCAAGGTTCAGAAGCAGGCCCAGACGGCGTCGGCCATCATGACCATGAAGTCGGGGCGCAGGTACAGGGACAGCGTCAAGCCCAGCACGGCGGCCAATGCCAACGCCAACAAGGCGCGGCGAAGGGACTGGCGTGGGGCAGGCGCGGACATGGCGGCTCAGGCGTGTGCAGGGCGGCGCTCGATGGGTTGCTCGCGCACCGGCAGATTGGCCAGGGCCGCAAACACCCCCAGGGCGATCGAGATGAGCCAGACCACATCGTAGCTGCCGGTGCGGTCGTACAGCACCCCGCCGAGCCACACGCCCATGAACGAGCCCACCTGGTGGCTCAGGAAGACAAAGCCGCTGAGCATGGACAGGTGGGCCACGCCAAAGATGTGCGCGACCGAGGCGGTGGTGGGGGGCACGGTGGACAGCCACAGCACGCCCATCACGGCGGCAAACACATACACGCTGGCGGGCGAGAGCGGCACCAGCAAGAAGAGGCTGATGGCCACCGCGCGGCCAAAATAAATGAAGGCCAGGATGTGCTTTTTGGCAAAGCGTTGGCCCAGCGCCCCCGCTCCATAGGTGCCCACAATATTGGCCAGGCCAATCAGGGCCAGCGCCATGCTGGCCACCTGCGGCGAGAGCCCGTTGTCCTTCAGGTAGCTCGGCAGGTGCACGCCAATGAAGACGACCTGGAAGCCGCACACAAAATAGCCGGCCATCAACCATTGGAAGCTGCGATAGCCCAAGGCCTCGCGCACGGCTTGCCAGATGGTTTGCTCGCGCGTGACCTGGCCGCCCGCCAGGGCCGGCTCGCGCAGGCCAAGCGCCAGGGGAATCATCAGCAGCGCGGCCGCGGCCAGGATGAGCAAGGCGTCTTGCCAGCCGTTCATGGCAATCAACATGCCCTCGACCGGCACCATCAGGAACTGGCCAAACGAGCCGGCCGCCCCGCCCACCCCCAGGGCCCAGGAGCGGCGCTCGGCGCTGACATTGCGACCGATCACCCCATAAATCACGGCATAGGTGGTGCCCGACTGTGCCAGCCCGATCAGCACCCCGGTGAAGATCACAAAAACGGTGGTGTTGGGGGCAAAGGCCATGCCGACCAGTCCGCCCGCGTAGGCCAGGGCCCCCACCGTCATCACCCGGAAGGCGCCAAAGCGGTCGGCAACCATGCCGGCAAAAATGCCAAAAAAGCCCCAGGACAGGTTCTGCACCGCCATGGCCAGGGCAAAGTCCTCACGGCCCCAGTCACGGGCCTGGGTGATCGGTTGCAGCCACAGGCCAAAGCCGTGGCGGATGCCCATCGAGAGGGTCAGGATCAGCGCGCCACAGAGCAGCACCTGGCGCAGGGAAATCGTGCGGTTCATGGGGCTGACTTTAAACCAATCGACCTCAGATCGCTGTCACCCAGGCCCGAGCGGGGTGCTGGGATCCCGGTGGCCTGTAAATTCATACAGCCCCGGGCGGCGTTTCCCACTACAATGCCCGGCCATGGCGACCTCCAACCCCAGCAGTTACTCAGAAGGCTCGATTCGCGTGCTCAAGGGTCTTGAACCCGTCAAGCAGCGACCGGGCATGTACACCCGCACCGACAACCCCTTGCACATCGTGCAGGAAGTGCTCGACAACGCCGCCGACGAGGCGCTGGCGGGCCATGGCAAGAAAATCAAGGTCACCCTGCACACCGACGGCTCGGTGAGCATCGAGGACGACGGTCGCGGCATCCCCTTTGGTCTGCACCCCGAAGAAAACGCCCCGGTGATCGAGCTGGTGTTCACCCGCCTGCACGCCGGCGGCAAGTTCGACAAGGGGCAGGGCGGCGCCTACAGCTTCTCGGGCGGCCTGCACGGCGTGGGCGTGAGCGTGACCAATGCCCTGTCCCTGCGCCTGCACGTGAGCAGCCACCGCGAGGGGCAGCTGGCGCAGATCGTGTTCCAGGGCGGCGACGTGACCGAGCCCCTGCAAACCCGCGCCCTGCAAGCTGGCGAGCGCCGCCAGGGCACCACGGTGCGCGTCTGGCCCGACCCTCGTTACTTTGACAGCCCGCAGCTGCCGCTGCAGGAGCTGGTGCACCTGCTGCGCAGCAAGGCCGTGCTGATGCCCGGCGTGAGCGTGAGCCTGGTCAACGAGAAAACCCGCGACACCCAGACCTGGCAATACAAGGGCGGCTTGGGCGACTACCTGGGCCAGAGCCTGAACGCCGACCCGGTGATCCCGCTGTTTGCTGGCGAGGGCTATGCCGACCGCCATCACGACAGCTTTGCCGAGGGCGAGGGCGCGGCCTGGGCCGTGGCCTTCACCGAAGAGGGCGCGCCCATCCGCGAGAGCTATGTCAACCTGATCCCCACCAGCGCGGGCGGCACGCACGACAGCGGCCTGCGCGACGGGCTGTTTACCGCCGTCAAAAGCTTTATCGACCTGCATGCCCTGCTGCCCAAGGGTGTCAAGCTCATGCCCGAGGACGTGTTCGCCCGCGCCAGCTATGTGCTGTCGGCCAAGGTGCTCGATCCGCAGTTCCAGGGCCAGGTCAAGGAGCGCCTGAATTCGCGCGATGCGGTGCGCCTGGTCTCGAGCTTTGTGCGCCCCGCCCTCGAGCTCTGGCTCAACGAGCATGTGGAGTTTGGCAAAAAGCTGGCCGAGCTGGCCATCAAGGCCGCGCAGACGCGCCAGCGCGCCGGCCAGAAGGTCGAAAAGCGCAAGAGCTCGGGCGTGGCCGTGCTGCCGGGCAAGCTGACCGACTGCGAAAGCCGCGACCTCTTGCACAACGAACTCTTTCTGGTCGAGGGCGACAGCGCCGGCGGCAGCGCCAAGATGGGGCGCAACAAAGAGTGCCAGGCCATCCTGCCGCTGCGCGGCAAGGTGCTCAACACCTGGGAGGTCGAGCGCGACCGCCTGTTTGCCAACACCGAAATCCACGACATCTCGGTCGCCATTGGCGTGGACCCGCACGGGCCGCTCGACACCCCCGACCTGAGCGGCCTTCGCTATGGCAAGGTCTGCATCCTCTCGGACGCCGATGTGGACGGCTCGCACATCCAGGTGCTGCTGCTCACGCTGTTCTTCCGCCACTTCCCCAAGCTGATCGAGGCCGGCCATGTGCACGTGGCCCGCCCGCCGTTGTTCCGGGTGGACGTGCCCGCACGCGGCAAGAAGCCGGCCACCAAGATGTACGCCCTCGATGAGGGCGAGCTCACCGCCATCCTTGACAAGTGCGCCAAGGACGGCGTCCCGCGCGAGAAGTGCCAGATCAGCCGCTTCAAGGGCCTGGGCGAGATGAACGCCGAACAACTGTGGGAAACCACCCTCAACCCCGACACCCGCCGCCTGCTGCCGGTCCACCTGGGCCCGCTGGACCAGTCGGCCACCGAGCAGCTCATGACGCAGCTCATGGGCAAGGGCGAAGCCGCTGCGCGCCGCGAGCTGATGGAGCGGCACGGCGACAGCGTGGACCTGGACATCTGACACGATGAGCAACGACCTGTTTGACCTTGCGCCGCCCGACAGTGGCAGCGCCCCCGACGGCGATCACCTGGGCGCTTACGCCCAGCGCGCCTACCTCGAATACGCCCTCTCGGTCGTCAAGGGCCGCGCCCTGCCGGACGTGGCCGACGGACAAAAGCCCGTGCAGCGGCGCATCCTGTACGCCATGGAGCGCATGGGCCTGGGCTACAGCGGTGCCAACCGCAACACCCCGGCCAAGCCGGTCAAGAGCGCGCGCGTGGTGGGCGATGTGCTGGGCCGCTTTCACCCGCACGGCGACCAGGCCGCCTATGACGCGCTGGTGCGCATGGCGCAGGACTTTTCGCAGCGCTATCCGCTCATCGACGGGCAGGGCAATTTCGGCAGCCGCGACGGCGACGGCGCGGCCGCGATGCGCTACACCGAGGCGCGCCTCTCGCGCATCACCGGCCTGCTGCTCGACGAGATCGACATGGGCACGGTTGACTTTGTGCCCAACTACGACGGCTCCACCGAGGAGCCGGCCCAGCTGCCCGCGCGCCTGCCCTTTACCCTGCTCAACGGCGCCTCGGGCATTGCGGTGGGCATGGCCACCGAAATCCCAAGCCACAACCTGCGCGAGGTGGCCAACGCCTGCGTGGCCCTGATCAAGGACGAGCGCCTGAGCGACGAGGCCCTGTTCGATATCCTGCCCGGCCCCGACTATTGCGGCGGCGGTCAGATCATCAGCCCGGCCGCCGACATCCACGAGGCCTATCGCACGGGGCGGGGCAGCCTCAAGGTGCGCTCGCGCTGGAAGATCGAGGACCTGGCGCGCGGCCAGTGGCAGCTGGTGGTGCACGAGCTGCCGCCCGGCGTGTCGGCGCAGAAGGTGCTGGAGGAAATCGAGGAGCTGACCAACCCCAAGGTCAAGGCCGGTAAAAAAACGCTCACGCAGGAGCAGCAGCAGCTCAAGGCCAGCCTGCTGTCGGTGCTCGACGGGGTGCGCGACGAGTCGAGCAAGGAATCGGCGGTGCGCCTGGTCTTTGAGCCCAAGACCAGCCGCATCGAGCAGCAAGAGCTCATCACCAGCCTGCTGGCGCACACCAGCCTCGAGACCTCGGCCCCGATCAACCTGACCCTGGTGGGTCTGGACGGCAAGCCGGTGCAGAAAGCGCTGCGCCAGATGCTGCAAGAGTGGATTGCGTTTCGCCAGCAGACCATCACGCGGCGCAGCGAGCACCGCCTGGGCAAGGTGCTCGACCGCATCCACATCCTCGAAGGCCGGCAGCTGGTGCTGCTCAACATCGACGAGGTGATCCACATCATCCGCAACGCCGACGAGCCCAAGCCCGCCCTGATGGCGCGCTTTGCCCTGTCGGACCGCCAGGCCGAGGACATCCTCGAAATCCGCTTGCGCCAGCTGGCGCGCCTGGAGGCGATCAAGATCGAGCAAGAGCTCTCGGAGCTGCGCAGCGAGCAGTCGCGCTTGGAGGACATTCTGGGCAGCCCGGCCGCCTTGCGCCGCCTCATGATCAAGGAGATCGAGGCCGACACCAAGACCTTTGGCGACGAGCGCCGCACCCTGATCCAGGCCGAGAAAAAAGCCGTGGCCGAGGTCCGCATCGTGGACGAGCCGGTCACCGTGGTGGTCAGCCAGAAGGGGTGGGTGCGCGCACGCACCGGCCACGGTCACGACCCGGCCAGCTTTGCCTTCAAGGCCGGCGACGGCCTGTACGGCACCTTCGAGTGCCGCACCGTCGACCCCTTGATCGTCTTTGGCAGCAATGGCCGTCTGTACAGCGTGGCGGTGTCGGCGCTGCCTGGCGCGCGTGGCGATGGCCAGCCCATCACCACCCTGATCGATCTGGAGTCGGGCACCCAGCCCGCGCATTTCTTTGCCGGTTCGGCGCAGGCCCAGCTCTTGCTGGCCGGCAGCGGGGGCTACGGCTTCCTGGCCTCGCTCGAGTCCATGATCTCGCGCAACAAGAGCGGCAAGGCCTTTGTGAGCCTCTCCGAGGGCGAGAGCCTCTGCGCCCCCTCGCTGGTGAGCGCGGGCCCCGGCACCCCGGCGGCCACCCATGTGTGCTGCGCCAGCAGCGGCGGGCGCATCCTGACCTTCGAGCTCTCGGAGCTCAAGCAGATGGACAAGGGGGGGCGCGGCCTGATGCTGCTCGACCTGGAGCCCAAGGACAGCCTGGCGGGTGCTGCGGCCTACACCCGCAGCGTCACCATCGAGGGCCTTGGGCGTGGGGGCAAACCACGCGAGGAAACCCTCGAGATCCGCAGCCTCAACAATGCCCGCGCCGCCCGTGGCCGCAAGGGCAAGGCCGCCGATCTGGGCTTCAAGCCCCAGCGCCTGCAGGGCCGCTGACCGGCGCTGCGGCGCTTGGGCGCCGCGCTCAGGCGAGTTCGGCGATCAGCTCGATCTCGACACAGGCGCCCATGGGCAGCTGCGCCACGCCAAAGGCGCTGCGCGCATGCGCGCCCACCTCGGGGCCAAAGACCTCGGCCAGCAGCTCGCTGCAGCCGTTGGTCACCAGGTGGTGCTCGGTGAAATCGGGGGCGCTGTTGACCAGGCTCATGACCTTGACGATGCGGCGCACCTGGTTCAGGTCGCCCACCGCTGCGGCCAGGGTGCCCATCAGGTCGATGGCCACCGCACGGGCGGCCAGCTTGCCCTCGGCCGTGGCCATGGTGCGACCGATCTGGCCGGTCCAGACCTGGCCCTCGCGCTTGGCAATGTGGCCCGACAGAAACACCAGCGAGCCGGTGCGCACAAACGGCACATAGGCCGCGGCCGGGGTCGCCACAGGGGGCAGGGTGATGTTCAGGGCACGCAGCCGCTCTTCAATTTGCATACGATCCTCATGGGGTGTGGGGCACAAGGCCGCTAATGTAGCGGATGCGCCCCCCAAGCCCCCATGAGGGCGCCCAAAGGCAAGGCCTCAAGCCGCGCTCAGCCGGTCGCAGCGCACCCGCTCCCAGGCGTCCTCGACCCAGTCGCACAGGATCGCCCGGGTCTCGCGCGGATCGATGATGTCCAGAATCCCAAACTTCTCGGCGGTGCGAAACGGCGAGGTCATGTTCAGGTAGAACGCCTCGAGTTCTTCGCGCTTGGCCTTGGGGTCGGGCGCGTTCTCGATATCGCTCTTGTGCGCGGCCATCACCCCGCCCTCGATCGGGATCGAGCCCCAGCGGGCCGAGGGCCAGGCATAGCGGTGGTTGAGCGCTTCGCCGTATTTGGGCGCGTGCATGCCGCCGGCCATGCCAAAGCAGCGCCGCAAGATGATCGAGATCCAGGGCGACGCGCACTCGTGCACCGCCTGCCCCACGCGGGTGGCGCCCAGCAGCGTGCCGGCCAGTTCGGCCTCCAGGCCGGTGGCGTTGCCGGGCTGATCCACCAGGTTCACCACCGGCAGGCCAAACTGGCTGCACAGTCGCACATGGCGCTCCATCTTCCAGGCCGCTTGCGTGGTCATGGCCCCGCCCTGTACCTTGGGGTCGTTGGTGATCACGCCCACCGGGTGACCATTGAGCCGTGCCAGCGCGGTCACCACCGAGCCGCCCTGATGACGCCCGATCTCGAACACCGAGTCGCGGTCGAACACGCTCGCCAGGATGCGGCGTGGATCGAAGATCTTGCGCCGGTCGTGCGGGATCGCGTCCTTGAGCCAGTCGTCGGCGCGCATGGGGTCGTCGTCGCAGGGCAGCACCGGGGCCAGGTGGTGCACGCTGCGCGGCAGGTAGGACAGGAAGCGGCGCACCTGGGCCAGCGCGTCGGCCTCGTCCTCGGCCTCGTTGTGCACCACCGCGCTGCGCCGGTGCACGCCATGGCCGCCCAGCTCGTCCTTGTCGATGTCCTGCCCATAGGCCTGGCGCACCACATGCGGGCCGGCGGCCATCACCTGGGCCTGGCCGCGCACCATCACCGAGAAGTGCGAGGACACCACCTTGATGGCGCCCAGCCCGGCGCAAGCGCCCAGGGCCACCCCCACCACCGGCACCGTCTTGAGCAGGTCATTGGCCGGCCAGGTGCTGTAGCCCGGGATCTTGGTGCCGCCGATTTCCATCAACAGCTTGACGCTGCCGCCGGCCGAGTCCACCAGGCGCACCAGGGGCATGCGCAGCTGCAGCGCCAGGCGCTCGATGTAAATCCATTTGTCGGCCACCGAGGCCTCCGAAGAGCCCGCGCGGATGCTGAAATCGTCGGCATGCAGGGCCACCTTGCGGCCGTCCAGCCGCCCGGTGCCGATCACGCTGTTGGTGGGATCCAGGCGCGCAAAGCGCCCCTGCGCGTCGTGGTGGCCCTTGCCGGCGGTGCGGCCCATCTCGAGGAACGAGCCCTCGTCAAACAGCTGCGCAATGCGCTCGCGCACATTGAGCCGGCCTTGCGCGCGCAGCTTGGCCAGCGCGGCCTCGCCGCCCATGGCCGCGCCCTGTGCGCGCCGTGCCTGCAGCTCCTGCAGTTCCTCGGCCCAGGCCCCCTCGGGCGCAAAGGCGCGGTCGTGGCGAACGCGCATCACTTGCCCAGCCCCATGTCCTGCACCAGCGCATTGATGGCCGCTTGCTCGCTGACCATGTATTGCATGGACTCGGCCGCGTTGCGGAACACCGGTCGGCCGCCATTGCGCTCGACCAGGGCCTGCCAGGCCGGCTGCTGCGAGACCTTGCGCAGGGCGTCTTCCCAGAAGGCGATTTGCGCCGGGGTGGAATTGGGGCCCAGCAGAATGCCGTTGTAGCTCACAAAATCGGCCGCCACCCCCTGCTCGCGCCAGGTGGGCACCTGCGCCAGCGGGCCGGTGCCGCGGGTGGGCGAGGCGCTGGCCAGCACCCGCACCTTGCCGGCGGCCACCTGCGGCATGATCACCGGCGCGGTGGCCGAGATCACGTCGATGTGCCCGCCCAGCAGGGCCGACATGGTCTCGCTCGAGGCCTTGAAGGGCGCCACCGTCAGCTGGCGGATGTTCACGCCCGCGGCCTTGAGCGGCTTGGCAATCGAGAAGTGGGTGCCCGAGCCCAGCGAGGGGGCCACGCCGATTTTTTGCGACGCAGGGTCCTTCAGCAGCGCCTGCACCAGGTCCTGCGCGTTGCGGATGGGCGAGTCGGCGCGCACCGCCACCAGCTGCGTCTCCTCGACCATCATGGCCACCGGCGGGTACTCGCGCAGATCGGCCTTGAGCATGCCGGCGCCAATGGCCACCAGGGTGCTGGTGTGGAAGGTGCCCAGGCCCAGACCGGTGCCGGCGGTTTTCTGCAGCGCCTGCAGCGAGATGATGCCCGCGCCCCCCGGCTTGTAGTCGATGATCATGGTCTGGCCATTGAGCAGGTTCAGCTGCTGCAGCTGCTCCTGCACGCCGCGCGCGTAAATGTCGACCGAGCCGCCCGGGGCCACGCCCAGGATGTAGCTGATGCGCTCGGTGGGTTTGAAGGCTGCTTGCGCCCAGCTGTTGCCGCTGGCCAGCAGGCCGGCGGTGGCCAAGCTGGCCAGGCCAGCGCTCAGGCAATGACGACGGGTGATGCTCATGGTGTGCTCCTCAAAGAAAACGGAAAGACCGCGTGCGCACGCGGCGGGGTTGCTCATTTGCCCATGCCGGCCATCAGCCGGGCCATGACGGTGCCCAACACCGCATCGGTGTCGGCGCCCAGCGCCGGGCCGGTGTGGCGGATCTGACCGGGGGTGGCCGACAGACGCGGCACCACCCCCACCTGCGTGGTGTGGCCCAGCTGAGGGTGGGGCACCTGCTGCAGCATCTCGCGCGCGGCAAAGTGCGGGTCCTGGTAGATGTCGGCAATCGTGTAGACGCGCGAGCTGGGCACCTCGGCCGCCAGCAGCATGGCTTCCAGCTCGGTGCCCTCAAAGCCGCTGGACCAGGCCGAGATCTGCGCGTCCAGGGCGCGGGCATGCGCGGGCTCGCCGCGCGCACGGATGCTGGCAAAGCGCTCGTCCTGCATCAGGTCCTCGCGGCCCATCAGGCGGATCAGGCGCTCGAAGGTGGGGTTGCTGTTGGCCGCAATCAGCACATAGCCGCCATCGCGCGTGGGATACAGGCTGTTGGGGGCCATGCGCGGCAGGTTGGGGCCCTCCCGCTTGGGCACGGTGCCCAACTTGTCGTAAGCCGGCACGATGGGCTCCATCTGCGTGAAGGCCGTTTCGTACAGCGCCACGTCCACCACCTGGCCGCGCCCGCTGTGCTCGCGCTCGCGGAGGGCGGCCAGCGCGCCAAAGGCGGCGTACACCGACGAGAGGTAATCGGTGGTGGCCAGCGCCACCCGCGCCGGTGGCCGGTCGGGGTCGCCGGTCATGTGGCGCACCCCGCCCACGGCCTCGCAGATCGCGCCATAACCGGGTCGCGCCGCATAGGGCCCGTCCTGGCCGAAGCCGCTGATGCGCACCATCACCAGCCCTGGGTTGGTGGCGCTCAGCGCCTCGTAGCCCAGGCCCAGGCGCTCCATCACGCCAGGGCGGTTGTTCTCGACCAGCACATCGGCGGTGCTGATCAGGGTGCGCGCGGCCTGCAGGTCGTCGGGTTTTTTCAGGTCCAGCACCACCGAGCGCTTGTTGCGCAGCAGCGAGGCGGCATAGAGCGAGACCTCGCCCACGTGCTGGCCCATCTGGCGCACCGGGTCGCCCTCGGGCGGCTCGATCTTGATGACTTCGGCGCCAAAGTCGCCCAGCAGGCGGGTGCAGGCGGGGCCGGCAATGGTCGAGCAGATCTCGATCACGCGCAGGCCGGCCAAGGGGCCGCTGGGGCTGCGCGAGGCTTTGGGGGGGGCGCTCATGCGGGGTCCTTCTCGGCGGGCAGCAAGCGCACCGCTTCGCGGGCCGACTCGTCCATGCGCTGCTGCGTCAAGGCCACCAGGCCATCCACATCGCCAGCCTCCAGGGCCGCCAGCGCCTCTTGCCAAAGCTGCGCCGAGCGTTGGCGCCGCGCCAAGCTCGCCAAGCCCAGCTTGCTGTAGCGCAGGGTCTGCAGCGAGATCGAGGTCATCATGCGCTGCAGGCGCGCGTTGCCCGTCAGCCGGGCCATCAGGATCAAGAGGCGGTAGGTGGTCTCGGCGTATTCGCCGTGGTCGTCGCCGGCCTGGGCCAGCACCTGCAGGCGTTCGGTGCCGGCGCGCATGAGCGGCGCCAGCTGTGGGTGCGGGCCGCGCATGAGCTTGCGAATGGCCATCTCCAGCAAGCCGGCGCGGATCTCGAGCAGCTCGTGCAGCTCGCGCGCCTGCAGCCGCGTCACCACCGCGCCACGCCGCGCCAGCAGCGTCACCAGGCCCTCGCGCTCCAGAATGCGCAAGGCCTCGCGGATGGGGCCTCGGCTGACCTGGAACTCGTCGGCCAGCTCCTGCTCGCCGATCCGCTCGCCTGGGCGCCAAAGCCCCGAGAGGATGCGCTCGCCCACACGGGCGGCAATCTGCTCGGGCACGGTCAAGGTGGGCACGTCCTGGTCGGCAAACAAGCGGAACGCGACCGCGCTTTCCCAGTCCTGCAAGGACACGGTGGGCAGGTCAACAGCACTCATGGGGCACTCCTTCGCTCAGTCAAGGGTCGCCAGCCACTGGCCCTCGGCCACCGGGTCGCCTTCGGCCACGCGCAGCTCGCGCAGCGTGCCGCCGCGTTCGCAGCAGACCGGGATTTCCATCTTCATCGACTCGACGATGAAGACCTCATCGCCCGCCGCCAGCACCTGGCCGGGCTGGGCCACACATTTCCACACGGTGCCGGAGACCTCCGACAAAAGCTTGAACATGCCACTTCCTTTCATCAACATTCAGATTGTTAACAATCTGAATGACGGGGGACAGCGGGGAAACCCTTGCGCAGTGGGCGGCCCAGGGCGGGCGCTGTGGTCCAGGCGGGTCTTGGCGCGGGGGATGGGGGCTTGCAGGCCCTCAATTTGGGCCGCGATGGCATGTGCCGCCGATTTTGGGGCCGACATGGCATAAAATTTCCCGACCGTTTGGTCGGAATATGCACAATAGATCATGCTGCTCCGGCCCGCCATCTTTTCCAATATTCCATGAGGCAGACCACATGACCCCGATTCTTCAGAGCTATATCGCTGGCCGCTGGGTGGGCCGCGAGGGCGCGCAAACCCTGCGCAGCGCCGTCAACGGCGCCGCCGTGGCGCAGACCCATGCCGAGTCGCTCGACTTTGCCGAGGCGCTGGACCATGCGCGCCGCGTGGGCCTGCCCCAGCTGCTCAAGCTCGACTTCCAGCAGCGCGCAGCCATTCTGAAGGCGCTGGCCAAGTACCTGATCGAGCACAAGGAGCAGCTCTACGCCATCTCGGCGCACACCGGTGCCACCCGCGCCGACAGCTGGGTCGACATCGAGGGCGGCACCGGCACCTTGTTTGCCTACGCCAGCATGGCCTCGGGCGAGCTGCCCAGCGGCAACCTGATTCACGAGGGCCCGGCCTTTCCCCTGGGCAAGACGGGTGTCTTTGGCGGCACGCACATCCTGGTGCCGCGCCATGGTGTGGCCGTGCACATCAACGCCTTCAACTTCCCCATCTGGGGCCTGCTCGAAAAATTTGCCCCCAGCTTCCTGGCGGGCATGCCCTGCATTGGCAAGCCCGCCACGGCCACCAGCTACCTGACCGAGGCCATGATGCGCCTGGTGGCGCAGTCGGGCCTGTTGCCCGAGGGCAGCCTGCAGCTGGTGATCGGCTCGACCGGCGACCTGCTCGATCGACTGACTGGCTCGGACGTGGTGACCTTTACCGGCTCGGCCGATACCGCTGCCAAGCTGCGCGTGCACCCGAACGTGGTGCGCCAGAGCATCCCCTTCAACGCCGAGGCCGATTCGCTCAACTGCGCCATCCTGGCGCCCGAGGTCACGCCCGACGACGAGGAGTTCGATCTGTTCGTCAAGGAAGTGGCGCGCGAGATGACCGTCAAGGCGGGCCAGAAGTGCACCGCCATCCGCCGCGCCATCGTGCCGCGCCAGCACCTGGACGCGGTGGCCGAGCGCCTGCGCGCGCGCCTGTCCAAGGTGGTGGTGGGCGATCCGTCGGTCGAGGGCGTGCGCATGGGCGCACTGGCCTCGCATGCGCAGCAGGCCGACGTGGCCGAGCGCGTGGCGCTGCTGCGCCAGCAGGCCGAGCTGGTGGTGGGAGGGGACGCGGCCTTTGCCCCGGTGGGCGAGGGCACGGCCAACGGCGCCTTCTTCCAGCCGACCCTGCTGCTGTGCCAGCGCCCCATGGACACCGACGTGGTGCACGACGTCGAGGCCTTTGGCCCCGTGAGCACCCTCATGCCCTACGACGACCTGGACCAGGCCATGGCCCTGGCCGCCCGCGGCATGGGTTCGCTGGTGGGCACCCTGGTCACGCGCGAGCCGCAGGTGGCGGCCAAGGTGATCCCGGTGGTGGCCGCCCTGCATGGCCGCCTGCACATCCTGGACCGCGAAAGCGCACCCGAATCGACCGGCCACGGCTCGCCCTTGCCCCCGCTCAAGCACGGCGGTCCTGGCCGCGCAGGTGGTGGCGAAGAGCTGGGCGGCATCCGCGCCGTCAAGCACCTGCTGCAGCGCTGCGCGGTGCAGGGCAGCCCCAACATGCTGTCGGCGGTGACCGGCGAATACGTGCGCGGCGCGCGCCGCCTGGACACGGGCGTGCACCCCTTCCGCCGCCACTTCGAGGACCTGCAGATTGGCGAGTCGCTGCGCACGCATCGCCGCACCGTCACCGAGGCCGACATCGTCGCCTTTGGCGGCATCTCGGGCGATTATTTCTACATGCACTTTGACGAGATCGCGGCGCGCGAGTCGGCCTTTGGTCAGCGCATCGCGCACGGCTACTTTGTGCTCTCGGCCGCTGCGGGCCTGTTTGTCTCGCCCGCCCCTGGGCCGGTGCTGGCCAACTATGGCCTGGAGACGCTGCGCTTTGTCAAACCGGTGGCCATTGGCGACACCATCGAGGCGGTGCTGACCGCCAAGCGCAAGATTGACCGCAACAAGAAAGACGCCAAGGGCCAGGGCCAGGGCGTGGTGGCCTGGGACGTCGAGGTGCTCAACCAGAACGCCGAAGTGGTCGCCAGCTACGAGATCCTGACCCTGGTCGCCAAGCGCGGCTGAGCCCAAAGGAACCCCATGACGGCCAATCCCAGCATGTGGGCCGCCCGCCTGATCGGCCACGGCGGCAACGAGGTGGTGCAGGTGGCCGAGGTCGCGCGGCCCGAGCCGGGTCCCGGCCAGGCACTGGTGCGCCTGCATGCGGCCACGCTCAACCGTGTGGACCTGTACATGCGCAACAGCGGCGCGGGCATCACGCACCAGTTGCCGCAGACCATGGGCCTGGATGGGGCAGGGGTGCTGGTGGCCCCGGCTGGGGGCTTGCCGGCGGGACAGCCGGTGCTGGTCTACCCCGGCGTGACCTGTGGCCAGTGCGAGTTCTGCGCCGCGGGTGAAGAGGTGCTGTGCACCCGCATGCAGCTGCTGGGCGAGCACCGCGACGGCACCCTGGCGCAATACCTGGCGCTGCCCGCGCGCAACCTGGTGCCCATGCCCGAGGGCTGGACCTTTGCCGAGGCCGCCGCGCTGGGGGTGAACCACCTGACCGCCTGGCGCATGCTGACCACGCAAGCGCGCGTGCAGCCGGGCGAGACGGTGCTGATCTTTGGCATTGGGGGCGGGGTGTCGCTGGCGGGTCTGCAACTGGCCCGCGCCCTGGGCGCGCGGGTGATCGTGACCTCGCGCGAGCAGGCCAAGCTCGATCAGGCCCTGGCCATGGGGGCCGATGCGGCCATCCACAGCCCCACGCAAGACGTGGTGCAAGAGGTGATGCGCCTGACCGGCAAGCGCGGCGTCGACGTGGTGTTTGAAAACGTGGGGGCGGCGGTGTGGGACAGCGCCCTGCGGTCCCTGGTGCGCGGCGGGCGGCTGGTGACCTGCGGGGCCACCACCGGCGACCAGCCGGGGGCCGATCTGCGGCGGCTGTTCATCCGGCAGCTGCGGGTGATCGGCTCGACCCTGGGCAATCTGGACGAGCTGCGCCAGCTCACCGCCTTTTGCGCGCAGCGCCAGCTGCGCCCGCTCATTGGCCACACGCTTGGCCTGCACGACCTGCACGCCGGGCTCGAGATGCTCGAGCGCGGCGAGCAGTTTGGCAAGATCGCCATCGACCTGGGCTGAGGCCCCCCGCCCAGGCCTTGGGGCTTAGCCCCCGAAGAAGCCCTTGAGCTTGTCGGTCCAGCTTTCTTCGCCAGGCTGGTGGCGCGAGCCGCCCTTGCGCAGCGAGTCCTCAAACTCGCGCAGCAGCTTCTTCTGGTGCTCGGTCAGCTTGATCGGCGTCTCGACGGTGATGTGGCAGTACAGATCGCCCGGGAAGCCCGAGCGCACGCCCTTGATGCCCTTGCCACGCAGGCGGAACTGCTTGCCGTTTTGCGTGCCTTCGGGGATGTCGATGGCGGCCTTGCCGTCCAGCGTCGGCACATCGATCTCACCGCCCAGCGCCGCCTTGGTGAAGCTGATGGGCACCGCGCAGTGCAGGTCATCGCCGTCGCGCTCGAAGATGTCGTGCTTCTTGAGGCGGATCTCGATGTACAGATCACCGGGCGGGCCACCGTTGGTGCCGGGCTCGCCGTTGCCGGCGCTGCGGATACGCATGCCGTCGTCGATGCCGGCGGGGATCTTCACCTCCAGCGTCTTTTGCTTCTTGACCTTGCCCTGACCGTGGCAGCTGGTGCAGGGGTCGGGAATGATCTTGCCCGTGCCGCGGCAGTGTGGGCAGGTCTGCTGCACGCTGAAAAAGCCCTGACGCATCTGCACCGAGCCCGACCCGTTGCAGGTGCTGCAGGTCTTGGCGCTGGTGCCCGGCTTGGCGCCGCTGCCGTGGCAGGTGTCGCACTCTTCCCAGCTCGGGATGCGCAGCTGCGCGTCCTTGCCGCGTGCGGCTTCTTCCAGGGTGATCTCCATCGCATAGCTCAGGTCACCGCCCCGGAACACCTGGCGCCCACCGCGCTGGCGGCCACCGCCAAAGATGTCGCCAAAAATATCGCCAAAGGCCTCGCCAAAACCGCCAAAGCCCTCGGCCCCGCCGCCGCCCGGGCCGCGCATATTGGGGTCCACCCCGGCGTGGCCGTACTGGTCGTAGGCGGCGCGCTTTTGCGCGTCCGAGAGCATCTCGTAGGCCTCTTTGACCTCCTTGAAGCGGGCCTCGGCCGTCTGGTCACCCTGGTTGCGGTCCGGGTGGTACTTCATGGCCAGCTTGCGGTAGGCCTTCTTGATGTCATCGTCCGAGGCGTTCTTGGGAACGCCCAGCACTTCGTAAAAATCGCGTTTGGTCGCCATGTCCATGACCTCAGCGGCACTGCCGCCCGAATGATGAAAAGATGCGTTGCCGCTGTATGGGGGCTTGGCACGGGGCCAAGTAGAACGGCACGCCGACCTGTTCGGGCGGCGTGCCTGGGGCGATGGGCCACAGGGCCATCATGGGGCGCGCTTTCGCGGGGGCCGCCCAGCAGGCGACCGGTTCAAGCGCGGACCCGTCATCGCATCATCCCGTCAAGCAGCGGCTTGCGCCATCACTTCTTGACTTCCTTGACCTCGGCGTCGACCACATTGTCGTCGGCGGGCTTGGCCTGCTCGGCGCCGGCACCAGCGGCCCCTGCGGCGGCTTGCGCGGCCTGCATGTCGGCGTACATCTTCTCGCCCAGCTTCTGGCTGACGGTCATCAGCGCGTCGGTCTTGCTGCTGATGCTGTCCTTGTCGTCGCCCTTGAGGGCTTCTTCCAGGTCCTTGATGGCCGCTTCGATGCTGTCCTTCTCGGCCGCTTCGAGCTTGTCGCCGTACTCGGTCAGGCTCTTGCGCACGCTGTGCACGGCGGCATCGCCCTGGTTGCGCGCGGTCGCCAGTTCGAGCTTTTTCTTGTCCTCGACGGCGTTGAGCTCGGCGTCCTTGACCATCTGCTGGATCTCTTCCTCGGTCAGACCCGAGTTGGCCTTGATGGTGATCTTGTTTTCCTTGCCGGTGCCCTTGTCCTTGGCGCCCACATGCAAGATGCCGTTGGCGTCGATGTCGAACGAGACCTCGATCTGCGGCGTGCCACGCGGGGCGGGCGGGATGCCCTCGAGGTTGAACTCGCCCAGCAGCTTGTTGCCCGCGGCCATCTCGCGCTCGCCCTGGAAGACCTTGATGGTCACCGCCGGCTGGTTGTCGTCGGCGGTCGAGAAGGTCTGCGCAAAACGGGTCGGGATGGTGGTGTTCTTGCTGATCATCTTGGTCATCACACCGCCCAGGGTCTCGATGCCCAGCGACAGCGGCGTCACGTCCAGCAGCAGCACGTCCTTGCGGTCGCCCGAGAGCACCTGGCCCTGAATGGCTGCGCCCACGGCCACGGCCTCGTCGGGGTTGACGTCCTTGCGCGGCTCACGGCCAAAGAACTCCTTGACCTTCTCCTGCACCTTGGGCATGCGGGTCTGGCCGCCCACCAGGATCACGTCGTCGATATCGCTCACGCTGATGCCGGCGTCCTTGATGGCGATGCGGCAGGGCGCGATCGAGCGCTCGATCAGCTCCTCGACCAGCGACTCGAACTTGGCGCGGGTGAGCTTGATGTTCAGGTGCTTGGGACCGCTGGCATCGGCCGTGATGTAGGGCAGGTTGATGTCGGTCGCGGTCGAGCTCGACAGCTCGATCTTGGCCTTCTCGGCGGCTTCCTTCAGGCGCTGCAGGGCCAGCACGTCCTTGGTCAGGTCCACGCCCGACTCTTTCTTGAACTCGCCAATGATGTGGTCGATGATGCGCTGGTCAAAGTCCTCGCCACCCAGGAAGGTGTCGCCGTTGGTCGAGAGCACCTCGAACTGCTTTTCGCCGTCCACATCGGCAATCTCGATGATCGAGACGTCGAAGGTGCCGCCGCCCAGGTCGTACACGGCGATCTTGCGGTCGCCCTTGTCGGTCTTGTCCAGGCCAAAGGCCAGGGCGGCCGCGGTGGGCTCGTTGATGATGCGCTTGACATCCAGACCGGCAATGCGGCCGGCGTCCTTGGTGGCCTGGCGCTGGGCGTCGTTGAAGTAGGCCGGCACGGTGATCACCGCCTCGGTCACGGCCTCGCCCAGGTAGTCCTCGGCGGTCTTCTTCATCTTGCGCAGCACCTCGGCGCTGATCTGCGGCGGGGCCAGCTTGTTGCCGCGCACTTCCACCCAGGCGTCGCCGTTGTCGGCCTTGCTGATGGTGTAGGGCATCAGGTCGATGTCCTTTTGCACTTCTTTTTCGCTGAACTTGCGACCGATCAGGCGCTTGACCGCGTACAGGGTGTTGCGCGGGTTGGTGACCGCCTGGCGCTTGGCCGAGGCGCCAACCAGGATCTCGCCGTCTTCTTGGTAGGCAATGATGGACGGGGTGGTGCGCGCGCCTTCGCTGTTCTCGATCACGCGCGTGGTGTTGCCTTCCATGACCGCCACGCAGGAGTTGGTGGTGCCCAGGTCAATGCCGATGATTTTTCCCATGTGATGCTCCGTAAAAGGAATGTTCTGTTGTGTTCTGAGGTGGGGCCGCGGGAGCGGCTTTCAAGAGGTCGATCAGGCGGCCACGGTGACCAGGGCCGGACGCAGCACGCGATCGGCGATCAGGTAGCCCTTTTGCAGCACGGCGGCGACGGTGCCGGCCGGGTGCTCGCAGGGGACGGTGCTGATGGCCTGGTGGTGGTTGGGGTCGAATTTGCTGCCCGGGGCCGGGTTGATCTCGATGACCTTGTTGCGCTCGAGCGCGCTCTTGAGCTGGCGCAGCGTGGCCTCGGCCCCTTCGCGGATGACCTCGGCGCTGGCGTTCTGCACCGCCAGGCCCGCTTCCAGGCTGTCGAGCACCGGCAGCAGGCTGTCGGCAAAGGACTCGATGGCGAACTTGCGCGCCTTGGCCATGTCCTCGTCGGCACGGCGACGGGCGTTTTGCACATCGGCCTGCGCCCGCAGGTACAGATCGGCGAGCTCGGCGTTGCGCGCCTTGAGCTCGGAGAGCTCCTGGGTCGGGTCGCTGGCGGGGGCGGCGGTCTGCTCGGCGTCGGCCGCTTGCGGGGCCGCCTGGTCGGGGGTGGGTTGGGTATCGCTCATGGAAACGTCAACAAAAGGTCGGGGGCGGGGCCGGCCAAGGGCCCCGAAACGTCGGGACAATCGCTCAAATAAGGCCTTGGCACCGGCTTTCAAGAGGTGCCCGGCGCTTTTATTCAACGGCCAGCAGCTGGACCTCGAACTTGAGGGTGGCGTTGGGCGGGATCACGCCGCCGGCGCCACGGGCGCCATAGCCCAGCTCCGGGGGGATGATCAGGGTGCGCACGCCGCCGACCTGCATGCCGGCCACGCCCTCGTCCCAGCCGCGGATCACCATGCCGGCGCCCAGCGGGAACACAAAGGGGTCGCGGCGGTCCAGGCTGGAGTCAAACTTGCCGCCTTGCTCGCCGTTCTGATAGAGCCAGCCGGTGTAGTGCACCACCACGTCCTGGCCGCGCTGGGCCACGGCGCCGTCGCCGACAACCTGGTCTTCGTATTGCAGTCCGCTGGGGGTGGTGGTCATGGCCATGGGCGCTCCTGTGGGGGTCAAAATGTGAATGAACCCTCGATTATCGCCCAGGCACCATGGGTCGGGCGCCGCCAGGGCCTGGGGCCGCCCGCCAGCGGCGATAATCACCGGTATCGTTGTTCAAGGAGTCGGGTGTGGATGCAATGCTGCTGGTCAAAGCCGCCATCATGGGAGTGGTCGAGGGCTTGACCGAGTTTCTGCCCATCTCCTCCACCGGGCACCTGATCCTGGCCGGCGCCTTGCTGGGCCTGGACGACGAGAAGGGCAAGGTGTTCGACATTGCCATCCAGACCGGCGCCATCCTGGCCGTGATCCTGGTGTACTGGCAGCGCCTGGTCGACACCGTGCGCGGCCTGGGCCACAGCGAGCGGGCGCAGCGCTTTGTGATGAACGTGCTGATTGGCTTTTTCCCGGCGGTGCTGCTGGGTCTGCTGCTGGGCAAGGCCATCAAGGCGCATCTGTTCACGCCCACGGTGGTGGCCAGCACCTTCATCATCGGGGGCCTGATCATTTTGTGGGCCGAGCGCCGGCCCGCGCACAAGGTGCGGGTGCACAGCGTGGACGACATGCGTGGGCGCGATGCGCTCAAGGTCGGGCTGGTGCAGTGCCTGGCCATGATCCCGGGCACCAGCCGCTCGGGCGCGACCATCATCGGCGGCATGCTGCTGGGCCTCTCGCGCCAGGCGGCCACCGATTTCTCCTTCTTTCTGGCCATCCCCACCCTGATCGGCGCAGGCGCCTACAGCCTCTACAAAGAGCGGGCCCTGCTGTCCATGGCCGACCTGCCCATGTTCTCGGTGGGCCTGCTGCTGTCGTTTGTGTCGGCCTGGGTGTGTGTGCGCTGGCTGCTGCGCTACATCGCCAGCCACAGCTTTGTCCCCTTTGCCTGGTACCGCATCGCCTTTGGCCTGGTGGTGCTGCTGACCAGCCACATGGGCTGGGTGGCCTGGCAGGGTTGAGCGCGCGGCGCCCGTCAGGCGCCCATATTGCGCAGGCTGGCCTCGATGGCCGCCGCCGTGGCCAGCGGTTTTTCCATCGGAAACAGGTGCGAGCCATCGAGCCACATCATGCGCCCGCGCGTGACCTGCTGCGTCAGATCGGGGCCCACCACCCGCATTTCGGCCGAATGCGTGCCGCCCACAAAGCCCACCGGGCAGCGCGGCGGATGGCGCTTGAGCACGCTGGGGATGTTGTCGGGCAGGGTGTTGTAGATGGCCGTTTCCACCTCGCGGTCAAAGCGCAGCCAGACCTGGCCATCGCGCTCTTCCAGTCCATGGCGCAGGTAGTCCTCCAGCACCTGGGGGGCCCAGGCGGCAAAGGCTTTCTTGTGCGCAAAGTGCGCATGCGCGCTGGCCAGATCGGGCCAGTGGTGCCGACGGCGGCGGCTCACGCGCCCGGGTGAGAGCGCGCCCACCAGCGAGGTGCGCTTGGCCAGGCCCAGGGTGGTCGCTTTCCAGCCACCCACAATGGGCGAGTCCAGCAGCAGCACGCCGCGCGCCAGCGCCGGATGACGGCTGGCGCACATCAGGCTCAGCATGCCGCCCAGCGAATGGCCCACCAGAAAGGCCGGGGCTTTGCCAGGCGTTTGCCAGGCGTGGGCCGCATCGGCCAACTGGCGCACCAGGTGCGTCCAGTTGTTGCTGACCGGGTAGGCCGGGTCGTGGCCAAAGCGGTCGATGGCCTGCACCTCAAAGCCGCGGGCCTGCAGCGAATCGAGCACCTGCTGGTAGGTTCCGCCCGGAAAGCTGTTGCCATGCGAGAAAAGGATGCGGGGGCGGTCCATCAGATGAGTTTTTCCTCGGGGGTTTTGATTTTCTTGAGCGGGTGGTTGCGCGCCGAGTGCGTCATGAGGGGCACCTCGGTGCTCTGGCCGTCCCAGGCCGGGTCTTCGATGCTGTCGAACATCTGGCGCAGCTTCTCGCCCCAGCTGCTGCGCAGCATGCGGAAATAGGGGTTGTGCTCGTCGATGCAGACAATGCGGTCGCTGCGCAAGGTGCCGGCCTGGTAGACCACCATGTCCAGCGGCAGGCCCACCGACAGATTGGACTTGAGCGTGGAGTCCATCGAGACCAGGGCGCATTTGGCCGCCTCATCAAGCGGCGTCTCGGGGGTGATCACACGGTCGAGCACCGGCTTGCCGTACTTGGACTCGCCAATCTGGAAGTAGGGCGTCTCGTCGGTGGCCTCGATGAAGTTGCCGGGCGAGTAGACCTGGAACAGCCGCATGCCCTCGTTGCCGATCTGGCCACCAAAAATCATCGACACATTGAAGTCCACGCCAGTGGCGCGCAGGGCGGCCGCGTCGCGGTCGTAGACCCGGCGCACCGCAGCGCCCAGCACGCGCGCGGCGTCGAACATGCTGCGCGCGTTCCAGATGGTCAGCGGCTCGTCGTGGCCAGGCTCGACCAGCTTTTCGACCTGCAGGATCTCGCGCACCGATTGCGAGATGCTCAGGTTGCCCGCCGACAGCAGGGTCATGAAGCGCTCGCCCGGCTGTTCATAGACGATCATCTTGCGGAAGGTGCTGATCTGGTCCAGACCCGCATTGGTGCGGGAGTCCGACAGAAACACCAGGCCGGCGCGGGTTTTGATGGCAACACAGTAGGTCATGGGGCATCGGGCAGCAGGCGCTGCAGGGCATAAAGGGCGTCCAGCGCTTCGCGGGGGCTCAGCGCATCGGGTTTGAGTTGGGCCAGCGCCAGCTCCACCGGGCTGGGGCCGCTGGCCAGGGTTTCGGGCGGGGCGTCGAACAGATCGACCTGGGCGCGCTGGCGCGCCGCGCCATCTTGCAGGCTGGCCAGCACATGGCGCGCATGCGCCAGCACAGGGGCCGGGATGCCCGCCAGGCGGGCCACCTGCACACCGTAGCTGCGGCTGGCCGGGCCAGGCTGCAGCTCGTGCAAAAACACAATGTCGCGGCCCGATTCGGCCGCGCCCACATGCAGGTTCACCGCCGCATGCGCGCGCGTGGGCAGCTCGGTCAGCTCAAAGTAGTGGGTGGCAAACAGGGCAAAGCATTGCACCTTGTCGTGCAGGTGCGTGGCAATCGCGCTGGCCAGGGCCAGCCCGTCCTCGGTCGAGGTGCCGCGCCCGATCTCGTCCATCAGCACCAGCGACTCGCGCGTGGCCCCGTGCAGGATCTGCGCGGCCTCGGTCATCTCCAGCATGAAGGTCGACTGCGCATTGGCCAGGTCGTCGGCCGCGCCAATGCGGGTGTGGATGGCGTCGATGGGCCCCAGGCGGCAGTGCGCCGCGGGCACATGGCTGCCAATGCTGGCCAGCAGCACGATCAGCGCCACCTGGCGCATGTAGGTGCTCTTGCCGCCCATGTTGGGGCCGGTGATGATCTGCAGGCGCTGGCGCGGGCCGAGCACCGTGTCGTTGGGCATGAAGCTGGCGCTGCCCGCACCGCGCTGGGCATGGGTTTGCGCCAGGCGCTGCTCCACCACCGGGTGGCGGCCCGCGCGGATGTCGATGCAGGGCTCGCGCACAAACTGCGGCTCGTTCCAGCCCAGGGTGAGCGAGCGCTCGGCCAGGGCGCACAGCACGTCCAGCCCCGCCATGGCCTGCGCCAGCGCGCCCAGGGCCGGCACATGCGGCTGCAGCTGGTCGAGCAGGGCCTCAAACAGCCATTTCTCGCGCGCCAGCGCACGCTCCTGCGCCGACAGGGCCTTGTCCTCAAAGGCCTTGAGCTCGGGGGTGATGAAGCGCTCGGCGTTCTTGAGCGTCTGGCGGCGCCGATAGTCCTCGGGCACCTTGGCCGCCTGGCCCTGCGTGACCTCGATGTAAAAGCCATGCACCTTGTTGTACTGCACGCGCAGATTGGCAATGCCGGTGCGCGCGCGCTCGCGGGTTTCCAGGTCCAGCAAAAAGTCGTCGCAATGCGTCTGGATGGCGCGCAGCTCGTCGAGCTCGGCGTCCAGGCCCGGCGCGATCACGCCGCCATCGCGCACCATCGCGGCGGGCTCGTCCAGCAGGCTTTGCACCAGCAGGTCGGCGCAGCCCGCCGGGGGCGCCAGCCAACGCGCCATGCGCGCCAGCAGCGTGCCCTCGGCCAGGTCCAGGCCTTGCAGGTGCTGGCACAGGCCCTGGCTGCGCACCAGCGCGTGGCGCAAGGCCACCAGCTCGCGCGGGCGGACCTGGCGCAGGGCAATGCGGGCGCTGATGCGCTCCACATCGCTGGCGCCTTGCAGCTGTTCGCGCAGCGCAGCCCAGGTGCTGGCCTGCCGGTCTTCGCCCATCAGCACGCGCAGGGCGGCCAGGCGCTCTTGCGCTTGTGCGCGATCGCGTTGGGGTTCGAGCAGCCAGCGGCGCAGCAGGCGGCTGCCCATGTGGGTCTGGCAGGTGTCGAGCAGCGAGAGCAGGGTGGGCGAGTCCTCGCCGCGCAGCGTCTGCACCAGCTCCAGGTTGCGCCGCGTGGTGGCGGGCAGGTCCAACAGCAGGCCGGCCTGCACCACCTGAAGCTGCTGCACATGGCTCAGGCTGCGGCCTTGGGTGTGCTCGGCGTAGGCCAGCAGCGCGCCGGCGGCGGCATGCGCCTCGCGCAGCGCCTCGGCCCCCCAGCCGGCCAGGCTGGCCGCTTGCAGCTGCTCGAGCAGCTTGCGCTGGCCCAGCGTGGCGTCAAATTGAAAGGCCGGGCGCAGCGTCAGCGACAGACCTTGCCCGCGCGATTGGCGCAGCGCGCGCAGCTGCTGCTCAAAGGCCTGGGTGATGCCGCTGGAGGCGATCACCTCGTTGGGCTCGATGCGCTCGATCCAGCCGGCCAGCTCGTCGCTGGCACATTCGGCCAGGTGCACCCGGCCTGCCGTCACGCTCAGCCAGGCCAGGCCACAGCGGCCGCGCCCGGCGTGCAGGGCCAGCAACACCGTCTCGCGCTTGTCGGCCATGAGCTCGGTGTCGGTGAGCGTGCCGGGCGTGACCACCCGCACCACCTCGCGCTGGACCGGGCCCTTGCTGGTGGCCACATCGCCCACCTGCTCGCAAATGGCCACCGACTCACCCAGCCGGATGAGCCGGGCCAGGTAGGACTCGACCGAATGAAACGGAACCCCGGCCATGACCACCGGCTCGCCAGCGGACATGCCGCGCCGCGTGAGCGTGATGTCGAGCAAGCGGGCGGCCTTCTCGGCGTCGGCATAAAACAGCTCGTAGAAGTCGCCCATGCGGTAGAACACCAGCGTCTCGGGGTACTGGGCCTTGATGGTCAGGTACTGCGCCATCATGGGCGTGTGCCCAGCCAAGTCGCCCGCACCCCGCCGTTCGGGGGCGGGGGCAGCTGGGAGTTCAGAGGATGGGGCCATGGCAGAGGTTCAAGCCAGCAGGTCCGGCATCGGGGCGATGCCGGGGCAGATCAAAACCTGAAATTATCCGCCAATTGGCGCACCTGCCACCTGCTTGAGTGCTTGATTCAGCACACCACGGGTGAGCTATTTGAAGCGCTCCAGAAAAGTGCTTCACCACCCAAAACGGTCTTTGGGCATCATCGTCTGGCATCGATTCCTTGGGCTTTCCCGGCCTTGAGTCGTCCCTGGTGTGTGGGTTCCGACCCCTTCCATCCTGGCCCATCGCATCCCGGCATGCGTCGGCCATTTCCGGCAGAGGCCACGGCATGTCCATTGCGGTGTCATGGCTTGATCTCTGGCGCGTGCGGCATGGCGGTGGGGGCTGAATCCATGCCAATTGACGCATCAGTGCGTCAAAGCCTGGATCGACATGACCGATCATGGCGATCCGCATGCCAGCTTCGAAAGCCAAGCACAAGGCTGGAAGGCACGAGGATGGGCTGCTGTTTGAACAGGCCGATCTGGCCTTTCATTTGCCCAGCCTGCTGGCGCCATTGGCGCCGATCGATGTGGCGCGCAGGCCGGCGGCTTGCCGCTGCCCAGCGCGGTGCTGGGCGCGGCCTGAGTCGCCCTGGGGCCGGCCTTAGAACGGCGCGGGATCGGCCTCGTCTGCTGCCGGCTCGGCCGGGGCGGGCGCGCTGGGGTCTTCGCCGTGGCGGGCCAGGGCTTGCACCGATTGGCGCACCTCGGCCTTTTCGCCGGCCGACGCAAACTTGCTGTACTTGCCCAGCAGGCCCACCAGCTGGCCGTACACGCGCGGGTTGCCGGCCAGGCATTCGCGCTGCATCAAGAAGTCGGACTCGCCGGTGAAGTTGCCCACCAGGCCACCGGCCTCGGTCACCAGCAGCGAGCCGGCGGCCACGTCCCAGGGGGACAGGCCGGTTTCGAAAAAGCCGTCGGTAAAGCCGGCGGCCACATAGGCCAGGTCGAGCGCCGCAGCACCCGGGCGGCGCAGGCCGGCGGTGCGCTGCAT
>JBEBDJ010000258.1:0-5839 GCA_041157045.1 Pseudomonadota bacterium
CGAAATCTTCACCTCCTCACCGGCAATCAAGGCCGTCACGATCTGGTCGAAAAAGGCATCGACCATGTCCTTGGCCTCGCGCTTGTTCAGGCCGATGCGCTCAAACAGCATCTCGGCCAGCAGGGCCTTGGTCAGCGCCGGGGTTTCGAGGGTCTCAACCGAGAGTTCCATGGGTCCGCTCCTTGGGGCGTCAGGCTCGCAGGCGCACCGACAAGCGGGCTTGCAGGTGCGTCAGCACCGCTTGCACACAGGCGTCGATGTCGGCCTCGGTCAGGGTGGCATCGCTGCGGCCCAGGGTCAGGCGCACCGCCACGCTTTTCTCGTGGTCCTGCAAGCCGCTGCTTTGGCCGGCTTGCGGCTTGTAGATGTCGAACACCACCGCATCGCGCAACACCCCATCGGTGGGCGCGGACAGCAGGCAATCGATCAGGGTGTCGTGCGCGAGGCTGTCTTGCGCGACCAGGGCCAGATCGCGCTCGACCGGCGGATGGCGCGAGACGCCTTGCGCCTGCGGCACCACGCGGGCTTGCACCGCGTCCAAATCCAGCTCAAAGGCCACGGGGGCACTGGCCAAATCCCAGGCCTGTCGCCAACGCGGATGCAGCTCGCCAATCACGCCAATGTCCTGGCCGTCCACCAGCACGCGGGCACAGCGCCCGGGGTGCAGGGCCGGGTGCTCGGCCGGCACGCATTGCACACGGCGCGGCGCCAGCAAGCGCTCCACATCGGCCTTGACGTCGTAGAAGTCCACGGTGCGGGCCTTCTCGCCCCACTGCAGGCCATGCGCGGGCCCCCAGGCCATGCCGGCCACACGCATCGGCTGGGCAAAGCCCTCGACGGTGGTGTCGGTGTTGCGCACGCTGGCGTCGCGCAAGAACACGCGGCCCAGTTCAAAGACCCGAACGCGCTCGGCCTTGCGGTCGGCGTTGTACTTGACGACCTGCAGCAGCGAACCCAGCAAAGTGGTGCGCATCACGCCCATGTGGCTGGCGATGGGGTTGAGCAGGCGGATCGGATGGGCATTGCCCGCCAGATCGCGTTCCCAGGCCTCGTCGACAAAGCTGAAATTGATGGTTTCCTGGTAGCCCAGCGCCGCCAGCAGGCGCCGCACCGCAAAGGGGCTGCGCGTGTTTTCGGGGCGGATCGAGGGGGTGATGGGCGCCAGCGGAGCGGTGGTGGGCAGCTGCTCGTAGCCCACCATGCGCGCCACCTCTTCGATCAGGTCTTCCTCGATCTGCAGGTCAAAGCGGTAGGCCGGTGGGGTGACCCACAACTCCCCCTCGCCCTCTTGCACCGGCAGGCCCAGGCCACGCAGGGCCTGCGCCATGCGCGCTTGCGTGAGCGGCATGCCGATGACCTTGACCGCCCGCGCCACCCGCAGTCGCACCGGAGCACGCTCGGGCAAGGCCAGGGTCTGGTCGTCGATCGGGCCGATTTGCGTCTGGGGCGTGCCACAAATGGCCAACACCAGCTCGGTGATGCGCTCGATGTGCTCGACCGTCAGGCTCGGGTCAACACCGCGCTCGAAGCGGTGACCCGCATCGGTCGAAAAATTGAAGCGGCGCGAACGACCGGCCACCGCACGCGGCCACCAGAAAGCGGCCTCGATGTAGATGTGGCGCGTCTCGTCGCCCACCGCCGTGGCGTCGCCGCCCATGATGCCGGCCAGGGACTCGACCTGCTGGTCGTCGGCAATGATGCCGACCTGCTCATCGAGTGTGACGGTCTGGCCATTGAGGAGCTTGAGCGTCTCGCCGCTGCGCGCCCAGCGCACCTGCAGGCCACCATGGATCTTGTCCAGGTCAAAGATGTGCGAGGGGCGGCCGTACTCGAACATCACATAGTTCGAGATGTCGACCAGGGCGCTGACGCTGCGCTGGCCGCAGCGCGCCAGTCGCTCGACCATCCAGTCGGGGGTCACGGCTTGCGGGTTGACGTGGCGCAGCACGCGGCCGCTAAAGCGCCCGCACAGGTCGCTGGCCTGCACCTGCACCGGCAACACATCGCCCATGGTGGGGGCCACCGCCGGGATGGCCGGGGTTTGCAGGGGCGCGCCGGTCAGCGCCGAGAGTTCGCGGGCGATGCCGTACACGCTCAGGCAATGGGCCAGATTGGGCGTGAGCTTGAGCGTGAACAAGGTGTCGTCGAGCTGCAGATGGGCGCGGATGTCCTGACCCACGGCGGCGTCTTGTGCCAGCTCCAGCAGGCCCCCATGGTCGTCCGACAGGCCAAGCTCGCGCGCCGAGCACAACATGCCCTGGCTTTCCACGCCACGCAGCTTGCCCAGTTTGATGCGAAAAGGCTTGCCGTCTTCGCCGGGCGGCAGTTCGGCACCCACCAGGGCGCAGGGCACGCGTATGCCCTCGCGGGCATTGGGCGCACCGCACACAATGTTCAGCAGCTCCGGCTGGCCCACATCGACCTGGCACACGCGCAGGCGATCGGCATTGGGGTGCTGGGCCACCGCGCGGATGGCGCCCACCACCACCTGGGTGAAGGGCGGCGCCACAGGCCGCAGGTCCTCGACCTCCAGGCCGGCCATCGTCAGGGTCTCGGCCAGGGCGGCGGTGCTCAGGTTCGGGTTGCAGAAGCTGCGCAACCAGGATTCGGGAAATTGCATGGATCAGCTCACAAACATCACTGGAATTGGCGCAGGAAGCGGATGTCGCCGTCAAAGAACAGGCGCAAGTCGTTCACGCCATAGCGCAGCATGGTCAGGCGGTCAGGGCCCATGCCAAAGGCAAAGCCGATGTAGCGCTCGGGATCGAGCCCCATGTTTCGCACCACGTTCGGGTGCACCTGGCCCGAGCCGGCCACTTCCAGCCAGCGACCGGCCAGCGGCCCACTGGCGAACTGGATGTCGATCTCGGCGCTGGGCTCGGTGAAGGGGAAAAAGCTGGGCCGGAAACGCAAGACCAGATCGTCGCGCTCAAAAAAGGTGCGGCAGAAGTCGGTGAACACGACCTTCAGGTCCTTGAAGCTCACGTTCTCGCCAATCCACAGGCCTTCGCACTGGTGGAACATGGGCGAGTGGGTGGCGTCGCTGTCCACGCGGTAGGTGCGGCCCGGCGCAATCACGCGGATCTCGGGCATGTCCTGGCCAGCGTCCAGCCGGGCCTGGTGGCGCTTGACGTGCTGCACCGCATGGCGCACCTGCATGGGGCTGGTGTGGGTGCGCAGCAGGTAGCCACCTTCGACGTAAAAGGTGTCGTGCATGGAGCGCGCCGGATGGTCTTCGGGCGTGTTCAGCGCGGTGAAATTGAACCAGTCGGTTTCGATCTCGGGGCCTTGCGCCACGGCAAAGCCCATGGAGCCAAAGATCGCCTCGATGCGCTCGAGCGTCAGCGAGACGGGGTGCAGACCGCCGCTTTGGCGGTCGCGTCCGGGCAGGGTCACATCCAGGGCCTGGGCCCGCAGCTGCGCCTGCAACTGGGCTTCGGCCAGGGCCTGGCGGCGTTCGGTGAGCGCTTGCTCGATGGCCTGCTTGGCGGCGTTGATGCGCGCGCCTTGCTGCTTTTTCTCGTCCACGCTCAGGCTGGCCATGCCCTTCATGAGTTCGGTGATGCGACCGGATTTGCCAAGAAACACCGCCTTGGCGTTTTCAAGCTCGGCCGGGTTCTGCGCCTTGGCAAATTGCTGGCGCGCGTCGTCGACCATCGGGTCCAGATCGTTCATGTTGCGCGAAAAAAAAAGAAAACAAAAAAGGGGTTGAAGCCCAGACAAGCCCCAACCCCTTGGACGGTCAGCAAGGCCCCCGTTTGCACGGCGGCCTGCCAGCGGATCAAGCGGCAGCCAGACGGGCCTTGACTTGTTCCACGATGCCAGCAAAAGCGGCCTTGTCGTGCACGGCGATGTCGGCGAGCACTTTGCGGTCGATTTCAATGGCGGCCTTCTTCAGGCCATTGGCGAACTGGCTGTAGGTCAGACCGCACTCACGCGCAGCGGCGTTGATACGGGCAATCCACAACTGACGGAACACGCGCTTTTTCGCGCGACGGTCACGGTAGGCATACTGACCTGCCTTCATCACCGCCTGTTTGGCGATGCGGAAGACGTTGCCGCGGCGACCGCGGAAACCTTTGGCGAGGGCCAGGACTTTCTTGTGACGTGCGCGGGCGGTGACACCACGTTTGACGCGAGGCATGTTGTTTCTCCTTGTTCGTCTTGTTTACAGGCCAGCCGAGGGCAGCATCTGCGCCATATGACCCATATTGGTCTCATGGACAGCCACTGCGCCACGAAGGTGACGCTTGTTCTTGGTGGTCTTCTTGGTCAGGATGTGACGTTTGAAGGCTTGACCGCGCTTGACGGTCCCACCGGGACGAACACGGAAGCGCTTTTTCGCGCTGCTCTTGGTCTTCATTTTGGGCATTTGGATGCTCCTGTCTTGTGCTCGTGAGGCGTCTGCAAACTCCTTGCAGCCTTGTTGGCCCCGAGCCACTTGTGTCCGGTGCTTTGAAAGCACCGGGTTGGGCCGGCGAACCGGCCAAACATGGTCCCTGCGCTGTCGCTTATGCCGCGGCCTGACCGGCCACGTCGGTGGGCTTGCCCACCGCTTTTTTCTTGCCCGGCGCGATCATCATGATCATCTGCCGGCCTTCGAGCTTGGGGAACTGCTCGACCACGATCAGGTCCCCGAGGTCGTCGCGAATGCGCTGCAGCAAGGCCAGACCCAACTCCTGGTGGGTGATCTCGCGGCCGCGAAAACGCAGCGTGATCTTGCACTTGTCGCCATCGCCCAGGAAGCGCCGAATGTTGCGCATCTTGATGTGATAGTCGCCGTCGTCGGTGCCGGGTCGGAACTTGACTTCCTTGATGTCGATCACCGTTTGCTTGGCCTTGGCTTCGGCCGCACGCTTTTGCTCCTGGTACTTGAACTTGCCGTAGTCCATCAGGCGGCAAACCGGAGGGCTGGCCGTGGCGGCAATTTCCACCAGGTCCACATCGAGCTCACCAGCCATGCGCAGGGCTTCGGCCAGCGTCATGATGCCCAGGGGCTCGTTTTCGGGACCAGAGACCCGGATTTCCGGGGCGGTGATTTCGCGGTTCAGGCGGTGCTTGCGTTCCTCGCGTTGGCGACGATCACGAAATTCGGTAGCGATGACTCAATCCTTCCGGCTTTGACAAGACAAATGGGCAGCGCAACGGGGCCAAGCCATGCGGCTCAGGCGCGTTGGGCCAACCCGGTACGCAGGCGCTCGATGAAGTCGGCCAGCGGCATGGACCCCAGGTCTTGGTTGCCCCGGGCCCGCACCGCCACCGCCCCAGCGGCCATTTCCTTGTCGCCCACGACCAGGATGTACGGCAGCTTTTGCAGCGCATGCTCGCGTATTTTATAGGTGATTTTCTCGTTGCGCAGGTCCAATTCGACCCTAAGGTCTTGATTTGGCATGGATTTGCGCAATTGTGATGCGATTTCGCGACAGTAATCGGCCTGCGCGTCGGTGATGTTGGTGATCACCACCTGCACCGGCGCCAGCCACAAGGGCAAGGCCCCGGCGTGCTGTTCGATCAAGATGCCGATGAAGCGCTCGAGGCTGCCCACGATGGCGCGGTGCAGGATCACCGGGCGCTGGCGGCTGCCGTCTTCGGCCACGTACTCGGCGTCCAGGCGCTCCGACAGGTTGAAGTCGACCTGGATCGTGCCGCACTGCCACTCGCGCCCCAACGCATCCTTGAGGGTGTACTCGATCTTGGGGCCGTAGAAAGCGCCGTCACCGGGCGAGATGACATAGGGGCAGTTGGACGCTTCCAGGCTGTCCATCAGGGCCCGCTCGGCCTTGTCCCACAGCTCGTCAGAACCGATGCGCGCCGCTGGCCGGGTCGAGACCTTGTAGAG
>JBEBDJ010000259.1:0-4556 GCA_041157045.1 Pseudomonadota bacterium
GCGCTGGCAGGGGCAGGCACAAGGCCGCAGGGGCCAGGGTCTGGGTGGCAAAGCCGCCCGTGCCCGAGAGGCAGGCCACGCGCTGGCCCACCTGCAGGTGCGTCACCCCCTCGCCAAGGGCCCGGATCACGCCAGCGTATTCCGAGCCGGGCACAAAGGGCAGGGGCGGCTTGAACTGGTACTTGTTCTGCACAATCAGCAGGTCGGGGAAATTCAGGCTGGCCGCCTCGATGTCCAGCAGGACCTGGCCGGGGCCGGGGCTGGGGGTGGGCAGTTCTTTCCAGACCAGGGCGTCAACACCCACGGGGTTTTCACAAAGCCAGGCGTGCATGCGGTTCTCCAAAGGACAGTTGAAACGGCCAGCGGCATGGCGTCCAGCCCTGCGCTGTGCGGTGTTGGCGGGCGATCTTAGGCCATGCGCCCGTGGGGCTTGTCCCGACGGTGACGCCACGGACGCATCGCCCCCAAGCCTACAATCAACAGTCAAAGGAATCCCATGAACATTCTGCTCTCCAACGACGACGGTTACCGGGCCGAAGGCCTTGTGGCCCTGCACGCGGCCCTGCGCGAGATTGCCGACGTGACGGTGATCGCGCCCGAGCAGAACAACAGCGCCAAGTCCAATGCCCTGACCCTGCATTCGCCGCTCTATGTGAGCGAGGCCGAGAACGGCTTTCGCTACATCAACGGGACCCCGGCCGACTGTGTGCACGTGGCCCTGACCGGTCTGCTGCCCCAGGTGCCGGATCTGGTTGTGTCGGGCATCAACAACGGGGCCAATATGGGGGATGACACCTTGTATTCGGGCACGGTGGGCGCGGCCATGGAGGGCTATCTGTTTGGCGTGCCGGCCGTGGCCTTTTCCCTGGTGGACAAAGGCTGGTCGCACCTGGACGATGCGGCGGCTGTGGCGCGGGACATGGTGGCCCACCTGATTCGCCAGGGCTTGCCACCACGCGGCCAGCGCCCCTGGCTGCTCAATGTGAACATTCCCAACCGGCCGCGTTCGCAAATCCTGCCGCCCCGCATTTGCCGCCTGGGCCGCCGGCACGCGGCCGAGCCGGTGATCACCCAGCTCAACCCGCATGGCCAGACCATGTACTGGATCGGTGCAGCGGGCGCGGCCATGGACGCGGGCGAGGGCACCGATTTTCACGCCACTTCGCTGGGCCATGTGGCCGTGACGCCCTTGCGGGTCGATCTGACCGAGCACGAGCATCTGTCCTACTGGGCGCAGGGCATGGCGCGTTTTTCGCAGGCCGCATGAGCACCAAACGCCCAGGCTTTCCCCTGCCGCTTCAGTCGGTGGTCAAGCCGGCCACCCCGGCGGCGCGTCGACCCGCCAGCCCCATTGGATCGGGAGGGCAGGGGGCCCCTGCGCCCCGCGGCCCCACGCCCAGCCCCTTGCGCAGCGCCGCCCCCACGCCCAGCCCTCGACCGACCCCTGCCGTGGCCCGCACCGTCGATCTGCCGGGCACGGTGGCCCGCAAGGTCCAGAAAGCCGCCCCGGCGCCGCAAGGGCTGGGTCTGGATTCGGGGGCGGTGCGGGCCCGCATGGTCCAGCGCCTGCGCGAGCAAGGCGTGGCCCATCCGGCCGTGCTGCATGCCCTGGGCCTGGTCGAGCGTCACCGCTTTGTGGACGCGGCCTTGGCGGGACAGGCCTATGACGACAATGCCTTGCCCATCGGCCTGGGCCAGACCATTTCCAAGCCCAGTGTGGTGGCGCGCATGCTGGCCCTGTTGCTGGGCGATCGCGCCGCGCCGCTGGGCCGTGTGCTGGAAATCGGCACGGGCTGCGGCTACCAGTCGGCCTTGTTGTCGCACCTGGCCCAAGAGGTGTACAGCATCGAGCGCCTGCGCGGCCTGCATGACAAGGCGCGCGAGAACTTGCGACCATTGCGCCTGCGCAACGTCCACCTGATGTTTGGCGACGGCATGTTGGGCTATCCCAGCGGCGCACCGTACGCCGGCATTGTCTCGGCCGCCGGGGGCGCCCACCTGCCGAGCACCTGGTACGAGCAACTGGCCATGGGGGGACGCCTGATTGCGCCCACGGTCACGCCCGCGGGGCACCAGGCCCTGGTGCTGATTGAAAAAACGCCACAAGGCCCGCTGCAGCAAGTGCTCGAGGCGGTGCACTTTGTGCCTCTAAAATCGGGTGTTGAATGAACCAACCGATTGCCACAATGCCCGCCCTTGTCCGCTTGCGTGCGCCGCTTGTCTTGTCCTTGACCGCCTGGCTGGCCGCCTGTGGCAGCACGGTGGTGCTGCCGCCGCCGGTGGAGGAGCGCAGCTTGGTGCACACCTTGCCGCCGGCCCGCTCGGTGGCCTCGGCGCAGGTCAGTGCCCCGCCTGCCACGCCAGCCCCTGCGGCGCCACAAAGCGCCGCCAACAGCGCGGCCCCCCAGTCCACTTCCACGCCGCGTCCTGTGGTCGATCCCAGCACCTTGCCCGGCTATGAAAACCGCGGCAAGCCTGGCTATTACACGGTCCAGCGTGGCGATGTCCTGATCCGCATCGGGCTCGATCACGGCCAGTCCTGGCGGGATCTGGCGCGCTGGAACCAGCTCGAGAACCCCAACCTCATCGAGGTGGGGCAGGTTCTGCGGGTGGTCCCCCCCGATGCCCAGGTACAGGACAACGGCGTGATCGCCCGACCCGTGACCCCGCCGGGCGGCCCATCGACGCCGGCGATGGCCTCGTCACCGGCGCCGGTCGCCCCTGCACCGGCTGCATCGGCTGCGCCGCCGGCTGGTGCGCCCGCCAGTGCCCCGACCCATGCGGCTGGCAGCGCCCCTGCCAGCCCTGCCATGGCCGCCACCCCCAACTTCGCGTGGCCGGCACGCGGTCCGGTCATCACCCCGTTTGACGAGGTTCGCAACAAAGGCCTGGACATTGCGGGCCAGGCCGGTGATCCGGTGCTGGCGGCGGCCGACGGGCAGGTGGTCTACGCCGGCGCTGGCCTGCGCGGTTATGGGCAGCTCATCATCATCAAGCACAACAACAGCTTTTTGAGTGCATATGCCCACAACCAGAAGCTGCTGGTGCAAGAAGACCAGCGGGTTCGACGCGGCCAGACCATCGCCGAGATGGGCAGCACCGACGCCGACCGCGTCAAGCTGCATTTTGAAATCCGCCGCGAAGGGCGGCCGGTGGATCCGGCCAAGTTCCTGCCCGCTCGCTAAGCCCCCCGCGCCCTGGCGCGACCACAGGAGATCCCCATGGCCTGGCCCGTGCTGGTGTTTGATATCGAGAGCATTCCCGACGCCGAAGGCCTGCGCCGCACCACCGAGGTGCCCCCAGGCCTGGACGATGCCCAGGTGGTCGAGCACTGGCGCGCGCGCCGTGCCGAGGCCGGGCAGGGCGACTTCATGCCCCTGCACCTGCAGCGGGTGCTGGCCATCAGCTGCGTGTTTCGCAATGCCGAGGGCCTGCGCGTGCACTCGCTGGTGGACCGCGACGGCCAAAGCGAAGGCCGCATCGTGCAGCAGTTCTTCCAGATCATCGAGAAGCATTCGCCGCAGCTGGTCAGCTGGAACGGCAGCGGCTTTGACTTGCCGGTGCTGCATTACCGTGGCCTGATCCACGGGGTGGTGGCCGACAAGTACTGGGACTTGGGCGACGACGACCGCGAGTTCAAGTGGAACAACTACATCTCGCGCTACCACATGCGCCACCTGGACCTGATGGACCTGCTGGCCAAGTACAACGGGCGGGCCAATGCGCCGCTTGACGCCCTGGCCAAGCTCTGCGGCTTTCCGGGCAAGCTGGGCATGGACGGCTCGCAGGTCTGGCCGCAATACCTGGCCGGGCAGACCGATGCCATCCGCCAGTACTGCGAGACGGATGTGCTCAACACCTACCTGGTTTACTGCCGCTTTCAAAAAATGCGCGGCGGCCTGACCGAAGACGAATACACGCAAGAGATCGCGATGGTGCGCGCGCAGGTGGACCAATGGTCCCAGCAGGCGGGCCAGTCGCACTGGCGCGAATACCTGGATGCTTGGAATGAGTGACGATTTGGAGACCCCCGGCCTGGACGAGACGCAGGCCTTGGCGCCGCTTCCCGACGAAACCCTGCCCGATGGCGTGCTGCGCATCGCGGCGCTGGACATGGAGGCCCAGGGCATTGCCCGCCGGCCCGATGGCAAGGTGGTGTTTGTGGAGGGGGCCTTGCCCACCGAATTGGTGCGCGTGAGCTGGGGCCGCCAAAAAGCCAAATGGGCGCAGGCCACCACCACCGAGGTGCTGCACCCCAGCGCCTTGCGTGTGCGCCCGGGCTGTGAGCATTTCGGCCTGCACCAGGGGGCCTGCGGCGGCTGCAAGATGCAGCACCTGCATGCCTCGGCGCAGGTGGCGATCAAGCAGCGGGTGCTGGAGGACAACCTCTGGCACCTGGGCAAGGTGCGCGCCGAGCAAATCCTGCGCCCCATCGAAGGGCCGGCCTGGGGCTACCGCCACCGGGCGCGCCTGTCGGTGCGCCATGTGCAGCGCAAGGGCCAGGTGCTCATTGGGTTTCACGAACGCAAGAGCCGCTACATTGCCGACATGCAGCG
>JBEBDJ010000260.1:0-7908 GCA_041157045.1 Pseudomonadota bacterium
GCTCATGTTGCCCAGCTGTCGCTGGACGTTTTGCTGGTGGAGGAGGCTGGATTCGAACCAGCGTAGGCGTAAGCCAACAGATTTACAGTCTGCCCCCTTTAGCCACTCGGGCACCCCTCCGGAGCAAGCCCCAGATTATGCCATGCTTTTTGCGTTCAGCGCAATCCTGGCCAGAAGATCTTCAAATTCCTTGCGCGCGGGGCGGCAAGGAGCGACGGGCCGGGGGGGGTGGCGCAAGGCGAACCGGCCCTCTGCCCCAGCGCCCAAGCCTGTGTCACCAGGTGCATGACGGCAGCGCCGCCGCATCTGTCGGCAACGACGCGCCGCTTGCTTGTCAGCGCCAGGCCAGGCCAGGCCATCGGGTCATCGGGTCATCGGGTCATCGGGTCATCGGGTCATCGGGTCATCGGGTCATCGGAGGATTTTTCAAATTTGGTGTTTTCAATGCCAGCAAAACTACTAAACTGATGTTCAACGATTGCTGCAACGGATGATTGCCGCCATCTTGCAACCAATGGTTAACGTTTGACGACCGCCACCGCCAAAGTGGTCGCCCATGCAACAGAAGCTTGAATTTGCCCAGCGCTTGCGGCATGCCATGCAGGCCGCTGGCATGCCGCCGCGACCCAGCGTCCTGGTGGAGGCTTTCAACCGTCGCTACTGGGGCCGTTCGGTGACGTTTCAGGCGGTCTCGCGCTGGCTGCGCGGCGAGGCCATTCCCGCGCAGGACAAGCTGGTGGTGCTGGCCGAGCTGCTGCGCGTGCCGCCCGACGAACTGCGTTTTGGCAAATTGGGCTTGCGCATTCAGGACGAGGCCGCGCGGCGCGACAAGGCGCTGAACTACCTGGAGCGGGAAACCTTTGACCTGTTTCTGCAGCTGCCCACCGCGCAAAAAAAACTGGTGCGCGAGGTCATTCAGGCCTGCGCCGCCCAGGCCAAGCTGGCGGCGCTGCGCTCAAGCTCGGCGCCCCCGGGCAGGCCGCCGTCCTAGGCCAGGCGCGGCCAGGTCCAGGGCTGGCCTCGCGACTGCAGCCAGGCCTGGGCAGCGCCAAAGTGGCCGCAGCCCATGAAGGGCGTGGGCCCGCGCAGGGCCGACAGGGGCGATGGGTGATTGGCCTGCAGCAACAGCGCCGCATTCGCATGGGCCCGCGCATGGGCCTCGATCAGCGCAGCCTTGCCCTGGGCGTGCGCGCCCCACAGCAAATAGGCGCAGGCCGGGCTCTGGCGCGCCACCTCGGCCACGATGCGGTCGGTCAAGACCTGCCAGCCCAGCTGGGCATGGCTGGCGGCCTGGCCGTCCTCGACGGTCAGGCTGGTGTTGAGCAGCAGCACCCCTTGGTCGGCCCAGGCCATCAGGCTGCCATTCAGCGGCATGGGGGCGCCCAGATCGCGCTGCCATTCCTTGAACAGATTGCGCAGCGAGGGCGGCAGCTTCACGCCTGGCGCCACCGAGAAGGCCAGGCCCTCGGCCTGTCCGGGCCCGTGATAAGGGTCCTGTCCCAGGATCAGCACCCGCACATCGCGCGGCGCCAGGTGCGCCAGGGCGCGCAGCGGCTGGGGCGGGTAGATGCAGGCGCCGGCATCCAGACGCTGGCGCAGCCGAGCCAGCAAGGCCTGGCCATCATCGCTCGCCCAGAACGCCCCCAGCAGCGCATCCCAAGCGAGGTGCACCGGCCAGTCGGCCGGATCGGCCCGTTGCAGGCGCGGCACATGGGCGGGCGGCTGCGGCGCGGGCGCGGCTGCGGGAGCGTCAAACAGGTCCAGGCTGGCGGGCGCGGCGGCCCGGGGTTTGTTTTTGCTGCCCTTGGGTCGGCCCACAGCGCGCCCCGCGTCAGTGAAAGAGCGCGGCCAGGGCCTCGCCCGGCTCGGGCGCGCGCATGAAGGCCTCGCCCACCAGGAAGGCATGCACACCGGCCTCGCGCATGCGCAGCACATCGGCACGCTGCAGGATGCCGCTTTCGGTGATGAGCAGTTTGTCGGGGCCCACCTCGGCGCGCATGTCGAGCGTGGTCTGCAGGCTCACCTCGAAGGTGCGCAGATTGCGGTTGTTGATGCCCAGCAGCGCGGTCTTGAGTGCCAGGGCGCGCACGAGCTCGGCGCGGTCGTGCACCTCCACCAGCACCGCCATGCCCAGGTGCCGGGCCACCGCCTCGAGCTCGGCCATCTGCGCATCCGACAGGCAGGCGGCGATCAGCAAGATGGCATCGGCGCCAATGGCGCGCGCCTCGTAGACCTGGTAGGCGTCGACGATGAAGTCCTTGCGCAGCACCGGCAGGTCGCAGCTGGCGCGGGCCTGCTTGAGGTAGTCGTTGCTGCCCTGGAAAAACTGGCGATCGGTCAGCACCGACAGGCAGGCCGCGCCATGCTCGGCGTAGCTTTGCGCAATGTCGGCCGGAATGAAGTCCTCGCGCAGCACGCCCTTGGAGGGGCTCGCCTTCTTGACCTCGGCAATCACCGCCGCCTGGCCAGCGGCTATTCGGCGGCGCAAGGCGCCCTCGAAGTCGCGCGTGAGCACGCGGCTCTCGGCATCCTCGCGCATGGCGGCCAGGGATTTTTTCTTCAGGCCGGCGGCCACTTCCTGGTGCTTGACCTCGACGATTTTTTGCAGGATGTCGCTCATGCGCCGGCTCCTTGGGTGAAGGCCACAAAACGCGCCAGGCGCTCACGCGCCGCGCCGCTGTCGATGGCCTCGCGGGCCCGCTCGATGCCTTGCGCAATGCTGGGGCTCACATTGGCCGCGTACAAGGCCGCGCCGGCATTGAGCAGCACGATGTCGCGCGCAGCGCCGGGCTGGCCATCGAGCACGCCGTGCAATTTGGCCATGGACTCCTCGGGCGTCTCCACGCGCAGGGCGCGGTTGCTGGCCATGGTCATGCCAAAGTCCTCGGGGTGGATTTCGTATTCGGTGATCTCGCCATCGCGCAACTCGCCCACCAGGGTGGCCGCGCCCAGGCTGACCTCGTCCATGCCGTCGCGGCCATAGACCACCAGCGCATGTTCGGCGCCCAGGCGCTGCAGGGCGCGCACCTGGATGCCCACCAGATCGGGGTGGAACACGCCCATCAGGATGTTCGGGGCGCTGGCCGGGTTGGTGAGCGGACCCAGGATGTTGAAGATGGTGCGCACCCCCAACTCTTTGCGCACCGGGGCCACGTTCTTCATGGCCGGGTGGTGGTTGGGGGCGAACATGAAACCAATGCCCGTCTGCTCGATGCAGCGCGCAATCTGCTCGGGGCTCAGGTTGATGTTGGCCCCCAGGCGTTCGATCACATCGGCGCTGCCGCTCTTGCTGCTGACACTGCGCCCGCCGTGCTTGGCGGTCTTGGCCCCGGCCGCGGCGGCCACAAACATGCTGCAGGTCGAGATGTTGAAGGTGTGCGAGCCGTCACCGCCGGTGCCCACGATGTCGACCAGGTGCCGCGCATCGGCCACCTGCACCTTGGTGGAGAACTCGCGCATCACCTGCGCGGCGGCGGTGATCTCGCCAATGGTCTCCTTCTTCACGCGCAAGCCGGTGATGATGGCCGCGGTCATGACGGGCGAGAGCTCGCCGTTCATGATCATGCGCATCAGGTGCAGCATCTCGTCATGAAATATCTCGCGGTGCTCGATGGTGCGCTGCAGCGCCTCGCTCGGGGTGATCTGGTAACGGTGGGGCATGGAAGGTCTCCGCAAACAAAGGTCAGCGTGTGGGGGGTTCGGCCAGCGCCAGGCGCACGCCAAAGCCAATGAACATCAGGCCTGCCGCCCGGTCCATCACCTGCATGGCGCGCTGCACCAGCGCCAGGCGGCGTCTGGCCCAGCCGGCCAGCCAGGCATAGCCCAGGTTGATCGGCAGCGAGTTGAGGTTAAAGAGCAGGCCCAGCAGCAGGAAAGCCGCCAAGGGGTGCTGGGCATCGGGCGCTATGAACTGCGGCACAAAGGCCAGAAAAAACAGCGCCACCTTGGGGTTGAGCACATTGGTCAGAAAGCCCTGGCGATACATGCGCGCCAAGGGCACCGCGGCGCCGCGGGTCAGGTCGCCCACCGCCAGCGCCGAAGCCGGCGCGCGCAGCATGCGCAGGCCCATCCACACCAGGTAGGCCGCGCCGGCCCACTTGAGCAGCGTGAAGGCCGTCTGCGATGCGGCCAGCAAGGCGCCCACGCCCAGTCCCGCCGCCAGCACATGCACAAAGCAGCCGCTGACAATGCCCAGGGCCGCTGCCATGCCCGCGCGCACCCCGTGCAAGAGCGCGCTGCGCACAATCAAGAGCACGTCCGGGCCAGGCGTGAGGTTGAGCAACCATCCCGCCAGCACAAAGACGAGCAATTGGGAGGTATCGGGCATGGTCGGCTTTCGGGTCAGCGGCTGGCGTATGGCCCGCCCGCAGACACCGCGGCGGCGCCCGCATGCTGAGCGGGGTCCTGCGCCGCAAAGGCGCGCACCACCGCAATCGCGTGGTCAATGCCGGCCGCATCCACATCCAGATGGGTGACCATGCGCAGGCCAATGAGACCGGTGGCCAGCACCCCGTGCGCCTGCAGATGGGCCAGCAAGGCCGGGCCACGGCCGTCGGCCACATCGACAAACACAATATTGGTTTGCGCCGAGCGCACGCTGATGCCGGGCACCCCGCGCAGGCCTTCGGCCATGCGCTGCGCCAGCGCATGGTCCTGGGCCAGGCGATCGACATGGTGATCGAGCGCATGCTGGGCCGCCGCCGCCAGCAGGCCGGCCTGGCGCAGACCGCCGCCCACCATCTTGCGGATGCGGCGCGCGCGCGCGATCAGCTCGTGCGAGCCGCACAGGGCCGAGCCCACCGGCGCGCCCAGGCCTTTGCTGAAACACACCGACAGGCTGTCCACCTGATCGGCCAACTCGCGCAGGCGCGCCAGCGCCGACTGCCCCGGGCGGGCCGAGGCCACGGCGGCGTTGAACACCCGCGCGCCGTCCAGGTGGGTGGCCAGGCCGTGCGCGCGCGCCAAGGCGGTGGCCTCTGCCAGGTACGCGTCGGGCATCACATGCCCATTCCAGGTGTTCTCCAGGCACAGCAGGCGGGTGCGCGCAAAGTGCGGGTCGTCGGGCTTGATGGCGGCCTCGATATCGGCCAGGGCCATGCGGCCCTGTGCGTCCTGCAGCAGCGGCTGCGGCTGCACGCTGCCCAGCACCGCTGCGCCGCCGCCTTCGTAGCGGTAGGTGTGGGCCAGCTGTCCGACGATGTACTCGTCGCCCCGGCCGCAATGCGCCAGGATGCCGCACAGATTGCTTTGCGTGCCCGAGCTCATGAACAGTGCCGCTTCCTTGCCGGTCAACTCGGCAATGCGCGCCTGCAGGGCGTTGACGCTGGGGTCGTCGCCGAACACATCGTCGCCCAGCGGCGCGGCCATCATGGCCGCACGCATGGCCGCGGTGGGCCGGGTCACGGTATCGCTGCGCAGGTCGACGAGGTTCATGCGGCCTCCAGAAAGTTTTTCAGCATGGCGTGGCCATGCTCGGTGAGGATGCTCTCGGGGTGAAACTGCACGCCCTGGATGGGCAGCTCGCGGTGCGCGATGCCCATGATCTCCCCATCGTCGGTCCAGGCGGTGATGCGCAGCTCGGGCGGGCAGGTGGCGCGCTCGATGGCCAGCGAGTGGTAGCGGTTGACGGTGAACTGCTCGGGCAGGCGCGCGAACACACCCTCGCCGGTGGTGGTGATGCGGCTGGTCTTGCCGTGCATGAGCGTTTGCGCGCGCACGATGCGCCCGCCAAAGGCCGCGCCAATGCTCTGGTGGCCCAGGCACACGCCCAGAATGGGCAGGCGCCCGGCAAAGTGGCGGATGGCCGCCACCGAAATGCCCGCCTCGGCCGGTGAGCAGGGACCGGGCGAGATGACCAGGCGGTCCATGCGGCCCGCGTCCAGGCGTGCCTGCAGGTCCTCGATGCCCACCTCGTCGTTGCGGACCACGGTGACCTCGGCGCCCAGCTCGCCAAAGTACTGCACGATGTTGTAGGTGAACGAGTCGTAGTTGTCCACCATCAGGAGTTGGATCGGTGCGGTCATGGCTTACTCCAGTCCTTCCTCAACCAGCTCGCTGGCGCGCAGCAGGGCGCGTGCCTTGTGCTCGGTCTCGCGCCACTCCATCTCGGGCACCGAATCGGCCACCACACCGGCGGCCGCCTGCACATGCAGGGTCTGGTCCTTGATGATGGCGGTGCGGATGGCAATGGCCACGTCCATGTCGCCGGCAAAACTCAGGTAGCCGCAGGCGCCGCCGTAGATGCCGCGCTTGACCGGCTCGAGCTGGTCAATGAGCTCCATGGCGTGAACCTTGGGCGCACCGGTCAGCGTGCCGGCGGGGAAGGTGGCCTTGAGCACGTCCATGTTGTCCATGCCCTCGCGCAGCAGGCCTTCGACATGGCTGACGATGTGCATGACGTGGCTGTAGCGCTCGACCACAAAGGCCTCCGAGACCTTCACGCTGCCGATCTGCGCAATGCGGCCGATGTCGTTGCGCGCCAGATCGATCAGCATCACATGCTCGGCGCGCTCTTTGGGATCGGCCAGCAGCTCTTGCTCGATCGCCTTGTCCAGGTCGGGCGTGGCGCCGCGCGGGCGGGTGCCGGCCAGCGGGCGGATGATGACCTTCTGGCCTTCGGGCGTTTGCTCCTGGCGCACCAGGATCTCGGGCGAGGCCCCCACCACATGGAAGTCGCCAAAGTTGTAGAAGTACATGTAGGGGCTGGGATTGAGCGAGCGCAGCGCGCGGTACAGCGAGAGCGGGCTCTCGGTGTAGCGTTTGCTGATGCGCTGGCCCACCTGCACCTGCATGAAGTCACCGGCGGCAATCAGGTCCTTGGCGCGGTCGACGGCGTGCAGGAAATCGGCCTTGGCAAAACCGCGCTCGGACGGATACGAGGCGCTTGGTCGCACCTGCGGCGCACTCACCGAGTAGCGCAGCAAATCCTTGAGCTCGCGCAGGCGCCGCTTGGCATGGGCATAGGCCTCGGGGCGGGCGGGATCGGCATAGACGATCAGGTAAAGCTTGCCCGAGAGGTTGTCAATGACGGCCAGCTCTTCGCACTGCAGCAGCAGGATGTCGGGCGTGCCCAGGGTGTCGGGCGGGCAGCTGGCCTCGAGTTTTTTCTCGATGTAGCGGACCGCGTCGTAGCCAAAGTAGCCGGCCAGGCCCCCGCAAAAGCGCGGCAGACCGGGACGCAGCGCAACCTTGAAGCGGCGCTGGTATTGGGCAATGAAATCGAGCGGATTGCCGCTGGATTGCTCGATGACCTGGCCATCGCACACCACCTCGGTGCGGGCCTGATCGCCAAAGCCGCTGGCGCGCACCAGCGTGCGGGCGGGCAGGCCGATGAAGCTGTAGCGGCCAAAGCGCTCGCCCCCCACCACCGACTCCAGCAAAAAGCTGTGCCGGCCGTTGTCCTTGCTGTGCGCCAGCTTGAGGTAGAGCGACAAGGGGGTTTCCAGGTCGGCAAAGGCTTCGAGCATCAGGGGGATGCGGTTGTAGCCCTGGCCGGCCAGGCTTTTGAATTCAAGTTCGGTGATCATGGGGAGGCGCCCTCCAGCGCACACGTGATGTTCTGTCAACCTCGGGTCCGCGCAAGTCGCAAACCCGCCTGGGCGGCCCGCGCACGGGCCCTGATGGGGGTGGGATCGATCAGGCTGGCTGACGCCAGGGCCAGGCTCCCCGGCCTGCGCGCTGCGACAGGTCCGGCCGGCAAGATGCGGCGGTTGGGAGGGTGAAGACGGTCATGATGGGCCCTAGTGTAGCAAAGGCAGGGGGAAGGCCCCACCCCCAACGATGCTGATCAATCAACGCGGGGCGTGGCTTGCCATGGTCGCCTTGCAGCGAGACCGTCACCAGGTCCCCCCGCTGCATCATGCCCAGCCTTCAAGGTGCGTGGCCGCCTCTTGTGCAAAACGGATGGAC
>JBEBDJ010000261.1:0-9044 GCA_041157045.1 Pseudomonadota bacterium
TGGCGCACGACGACGGGCAGTCGCACCGGGACCTGGAGGCGGCCGACGTGATCCTGGTGGGGGTCAGCCGCAGCGGCAAAACGCCCACCAGCCTGTACCTGGCCATGCAACACGGCCTGAAGGCGGCCAACTACCCGCTCATCCCCGAGGACTTCGAACGCCACCAGCTGCCTCCCGCGCTGATGCCTTTTCGCAAAAAGCTGTTTGGCCTGACGATTGCGCCCGAGCGCCTGTCGGAGATCCGCACCGAGCGGCGCCCCAACTCGCGCTATGCGAGCCTCGAGAACTGCCGCATGGAGGTGAGCGAGGCCGAGGCCATGATGCGGCGCAGCAGCATCCGCTGGCTCTCGACCACCACCAAATCGATCGAGGAAATCGCCACGACCATCCTGCAGGAGATCCGGCCCGAGCGCCTGACCTACTGAGGCCGGGCCGCGCCCTTAGCGGGTGGGCACCTGGGCCGCCAGGGCCTGCGCCAGGGCCTGGGCTTGCGCCGCATCGCGCGCCTCCACCATCACCCGCAGCAGCGGCTCGGTGCCGCTGGCGCGAATCAGCACCCGACCCTGCCCAGCCAGCGCCTGCTCGGCCTCGGCGATGGCGGCCTGCAGCGGCGCATGGCCGGCCCAGTCGGTGCCTGGGGCCATGCGCACATTGACCATGGTCTGCGGAAACAGGGTCACGCCTGCCAGCAACTGCGCCAGGCTGCGGCCCTGGGCCACGCAGGCTTGCAGCACCGCCAAGGCACTGACCAGGCCGTCGCCCGTGGTGTGCTTGTCGAGAACCAGCAGGTGGCCCGAGCTCTCGCCCCCCAGCAGCCAGCCGCGCGCCTGCAACTGCTCCAGCACATAGCGGTCGCCCACCTTGGCACGCACCAGCTCGATGCCGCGCTCGCGCAGCGCCAGCTCGATGGCCATGTTCGTCATCAGCGTGCCCACCACACCAGGCACGGCCTGGCCGCGGGCCTGGCGCTCGGTGGCCAGCAAATAGAGCAGCTCGTCGCCATTGAAGAGGCGACCATCGGCGGCCACCAGCTGCAGGCGGTCGGCGTCGCCGTCCAGCGCAATGCCCAGGTCGGCCTTGTGCTGGCGCACCGCGTCGATGAGCGCCTCGGGGTGGGTGGCGCCCACGCCCTGGTTGATGTTCAGGCCGTCGGGGGCGCAGCCAATGGCCACCACGTCGGCGCCCAATTCATGGAACACCTTGGGCGCGATCTGGTAGGCCGCACCATGGGCCGCATCCACCACCAGCTTCAGGCCCGAGAGGCTCAGCTCGCTGTCGAAGGTGCTCTTGCAAAACTCGATGTAGCGGCCGGCCGCGTCGTCCATGCGCCGGGCCTTGCCGAGCGAGGCCGAATCGACCCACTGCGGGCTTTGCGTGAGCAGGGCCTCGACCTCGATTTCCCAGGCGTCGGGCAGCTTGCTGCCCTGGGCGCTGAAAAACTTGATGCCGTTGTCGGCAAAGGGGTTGTGGCTGGCGCTGATGACCACGCCCAGCTGGGCGCGCTGCGCCCGCGTGAGGTAGGCCACGGCCGGGGTGGGCACAGGCCCCAGCAACACCACGTCAACGCCAGCGGAATTGAAGCCCGACTCCAGCGCCGACTCCAGCATATAGCCCGAGATGCGGGTGTCCTTGCCAATCAGCACCTTGGGATGGGCATGGGTGCGCTTGAGCACCTGCCCCACCGCATGCGCCAGGCGCAGGACAAAGTCCGGGGTGATGGGGGGCTGGCCCACGGTGCCACGGATGCCGTCGGTGCCAAAGTAAGTTCTGCTCATGGGCGTCTGTGCGTGCGGGTGATCGAGAATCTCTAGATTCTAGAACGAAGCGAACGCTCGGCCTGCCACACGCGCAACACCTGCACCGTCTCGCGCACATCGTGCACGCGCACGATGCGGGCGCCGCGCTCGACGCTCAGCAGGGCGGCGGCGAGGCTGGCGCTCAGGCGCTCGGCCACCGGCAGGGGTTGCCCGGGCGCGCCCGCCACCACGCCCAGGGTGGACTTGCGCGACCAGCCGGCCAGCACCGGGTAGCCCAGGGCCAGCAACGCATCGGTGTGGGCCAGCAGGGCCAGGTTCTGTTCGGGGGTCTTGCCAAAGCCGATGCCCGGGTCCAGCACCACGCACGACGGCGCCACGCCAGCGGCCCGCACGGCCTGGGCGGCCTGCGCCAGCGCCTGCACCACCTGCGGGACCGCGTCGCCTTGCAGGGGCTGCTGCTGCATCTGGCCCGGCTCGCGGTGCATGTGCATGAGGCACACGCCGCAACCCGGGTGTTCGGCCACGGCCGCCAGCGCGCCCTCGCCTTGCAAGGCCTGCACATCGTTGATGATGTCCACGCCCATCGCCAGCGCGCGGCGCATCACCAGGGCGTGGCGGGTATCCACCGACAGCGGCACCTGCCAGCGCACCAGTTCCTCAAGCACGGGGGCCAGGCGCGCCCACTCTGCCTCGGGCGTGACGGCGGCCGCGCCCGGGCGGGTGGATTCGGCGCCGATATCGAGCAAGTCGGCACCATCGTCCAGCAGGCGCTGCGCCTGCGCCAGCGCCGCGCGGGGATCGAGAAAACGCCCCCCGTCCGAGAACGAGTCGGGGGTGGCGTTGACGATGCCCATCACCTGCGGGCGCTGCAGGTTCAGGACAAAGCGGCGGGTCTGCCAGACAGGGGACATGGGGGCGCTGTGGAAATGGCACAGGGGCCCCAAGAGGCCCCTGTGCGGGTCTGACGTGGCGCTCAGGCCGCGCTGGGACTGGGCTGCGAGCCCACCGCAGCGCCGCCGCTGCCACTGCCGCCACCCGAGGGGGGGGTGCGGGGCGTCCAGCCCTTGGGCGGATGCGGCTCGCGACCGGCCATGATGTCGTCGAGCTGCTCCATTTCGATGGTTTCCCATTCGAGCAGGGCCTTGGCCATGGCATGCATCTTGTCGGCGTGCTCCTCGATCAGGTTGCGGGCCAGCGTGTACTGGCCGTCGATGATGCGGCGAACCTCGGCGTCCACCTTCTGCATGGTCTGCTCGGACATGTGGGTGGTCTTGGTGACCGAGCGGCCCAGAAAGACCTCGCCCTCGTTCTCGGCATAGACCATGGGGCCCAGGGCCTCGGACATGCCGTAGCGCATGACCATGTCGCGCGCGATTTGCGTGGCGCGCTCGAAGTCGTTGGAGGCGCCGGTGGTCATCTGGTTCATGAAGACCTCTTCGGCAATCCGGCCACCAAACAGCATGCTGATCTGGTTGAGCATGTACTCGCGGTCGTAGCTGTAGCGGTCTTTTTCGGGCAGGCTCATCGTCACGCCCAGCGCTCGGCCGCGCGGGATGATGGTGACCTTGTGCACCGGATCGCATTTGGGCAGCAGCTTGCCGATCAGGGCGTGGCCGGCCTCGTGGTAAGCGGTGTTGCGCCGCTCTTCCTCGGGCATGACCATGCTCTTGCGCTCGGGGCCCATCAGGATCTTGTCCTTGGCCTTTTCAAAGTCCTGCATCTCGACCACGCGGGCATTGCGGCGCGCGGCCATCAGGGCGGCCTCGTTGCAGAGGTTGGCCAGATCGGCGCCGCTCATGCCCGGCGTGCCACGTGCGATCACCGAGGGGCTCACATCCTGGCCAATCGGCACCTTGCGCATGTGCACATTCAGGATTTGCTCGCGGCCCCGGATGTCGGGCAGGGTCACATAGACCTGGCGGTCAAAACGCCCCGGGCGCAGCAGGGCCGCGTCCAGGATGTCGGGGCGGTTGGTGGCGGCCACCACGATCACGCCCAGATTGGTCTCGAAGCCGTCCATCTCGACCAGCATCTGGTTGAGGGTCTGCTCGCGCTCGTCGTTGCCGCCGCCCAGGCCTGCGCCACGCTGGCGACCGACCGCGTCGATTTCATCGATGAAGATGATGCAGGGGGCGTTTTTCTTGGCGTTCTCGAACATGTCGCGCACGCGGGCCGCGCCCACGCCGACAAACATTTCGACAAAGTCCGAACCCGAGATGCTGAAGAACGGCACCTTGGCTTCGCCGGCGATGCCCTTGGCCAACAAGGTTTTGCCAGTGCCAGGCGGGCCGACCAGCAAGAGACCGCGCGGAATGCGGCCGCCGAGCTTCTGGAATTTTTGCGGGTCCTTGAGGAAGTCCACCACTTCCTTGACCTCTTCCTTGGCCTCGTCGCAGCCGGCGACGTCGGCAAAGGTGACGGTGTTGTTGTTCTCGTCGAGCATGCGCGCCTTGCTCTTGCCAAAGCTGAAGGCGCCGCCCTTGCCCCCGCCCTGCATCTGACGCATGAAGTAGACCCAGACACCAATGAGCAGCAGCATCGGCCCCCAGCTGACCAACAAGGTCATGATGAGGGAGCCTTCCTCGCGCGGCTTGACGTCAAATTTGACGCCGTTGCTGATCAGGTCGCCGACCAGGCCGCGGTCGAGGTAGGTGGCGGTGGTGCGCACACGGCGGTCATCGGTGGTGGTGGCCACGATTTCGGTGCCGCCCTGCCCTTCCTGGATGGTCGCGCTCTTGATGCGGTTGTTGCGGACTTCTTCGAGGAACTCGGAGTAGCCCATGTAGCCGGCGCCCGCGGTCCCACGGGTGTCGAACTGCTTGAACACGGTGAACAGCACCATGGCGATCACCATCCAGACAGCAATTTTTGAAAACCAGGGGTTGTTCAACGGGGGCTCCAGTCGCTAACGTTCAGAGCCCTATTCTAGGCCTCTTGACAACAGACCCCAGCAAAACCCTGTGTTGGCCGGGTTGCCGGGGGGTTTTGGGGCATGGCCTTCAGGGCGCCGGGGCCGGCGGCACCTTGGGGCCGATGCCCACCAAAAAGGTCTCGGAGGACTTGTCGCGCGAGGCCTTGGGCTTGATGGGCTTGACCACGCGGAAGGTGTCCTTGAAGAGCTTGACCAGCTGGCTGTAGCCGCTGCCGTGAAAGACCTTGACCACCAGGGCGCCTTCGGGGCGCAGGTGGCGGACAGAAAAATCCACCGCCAGCTCCACCAGGTGGCTGATGCGCGCCGCATCGGCCGATTCGATGCCCGAGAGATTGGGCGCCATGTCCGAGACCACCACATCCAGCGGCTGTCCCCCCACGGCCTCCTGCAGCTTGGCCAGAACGGCGTCGTCGCGGAAATCGCCTTGCAGAAAATGCACCCCCTCGACGGGGGTCATGGGCAAGAGGTCCAGCGCCACGATGGTGCCGTTGAGTTCGCCCACCGCCGCGCCCTCGGGCGAGAGACGCCGGCGCAGGTACTGGCTCCAGGCCCCCGGCGCGCTGCCCAGATCCACGATGCGCTGGCCGGGCCGGATCAGGTGCAGGGTCTCGTCGATTTCCTTGAGCTTGTAGGCCGCACGCGCGCGGTAGCCCTCTTTTTGCGCGAGCTTGACGTAGGGGTCGTTGACGTGGTCATTGAGCCACGACTTGTTGACCTTCTTGCTTTTGGTTTTGACTTTCATGGGCACCGGCGACGTAAACGCGCATCATACGACCCCCGCCCGCCCATGCGCCGGCGCACCGGGTGGCCGCGCCCTTGCATGAAGTGGTACTACACGATTTTTTTGTGTGTTTATGGGTTCATAATGCATCTCTCTGTTCATCAAAGGGTCGCCAAGAAGACCCGTCAGGGAGGAACCATGAACACCCATCCGGGCTTTGAAACGGATTGCCAGCGCCTGGCCGCGCTGGCGCAGGCGCTGGTGACGCTGCAGGCGCAGGTCCAGCTGGCGGCCAGCATGGCCAGCGACTGTCTGCAGCGCGGCGGCAAGCTGATGTGGTGCGGCAATGGCGGCTCGGCCGCCGAATGCCAGCACCTGGCAGCCGAGCTGACCGGCCGTTTGCACAGCGAGCGGCGGCCACTGGCGGCCTTGGCACTGACCACCGACACCTCGGCGCTCACCTGCATTGGCAACGATTACGGCTTTGACGCGGTCTTTGCGCGCCAGGTACAGGCCCTGGGCCGGGCAGGCGATCTGCTGATCGTGCTCTCGACCTCGGGGCAATCGCCCAATGTGCGGCTGGCGGCGCAGGTGGCCCGTGCGCAAGGCGTGGCGGTGTTGGGGCTGCTGGGCCGCGACGGCGGGGCCTTGCGCGCGCTTTGCGATGTGGCGCTGGTGGTGCCCAGCCACGACACCGCGCGCATCCAGGAAGCGCACCTGCTGATCGGGCACCACCTGTGTGCGCAGATCGAGCGCAACCTGGGGCTGGTGGCATGAGGCCGCAGGCCGAGCGGGTGCAGGCCTGCCGCGTGCTGGTGGTGGGCGATGTGATGCTCGACCGCTACTGGCACGGTGATGTCTCGCGCATCTCGCCCGAAGCGCCCGTGCCCGTGGTGCGGGTGGCGCGCGAAGAGTGCCGCCCCGGGGGCGCGGCCAATGTGGCCCGCAATGCCCGCCAGCTGGGCGCCCAGGTCACGCTGCTGAGCGTGGTGGGCCACGACGAGGCCGGGCGACAGTTGCAGGCCCAGCTGGCAGACGATGGCGTCTGCACGCACCTGGAAGTCGACGCGCAGATGCCCACCCTGGTCAAGCTGCGGGTGATCGGTCGGCACCAACAAATGCTGCGCCTGGACTTTGAGCAGGCCCCGGGCCCAAGCAGTCTGCAGGCCATGCGGGGGCACTACCAGCGCCTGCTGGCCGCGCACGATGTGGTGGTGCTGTCGGACTACGCCAAGGGCGCCTTGAGCGAGGTGACGCAGCTGATTGCGCTGGCGCGAGCGGCGGGCAAACTGGTGCTGGTGGACCCCAAGGGCCGACACTACCAGCGCTACCACGGCGCCAGCGTGCTCACCCCCAACACCGCCGAATTTGCCCTCGAGAGCGGCGACTGGCACAGCGAGGCACAGTTGCAGGCGCAGGCCTTGGCCATGGTCCATGCCCTGCAATTGCAGGCCCTGCTGCTGACGCGGTCGGAGCTGGGCATGACGCTGTTCACGCACGATGCGCAGGTCGTGCACGATGCGGCGCAGGCGCGCGAGGTGGCCGATGTGACCGGAGCAGGCGATACGGTGCTCGCCACGCTGGCGGTGCTGTGGGCCAGCGGCATGGAGCTGGTTGACGCCATGCGCTGGGCCAACCGCGCCGCTGGCCGGGTGGTGGCCCGCTTTGGCACCTCGGCCCTGAGCCTGTCGGAGTTGCTGGCATGAGCGCCTTGGCCGACAAGCTCTGCCCGCCCGCCGAACTGGCCACTCGCCTGGCCCAGGGCGCGCGCCCCCTGGTCATGACCAATGGGGTGTTTGATGTGTTGCACCGCGGCCATGTGCAGTACCTGGAGCAGGCCGCGGCCTTGGGCGCCCAGCTGCTGGTGGCACTCAACACCGATGCGTCGGCGCGCGGTCTGGGCAAGGGCCCGCAACGCCCACTCAACCCGCTGGAGGACCGCGCCCATGTGGTGGCCGCCCTGGCCTCGGTGTCGCTGGTCACCTGGTTTGACGCGCCCACGCCCTGCCCCCTGCTGGCGCAGCTGCGCCCCGATGTCTATGTCAAGGGCGGCGACTACGACATGGACCGCCTGCCCGAGGCCGCCCTGGTGCGCAGCTGGGGCGGGCAGGCCCTGGCCCTGCCCTTTCTGGCGGGCCGCGCGACCAGCGCGCTGGTCAACAAAATCCTGCAACGCCCGGCGGTGTTCCTGGACCGTGACGGGGTGATCGTGCGCGACAGCGGCTATCCGAGTCGCTGGGAGGACCTGGTGCTGCTGCCCGGTGCGGTCGACGCCATGCGGCGGCTGCGCCAGGCCGGCTACCGCTTGGTGATCGTCACCAACCAGTCGGGCATTGGCCGTGGCCTCTTCAGCGAGGCCACCTACCAGTCGCTGAGCGAGCGCCTGCAGCGGGCCCTGCAGGCAGCAGGTGCCGGGGTGGACGGGGTGTACCACTGCCCACACCGGCCGGCACCACCGGGCGCCACACCCGGCTGCGAATGCCGCAAGCCACAGCCGGGCCTGCTGCTGCGCGCTGCGCGCGAGCTGGGCCTGGATCTGGCCGCGTCGATCATGATTGGCGACCGGCCCAGCGATGTGCAGGCCGGCCGGGCCGCAGGGCTTGCCCAGGCTTGGCAGGTGGGGCCCGGCGGCGATTTTGCCGATCTGGCGGCCTGTGCCGACCACCTGCTGGGGGCCGGGGCTGGCGCAGCTTGACATTGCGGGGATAATCGGGGCATGCCCCAAATTCAATTGACTGTGGCCGAGCGCAAAGTTCATCGCGCCGACGCCCACCACCTCGACCCCGTTGTCATGATTGGCAACGATGGGCTGACCCCCGCCGTGATCAAGGAAGCCGACGCCGCGCTCAATGCGCACGGCCTCATCAAGATCCGTGTGCTGGGCGACGACCGCAGCGCGCGCGAGGCCATGTACCAGAAGCTGGCCGACGAGCTCAACGCCGCGCCGATCCAGCACATCGGCAAGCTGCTGGTGCTCTGGCGACCGCAACCCGAGAAGGTGCGCACGCCCGACGAGGACCGCATGCCCGGCCCGCGCGAGGTCAAGGTGCTCAAGTACAGCAAGCGCGGCGGTCAACGCCCCGAGGTGCGCGTGGTGCGGGTGCTGGGCAACCAGCGCCTGACCCCGGGCGGCCAGCTCAAGCGCGTCAAACCCAAGCAGAAATCGGTCAAAAAGCGCGCGCAGGACTGAGCCTGCGCGCCGGGCTTATTGCTGGCGCTGCACGAGCTGGGCGTAGGCGCCCTGGCGCGCCATCAGCGCGTCGTGCGTGCCCGACTCGATCACCCGGCCTTCGGCCAACACACAGATCTGATCGGCCATGCGCACGGTGCTCATGCGGTGCGCAATCAACAGCACCGTCTTGCCGTGGCGCTGCTGCTCGATGGCTTGTTGGACCAGGGCCTCGGACTCGGAGTCCAGGGCCGAGGTGGCCTCATCGAGGATCCAGATCGGTGCATTGCGGTAGAGCGCGCGGGCAATCGCCAGGCGCTGGCGCTGACCGCCCGAGAGCAGGCTGCCGTTGAGGCCCACCGGCTGCTCGATGCCCAGGGGCAGGCTTTGCACATGGGCCCACAGATTGGCCGCCTGCAGGCAGGCGGTCACGCGTGCTGGGTCGGGCTGACCGGGCAGGCCGTA
>JBEBDJ010000262.1:0-14368 GCA_041157045.1 Pseudomonadota bacterium
CTTGCCGGGGGCCGTAGGGGCAGTGGCCCGGCTTGGGCCCCACCTGCGGGTGCAGGCGACAGGTGTCGGGGCGCTGCGCGTAGACGGTGCAGCGCCGGGTCTGGGCGTCCAGGTACACACAATCGCCACTGGCGCGGCGCGGCAAGGTAAAGCGCTCGTTGCGGTGGTGGTATTGCTGCACCAGCCCAGCCTTGATCAGGCGCCGGGCGATCAGGCGCGGCGCCTCGTGCTCGGCCTCAAAGGGGTCGACCAGGCCCAGGCGCACCAGATCGGCCAGGCGCACCTCGACCGGCATGGTGCAGCACCAGGCGTGGCACTGATCGCACAGGCCCTTGCGATACGGGCTCCAGGTGTCGCAGCGGTCGACATCGACCGCGGGGCGCACCGGTCTCACACCGCCTCGCCGCGCTCTTGCGCCAGCAGCCGGTCGATCACGCGGCGCGATTGCACGCCGCCTGCGTCGATGTTGAGCATCAGCAGCTTGCGCTCGGGCCAGCGCAGCAGATTGGCCTGCTGGCGCTGCAGCATCTCCATGTCCTCGCCAAAGATGCGGCCCTGGCCCTGCCGAATGCTGTCGGTCAGCGCCGCGTCCTGCGGCTGGAAGTTGCGCGCCATGCCCCAGTGGTACCAATGGCTGGTCTCGGTCTCGGGGGTGATGAAGTCCACCACCACGCTGTAGACCTTGTCGGCCTTGGGCGCGTCAAAACCGCCGCGCCCGGCCAGCGCCACGCCCACGTCGATCATGATGTGGCTCGGCGGCGTGAAGCGGCAGATCTGCCAGCGGTCGACCAGCGCGTCATCGGGCAGGCCGTGTGCGCGCATGGCCATGCGCCAGAAGGGCGGCGCCGAGATGTCGTTCATGAAGCGGCTGGTGATGATGCGGTCCCCGTCGATCTGCGTCTTGCAGGGGGTCTCGTCGATCTCGGGCTGACCGATGCTGGTGCTGTGCACATAGGTCTCGTGCGTCAGGTCCATCAGGTTGTCGATCATCAGGCGGTAGTCGGCCTGCACATGGTAGAGCCCGCCGCCGTAGGCCCACTCGGGGTTGTCAAAGAAGTCGAAGACCGGCATCTGCGCCGGATCGGCCTGCTCAAACATGCCAGGCCAGACCCAGACAAAGCCATAGCGCTCGATGGTGGCAAAGCGGCGCGTGGCCGGGAAGCTGTGCACGCGCTGCCCCGGCATGTGGACCGTGCGGCCATCGCGGCCGACCTCCAGGCCGTGGTAGCCGCACATCAGGTGCTTGCCGCAAACCCGGCCCAGCGACAGCGGCGCGCCACGGTGCGGGCAGAAATCCTCGTGCGCCGACACCTCGCCCTGGTCGTCGCGCCAGAACACGATTTTTTCATTGCAAATGGTGCGGCCCAGGGGCTTGTCGCCCAGCTCGCTGCTGGCGCAGGCCACGTACCAGGTGTTCTTCAGAAACATGTCTTCACTCCTTGAGATGTGGGCGTGCCACGCCCAGCAGCGCGTCCAGGCGCTCGGGCGCCTCGCGCAGGGCCGCGGCCTCGCCCCGATACACCACCTCGCCATGGTCCAGCACCACCGCCTGGTGGCTGATGGCCAGAATGGCTTGCGGGTGTTGTTCCACAATGATGGCCGACAGGCCCTCGTCACGGGTGATGCGACCAATGGCGCGCAGCAACTCCTCGACGATGATCGGGGCCAGGCCTTCGAGCGGCTCGTCCAGCAGCAAGAGGCGCGGGTTGAGCACCAGCGCGCGGGCCACGGCCAACATCTGCTGCTCGCCGCCCGAGAGCTGGTGGCCCAGGTTGCCGCGCCGCTCGGCCAGGCGCGGGAACAGGGCGTAGGCACGCTCAGGGGTCCAGGGACCGGGGCGCGCCACCGCGCTCAGGTTCTCGTGCACCGTGAGCGACTTGAAAATATTGCGCTCCTGTGGCACCCAGCCAATGCCCGCGGCCGCACGCTCATGCGAGGGCAGGCGCTGGATCTCGCGCCCGCCCATCAGAATGCGCCCCCCGTGCAGACGGGTGGCACCCACCAGGGTGTCGATGAAGGTGGTCTTGCCGGTGCCATTGCGCCCCAGCAAAGCCAGGGTCTGGCCCTCGTCCAGCGAGAGCGAAATGTCCTGCAGCACCACCGCCTCGCCGTAGCCGGCCGAGAGTTGCGCCACCTGCAAAAGTTCAGCCATGGGCCGCCTCCTCGCCATGCCCCAGGTACACCGCGCGCACCTGCGGGTCCTGCGCAATCTGCGCGGGCGTGCCCTCGGTCAGCACCGCGCCGTTGACCAACACGGTGATGCGCTCGGCAAATTCAAACACCAGGTCCATGTCGTGCTCGATCAGCAGCACGCTCACCTCGGCGGGCAGCGCGGCGACGCTGCGCAGCAGCTCCTCGCGCTCGCCTGCCGGCACGCCCGCCACCGGCTCGTCGAGCAGCAGCACGCGCGGCTCGCAGGCCAGCGCAATGCACATCTCCAGCAAACGCCGTTTGCCATAGGCCAGCTCGCGCGTGGGCTGGTGCATGACAGCGGTCAGGTGGAACTGCTCGAGCAGCGCCTCGCAGCGCTCGATCACCGATGCGTCGTGCCCAAGTGGCCGCCACCAGCGCGCGCCATGGCCGCGCTGGCGCGAGACCACCATGGCCAGGGTCTGCAAGGGGCTCATGCTGGCAAACAGCTGGTTGATCTGGAAGGTGCGCACCAGGCCACGGCGCACGCGCTCGTGCGGGGCCAGCGTGTCGATGGGCTGGCCCATCAGCTCGATGCGGCCGGCCGTGGGGCGCAGCACGCCCGTGAGCAGGTTGATGAGGGTGGTCTTGCCAGCGCCGTTGGGCCCGATCAGGGCGTGGCGGGCACCCGCGGGCAAGGCCAGGTCGACATGGTCGGTGGCGGTGATGCCGCCAAAGGTCTTGACCAGACCCTGGGCACGAAGAACGGTGCTCATGCGGCGCCCTCCTTGCGACGGCGCCAGCGCTGCCAGGGCGCGTTCAGTCGGTCGCGCCCCACCAGCATCAAGACCACCAGGAACAGGCCCATCCAGAAGGTCCAGTACTGCGGGGTGATGCCCGCGATCACATCGTGCAAAATTTTGAAGACCACCGCGCCAATGACGCCGCCCCAGAGCCAGCCCGCGCCGCCGATGACGATCATCAGCACCGCGTCGGCCGAGCGCTCCAGCGCAAACACATCGAGCGAGGCAAAGCCACTGGTCTGCGCCAGCAGGCTGCCGGCCGCACCGGCCAGCGCCGCCCCCACGGTGTAGACGCTGGCGAGCTGGCGCGGCACCGAAATGCCGATCGCCGCAGCACGCAAGGGGTTGTCGCGCACCGCCATCAAACCGGCGCCCCAGGGCGACTGCACCCAGCGGCGCGCCAGCACCAGGGCCACGCTCAGCACCGCCAGCGAGTACCAGGCGGCGACCTGGCCCATCAGGTCAAACTCATAGCGACCCAGCAGCGGCCCCATGAGCACCCCTTGCAGGCCATCGGCGCCACCGGTCAGGTCGGTGAATTTGTTGGCCAGCTCCATCAGGATCAGGGCCAGGCCCAGCGTGACCATCAGGCGCGTGAGGTCCGAGCCGCGCAAGATGGTGAGCGAGGCCAGCGCGCCCAGCAGCGTCGCCGCCAGCGTGCCCACCAGCAGGCCCAGCAGCGGATCCGGGTGCAGGTGTTTGGCAAACAGCGCCGCGCTGTAGGCCCCAAAGCCCAGAAAGGCCGCGTGCCCAAGCGACACGATGCCGGTGTAGCCCAGCACCAGGTCGAGCGAGAGCGCAAACAGCGCCACGATGGCGATCTCGTTGAGGATCAGCGCATGCGCGGGCAGCAGGGCCGGCAAGGCCAGCACCAGGGCCCACAGCAGCAACTGGGGCCAGGACCAGCGGGTGCCCGCCAGCAAACGATCGCGCGGGCTCATGAGCGGCCTCCCTGGCGCGTGAACAGGCCTTGCGGGCGCCAGATCAGCAACACCATCATCAGGCTGTAGACAATGAACGCGCCCAGCTTGGGCATGTAGTACTTGCCCGCCACATCGGCCACACCCAGCAGCAGGGCGGCCAGCAGCGGACCGGTGATCGACGAGGTGCCGCCCACGGCCACCACGATCAGGAAATACACCATGAACTTGAGCGGAAAGGTCGGGTCCAGTCCCAGCACCTCGGCCCCCAGCGCCCCGCCCAGCCCAGCCAAGCCCGAGCCCACCGCAAAGGTGATGGCAAAGACCTGGTTGACCGGAATGCCCAGGCCCGCGGCCACGCGCGGGTCGTCCACGCTGGCGCGCAGGCGCGCGCCAAAGCGGGTGCGGCTGAGCACGCTTTGCAGCGCCACCGTCAGGATGGCGCAGACCACGATGATGAAGAGCCGGTAGTGGCCCACGCCCAGCGCGCCGTCCCACCACTCGGTGCGACCGCGCAGCCACTCGGGCAGCTGCATGATCTGCTGCTGCGAGCCCAGGGCGTAGTCCACCGCCGCCACCGACATGAAGCACAGGCCAATGGAGAACAGCACCTGGTCAAGGTGCGGCTTGCGGTACATGGGGCGGTAGAGCGTGCGCTCGGCCAGGGCGCCCAGCAGCGCAGTGGCCGCAAAGGCCACCGGCAGGCACAGCAGAAAGGGCCAGTCGGCGCGCTGCATCAGCAGCACCGTCAGGTAGCCCCCTGCCATGGCAAACGCGCCATGGGCCAGGTTGATGAAGTTCATCAAGCCCATGGTGACCGACAGCCCCACCGCCAGGATGAACAGCAGCATGCCGTAGGCAATGCCATCAAACAGCAGGGTCAGCATGGGATGCCTTGAAGGTGAGACGGTCGGTGCATGGCCTTACTTGGTCTTGCCCGGGTCCTTGACGTCCTTGAGGGTGGCGAACTCCTGGTTGAAGAGCTGGCCGCCCACCTTCTCGACCTTGCGGATGTAGATGTTGTGCACCACATCGCGGGTCTGGGCGTCGATGAACATGGGGCCGCGCGGGCTCTCGAAGATCTGGCCCTTCATGGCGTCCAGCAGGGCCTGGCCGCTGCCGCCCTTGGTGGCCTTGGCCGCCTCGTAGATCACGCGCATGCCGTCATAGCCGCCCACGGCCATGAAGTTGGGGCGCAGGCCACCGTTGGCCTTCTGGAAGGCCTCGACAAATTTCTTGTTCAGCGCCGAGTTGTGCGAGGCCGAGTAGTGGTGCGAGGTGACCACGCCCAGGGCCACTTCGCCCATGCCGTTGAGGATGTCGTCGTCGGTGATGTCGCCGGTGCCAATCAGGCGGATGCCGGCCTTGTCCAGACCGCGCTCGGCAAACTGCTTCATCAGCGGCGCGCCAATGCCCGAGGGCACAAAGACATAGACCGCATCGGGCTTGAGGTCGCGAACCTTTTGCAGAAACGGCGCAAAGTCGGGGTTGCGCATCGGCACACGCAAGGTGTCGAGGATCTTGGCGCCGTTGAACTCCATGCGGTCCTTGAAGTACTTCTCGGCGTCGATGCCGGGGCCATAGTCGGAGACCAGGGTGACGGCGGTCTTGATGCCGTTCTTGGGCGCCCAGTCGCCCATTGCCACCGCCGCCTGCGGCAGGGTGAAGCTGGTGCGGATGATGAAGGGCGAGGCCTCGGTGATGCTGGAGGTGGCGGCAGCCATCACCACCAGCGGCGTCTTGGACTGCGTGGCAATGGGCGCGGTGGCCAGGGCCAGCGGGGTCAGGCCAAAGCCGGCCAGCACCTGCACCTTCTCGTTGACCACCAGCTCCTGCGCAATGCGCTTGGTCACATCGGGCGCGCTGGTGTCGTCCTTGACGATCAGCTCGACCTTTTTACCCCCCACGGTGTCGCCATGCTGCGCCATGTACAGGCGTGCGGCGGCCTCGATCTGCTTGCCGGTCGAGGCAAACGGACCGCTCATCGGCAGGATCAGGCCAATGCGGAATTTCTCTTGCGCTTGGGCCAGGCTGGCGCTGGCCAGCAGGCCAGCGGCCGCGCAGGCGGTCAGAAGATGGCGTCGGTTCATGGGGGGTCTCCTTGTGAATTGAAATGGTGAGGTTGACGAGAAAACGGTGCGGCGTTAGGCGGGCTGGGCGGCCGCGCCAGGCCGCGGATGGATCAGGCCCACGCCGGGCAAATGGGGCTGCCCGCGCAAGGCCTCGCGCAGGTTGTGCTGGGCCAGGCGCGAGTGCTCGCGCAGCAAGGCCTCGGCGCGCTGGCCCTCGCGCTGCGCAATGGCGTCAAGCACCTGCCAGTGCTGGTGCTGGGCCACGATCAACATGTCGCGCGCCTGCGGGCTGTTGGCCTGCACCAGCACAAAGGCCGAGGGCGAGGCAAAGGGCATGCGCATCACCCGGTCAAGTTCGCGGCGCATGAAGGCGCTGCGCGCGCAGCCGTGCAGCCAGGCGTGGAAGGCGTGGTTGTGCCGCACATACTGGCCAAAGGCCGCATCGTCCAGGGCGCGGCGGCGCAACACCGCGTCGATGGGCCCGAGCAAGGCCCGCGCCTGCACCAGCGCGGCCTCGTCCACGCCGCGCTCGGCCAGGTGGCGCGCCGCCAGCCCCTCGATGCTGCCGCGCAGCTCGATGGCATCGGCCACATCGTCTTCCGAAAACTGCTGCACCGCATAGCCACCGCTGCGCCAGGGCGTGAGCAAGCCCTCTTGCTCCAGCCGCATCAGGGCCGTGCGGATGGGGGTGCGCGAGGCCCCCAGGCGCTGCACCAGGGCCAGCTCGGTCAGGCGCGTGCCGGCCGGCAGCTCGCCCGCCAGAATCATCTCGCGCAGGCGCAGCTGGACCTTGAGGGCTTGCGAGCCGCTCTCTTCGTCGCCGCGATCATCGGCCAACAAGGGGGGTGCCGCTGGGGTCATGGGGGCGCATTGTATACAGCACGATGAATTTACGTGCAAAATCCGGCATCAACCCGGTATCCGACTTGGTTTCTGTATACAAGAGAGCCTGCCCATGCCCGCTGCCCTGCCCCTGATGCTGCTCCCCGGCCTGCTGTGTGACGACACCGTCTGGCGCCCCTTGCTGCCCACGCTGGACGCGGGCCTGGCGCCGCAGGTGGTCGATTACGGCCTGCTCGACGACCTGGGCCAAATGGCCGAGCGGGTGCTGGCCCTGGCCCCGCCCGGGCCATTTGCCCTGGCGGGGCACTCGATGGGCGGGCGCGTGGCGCTGGAGGTGGTGCGGCGCGCGCCCGAGCGGGTGGCGCGTCTGGCGCTGCTGGACACCGGGGTGCACGGCCTGGCGCCCGGGGCGGCGGGCGAGCAGGAGGCCGCGGGCCGCTGGCGCCTGGTGGACCTGGCCCGGCAGGCCGGCATGCGCGCCATGGGCACCGAGTGGGCGCGCGGCATGGTGCCCGAGAACCGTTGGCACGAGCCGCTGTTCGAGGAGATCCTGCAGATGATCGAGCGACGCACCCCCGAGCTCTTTGCCGCCCAGCAGCGCGCCCTGCTGGGCCGCCGCGACAGCGCCGAGGTCTTGGCCGGGGTGCGCGTGCCCACCCTCATCCTGTGCGGCGAGGAAGACCGCTGGAGCCCGCCGGCGCAGCATGTGGCCATGGCCGCGCTGTGCCCCGGCGCGCGCCTGGTGCGCGTGGCCCATGCCGGGCACATGGTCACCATGGAAGACCCGGCGGCGGTGTCGGCGGCGCTGCGCGACTGGGCGCGCGCCTGAGGCGATTCAGGCCGCGTTGCGCAGCGGCGCGCTGGCCTCGAGCAGCCAATCGCGAAACAGCGTGACCTTGCGCGAGGGACGCTGCAGGCGCGGTCGCACCAGGTAGTAGCCCTGGGCGCGGCGCAGGGGTTGCGCAAAGGGGCGCACCAGGCTGCCCTTGGCCAACTCCTGCGTCAGCAGCGCCGTCTGCCCCATGGCCAGGCCCAGGCCGTCCACCGCGCCCTGCCAGGCCAGAAAGGTGCTGCCAAAACTCATGGTGTCGGCCTCGCGGGTTTCGTCGGCCAGGCCCGCATGCGCGAGCCAGTCGGGCCAGTCGTCGCGCCGGTAGTGCGAGAGCAGCAGGCGCTGGCGCAGCAAGGCCTGCGGGTAGCGCGCATCGGGCGCATGTTGCGCAAGCCATTGCGGCGCGCACACCGGCTCGATCTCGTCCTGGAACAAGCAGTCGGCCTCCACCCGGGGCCATTGGCCGTCGCCAAACTGGATGGCCAGGTCCACCGGGTCGCGGTCAAAGTCCACCTCCGGCACGGCATTGCTGATGCGCACCTCGATGCTCGGGTGCAGGGCGCGGAATTCGCCCAGGCGCGGGATCAGCCACTTGGCCGCAAAGGTGGTGTAGGTGCGCACGCGCAAGGCGCCCTGGTGCGTGCCCTTGACCAGGCGCTCGGTCGCCTGGGCGATCTGCTCGAAGGCCGGGATCACCTGTTCGGCGTAGGCGCGGCCCGCACGCGTGAGGGTGACGCCGTGGCGTTCGCGCCGAAACAGCTCGACGCCAAGATAGGTCTCGAGCACGCCGATCTGGCGGCTCACCGCCGACTGGGTGATGTGCAGCTGGCGGCCGGCCGCGGTCAGGTTCTCGGTGCGCGCGACCACCTCGAAGACACGCAAGGGATTGAGCGGGGGAATGCGTCGGGTCATGGCGTTGTCCAGAAACTTGGGGCCGGGTCAGGCATTCGTTTTGAGTATAGCTGGGCAGCCGTCTGGCCTGTCGGTGCGGCTATAGTGACCGTTTTGACCGACCCCTTGATCTGGACTGTTCATGAGCCTCAATGCCCCGGTGCGCGCCATCATTTTTGACATGGACGGCACCATGATCGACTCCATGCCGTTTCATGAAAAAAGCTGGGTGCTGTTCTGCCAGCAGCAAGGCGTTCACATGCCCATCGAGGAGGTGATGCGCCGCACCACCGGCCGCACCATCACCGAGTGCATCCCGCTGGTGCTCGACCGCCCCCTGTCGGCCGACGAACTCGACGCGCTGGCCGAGCACAAGGAGGCGCTGTACCGCGAGATGTTTGCGCCGGTGTTCCGCGAGGTGCCGGGCTTTGGCGCCTTCTTGCAGCACATCCTGGCGCGCGGCCTGACCTGGGGCGTGGGCACCGCGGCCGGCCCCAGCAACATCGAGTTTGCGATGCGTCACCTGGCGCTCACCCCGCCCGCGGTGGTGGGCGGTCACGGCCTGCGCGGCAAGCCCGAGCCCGATATTTTTCTGACCGCCGCCGAGCGCCTGGGCGTGGCCCCCGAGCACTGCGTGGTGTTTGAAGACGCGCCCTTTGGCATCGAGGCCGCGCGCCGCGCGGGCATGCGCGCGGTGGCCCTGTGCACCAGCCATGCGGCGCACGAGTTGCAAGGCCCGCATGTGATCGCGCAAGCCCCCGACTACCACGCCCTGCTGGCGCAGGACGCGGCGCGCGCCGCACTGGGCCTGTAAGCGGCGCGCCCGCGTGCGCTCAGGCGAGCGCGCGCATCTCGCGGATCAGATCGGCCTTGCCCTCAAAGCCGATGCCCGGCAGCGGTGGCAACACCACATGCCCGTCCTGCACCCGCACGCCGTCGGGGAAACCACCGTAGGGCTGGAACAGATCGGGGTAGCTCTCGTTGCCGCCCAGGCCGAGGCCTGCCGCAATGGCCAGCGACATCTGGTGCCCGCCGTGCGGGATGCAGCGCCGCGGCGACCAGCCGTGCTCGCGCAACATCGCCAGCGTGCGCAGGTACTCCACCAGGCCGTAGCTGAGCGCGCAGTCAAACTGCAGCCAGTCGCGGTCGGGGCGCATGCCGCCATGGCGGATCAGGTTGCGCGCGTCCTGCATCGAGAACAGGTTCTCGCCCGTGGCCATGGAGCCGGCGTAGACCTCGCCCAGGCGGGCCTGCAATTCATAGTCCAGCGGATCGCCGGCCTCCTCGTACCAGAACAGCGGGTATTGCGACATGGCCTTGCCGTAGGCCACGGCGGTGGCCAGGTCAAAGCGGCCATTGGCGTCCACCGCCAATTGCTGGCCGGGGCCCAGAATGCGCAGCACCGACTCGATGCGCGCGCAGTCCTCGGCCAGGCTGGCACCGCCAATCTTCATCTTCACCACGTTGTAGCCGCGGTCCAGATAGCTTTGCATCTCGCCTTGCAGCTGGGCGTTGTCCTTGCCCGGGTAGTAGTAGCCGCCAGCGGCGTACACAAACACACGCGGGTTGGCCTGGCCGTTGCCATGGTGGTCGGCCAGGTACTGGTACAGCGGCACCTGGGCAATCTTGGCCACCGCGTCCCACACCGCCATGTCCAGCGTGCCCACCGCCACCGAGCGCTCGCCATGACCGCCCGGTTTTTCATTGCGCATGGCGCAGGCCCAGATGCGGTGCGGATCGAGGTTGTCGCCGGCGTCGTTGAGCAAGCTGGCCGGATCGGCTTCCAGCACGCGCGGAATGAAGCGCTCGCGCAGCAGGCCGCCCTGGCCATAGCGGCCGTTGGAGTTAAAGCCGTAGCCCACCACGGGCCGGCCGTCGCGGATGACGTCGGTGACCACGGCCACCAGGCTGAGCGTCATGCGCGAGAAATCGATGTAGGCGTTGCGAATGTCCGAGCGGATCGGACGCGTGGATTCGAGAATGTTGACGATCTTCATCAAGGTCTTTCTTGGGGTGGCCGCCCGAGCGGCGCCACCGTTTATCCCGGCAGGGAGGCCCCGCCGCAGAGGGTCAGTTCCTGACCGGTGATGGCGCCGGCGTGCGGCCCCAGCAAATAGGCCACCAGGGCCGCCACCTCCAGCGGTTCGATGAGGCGGCCGATGGGCGGCAGGCGTGGCGGGCTGCTGGCGCGGCCCGGGTCGTGCAGCATGGCGGTGGCGGTGGCCGCAGGCGCCACCACATTGAAGGTCAGGCCTTGGGCGGCCCACTCTGCGGCCCAGCTGCGGGCCATGGCCACCAGCGCCGCCTTGACGGCCGCATATTGGCCGCGACCGGGCATGCCATGGGCGACGCGGCTGCCGATGTAGACCACCCGCCCGCCCGCCCCGCGCTTGGCCGCTGCCAACAAATGCGGCAACCAGGCCTGTGTGAGCACGGTTGCGGCCTGCACATGCAGGCGCCACATGCGCTCGCCGTCGGCCACCGACAGCGCGTCCAGGCGCGCGGTCTGCATAAAGCCCGCGGCATGCACCAGCGCATCGGCCGGTTCGCGCGTGGCCAAGGCGCGCAGCGCGGCCTCGTCGCACAGGTCCAGCACCGCATGCCGGTAGGCGGGGTGCGACAGGCTGGCGTCCGCGCGGTCCACGCCCAGCACCGACCAGCCGTGGTCCAGCAGGTGCTCGGCCACGGCCCGGCCGATGCCGGCACTGGCCCCGCTGACCAGGGCCACGCGGCGCATGTCAATCGAGTCGGATATTGCCATCGGTGATGATCTTCTGCGACTGCGCCATGTCCTGCGTTTGGAACTTGACGAAATCCTCGATCGAACCCGGGGAAACAATCAGGCCCTGTTGCACCAGCTTGTCCTTCATGTCAGAGGACAGGGCCTTGTTGGTCTCGGCGTTCAGGCGCTGCAGCACCGCGCGATCGGTGCGCGCTGGGGCCCACAGGCCGTACCAGCTGTAGAACTCGTAGCCTGGAATGGTCTCGCCCACGGTGGGCACATCGGGCAGGTTGGGCGTGCGCTTGGCCGAGGTCACCGCCACCACGCGCAGCAACCCGTTTTTGTGAAACTGCAGCGAGCCCAGGATCGGGTCGATGAAACCATCGATCTGACCCCCAATCAGGTCCTGGAAGGCCGGTGCCGTGCCCTTGTAGGGCACCACGGTGTACGAGATGTCGCCGGCGCGCTTGAGCAACTCGGTCGAGAGGTGACCGGCCGAACCGATCGAGCCCACCGCAAAGGTCATCTTGCCCGGGTTGGCCTTGGCGTAGGCGATCAGCGACTTCACATCGGTGATCGGCAGGTTCTTGTTGATGGCCACCGACAGCGGGGCCTGCGCCACCAGGGCCACCGGCGCGAAGTCGCGCACCACCGAATAGGGCACCGACTTCATGGTCATGGGCGCGGTGGTGAAGGTCGAGGCGTTGAAGAGCAAGGTGTAGCCGTCGGCCGGGGCCTTGGCCACCGCATCGGCGCCGATGGTGCCGTTGCCGCCCGCGCGGTTTTCCACCACAAAGGGCTGGCCCAGCTGGTCCGACAGGCGCTGCGCCAGCATGCGGCCCACCGCATCGAGCGTGCCGCCCGGCGGGAAGGGAATGATGACCTTGACGGGGCGCGCGGGATAGGCCTGCGCCAGCGCCAGCGGGGCGGCGCTCAGGGCCAGGGTGGCCAGCAGCAGCTGGCTCAGGATGCGTCGTTTCATGAAAGTCTCCTCGGTTGGTATGGGCAAAACAAAGGCTTCAGCGGCGCAGCAGGCCCGCTTGCGCGACGGCCTCGCGCAGCACCTGCATCTCGTGGTCGTTCGGGGCATGGGTGGGGGGGCGCACGGTGTGCGCGTCGAGCACGCCCGCCAGGTACATGCCGCCCTTCATGCGGGCATGGGCCTCGCCGGTGGGCTCGCCCCCGCCGTAGACCGCGTCCTTGAGCGGCGTGATCACGGCCTGGATGGCCATGGCGCGGTGCAGGTCACCGGCCTTGACGGCGTTCCACAAATCGATGATCAGTTGCGGAATGAAGGTGGCAAAGCCCACCAGCGCGCCGTCCACACCCTGCACCATCGAGGCCAGCAGGTACTCGTCGTGGCAGGTCAGGATGGCCTTGTGGGGATGGGCCTCGCGGATGGCCTGGATGTCGCGCGCGTATTTGTTCATGTCGCGCTGGCCAACCTTGAAGGCCTGCAGATAGGGCAGCTGCGCCAGCTCGGCCATGAGCGCGGTCGAGTAGGACGCGCGCGTCCAGGCGGGGTAGACATGGGCCACCAGGTCCAGGTCCGGCACGGCCTGGTGGATGGCGTCGAAATACTGCAGCGCATGGCCCGAGGTGAAGCCAAAGCGCAGCCAGTGGTGCGGCGGCATCACGTCCAGCGCCACCGCACCGGCATCGCGTGCCGCGCGCGCATGGTCGGCCGCGTCGCGCAGGCCCTCGCACACGATCGACGAGATCACCGGGATGCGGCCGCGCAACTCATCGGCCACGATGCGGGTGACCTGGGCGCGCTCGGTCGGGGTCAGCGAGAAGACCTCGCCGGTGTGGCCATTGGTCATCACCGCCACCACGCCCTCGTGCGAGGCCAGCCAGGCGGCCAGGCGGCGCAGGGCCGGCTCGTCGATTTGGTGATCGGGGGTGAAGGGGCAGGCGATGGCGGGGATGATGCCCCGGTAGTTCTGGATTTGCGGCATGGTCAACAGGCTGAAATGAAACGTCGATGCGGGCATGATGCCCACCTGCCGGGCCGCGATCCAATACTAAAATCGCATGAAATCATGCCGCGCCTGGCGGCGCCGGCCCCGCATCGCCGCCCTTCCCCCATTGCGATGAATCCCGATCAACACCCGCTGGACGTGGACTGGCTGCGCGACTTTGTCGTGCTGGCCGAGACCGGCAATTTCTCGCGCGCGGCCGATGCGCGGGTCATCGCACAACCGGCTTTGAGCCGCCACATCCGCGCGCTCGAGGACTGGGCTGGTGTGCCCCTGATCGACCGCAGCGCGCACCCGGTGGCGCTGACGGCGGCGGGCCAAGCCTTTTTGCCGCAGGTGCAGTCGGTGCTGGCGGCGCTGGAGGCCGCGCGCATCAAGGCCAAGGCGGCGCACGACCAGGACAGCGCGAGCCTGCGCTTTGCCAGCACGCATGCCCTGTCGCTGAGCTTCTTCCCCACCTGGCTGGCGCAACTGGAGTTGCGGCTGCGGCTTGGGCCGGTGCAGACCATGTCCGACAGCTTTGCCGGCTGCGAGGACCTGATGCACCAGCGCCGCGTGCAGTTCATGCTGTGCTACCGGCACCCCGATCTGCCCAATCGCCTGGACGCACAGGACTACCCCATGCGGCGCCTGGGCGAGGACCGACTGCTGCCGGTTTGCGCGCCCGACGCGCAAGGCCGGCCGCTGTATGGCCTGCACAGCGCGCAGCCCCTGCCCTTGCTGGCCTATGGCGAGGCCTCGGCCCTGGGGCGCATCCTGGCCGGGGCCATGGCGCGGCGCCAGGACCCGGCCCTGCAGCGCTGGCGCGCTTGCACCCCGTCGGTGGTCTTCACCGCGCACAATGCTTTCTTGCTGCGCGCCATGGCGCTGGAGGGCCGCGGCCTGGCCTGGCTGCCGCAATCGCTGGTGCAGGCCGAGCTGGACAGCGCCCGCCTGTGCCTGGCCGGCGAGCTGGCCGAACAACTGCCCTTGACGATCTGTTTGTACCGGCAGAAGGCGCCCATGAGCGCCATGGCCGAGGCGCTCTGGGGCCTGCTGCAGCCCACATCGACCTGAAATCAGCCCCCCGAGCGACGAGCGCCTCAAGCGCTGGTGATATACGACTCCAACTGCTCGATCTGAAATTGCTGATCCTCGATGATCGCGCGCACCAGGTCACCAATCGAGACAATGCCC
>JBEBDJ010000263.1:0-5501 GCA_041157045.1 Pseudomonadota bacterium
AGCGGGTACGGACGGCCCTCAAGGCCCTGCCCCCAACCCAGATCCGAGTTGAACGCCAGCGTCCATTTGCGGGAAAGCGGCCAATACTGCTGGAACTGGATGTTGGTGCGGGCGTAGCGCGTCTCACCGGCCATGCTCACATCCGCATTGACGCGCATGTAGCGGCCGCTGGTGGGCACCAGGGCACTGTCTCGGCCATCACGCGCCCACCCCAGGGTCAGCGGAAACGCGGAGCTGATGTAGCCAAATTGATTGGCGTAATCCTTGTAAATCTGGGGCAGTTGCAGCCCGCTCAGTGAAGACGCTTCTCGCAGCTCGGTTTGTTCCGCTTGAGCGCCCACAAAAATGGTGTCCAACTCGGTGACCGGGAAGCCAAAACGCAATCCCAAGCCAGAATTGATGATCGAGTAACCCGTCAGGTCGTTCGTGAGGGCATAGGGCCGGGTGGTCCGCTGGAACACATCGAGCGAGCGGGAGATGCCGCTGGCGGTGAAGTAAGGGTCCACCGAGCTGATCACAATGTTGCGGTTGTACTTGCTGGTGTTGACATCCAGGGCCAGGAAGTTGCCCGAACCAAACGCGTTTTCCTGCCGGATGCCAAAGTTGACCGAGAATTTGTCGGCCGACGAAAACCCAGCGCCGAGCGTGATCGCACCCGTGGGTTTTTCCGCCACGGTGAACACCAGATCGACCTGTTCGGGCGCACCTGGCACATCACGGGTCTGGACCTGCACATCGGTGAAATAGCCCAGGCGGTCGATGCGGTCGCGCGACAGGCGGATCTTGTCGCCGTCGTACCAGGCGGCCTCGAATTGACGGAACTCGCGGCGAATCACCTCGTCGCGGGTCTTGGTGTTGCCCTCGATGGCCATGCGGCGCACATAGGCGCGGCGGCCCGGCTCGGCCCGCAGCACCAGCTCGACCAAGCGGCGCTGGCGATCCACCACAGGCACCGCATCCACGCGCGCAAACGCGTAACCAAAGCGGCCAAAGTGATCGGTGAAATCCTTGACCGTCAGGCCCACGGTCTCGGCGTTGTAGGGCTTGGCCACGGCAATCGACACCCGCGACTGGAACTCGGCTTCTTTGCCAAAGTAATTGCCTTCGAGGCGAACGCCAGACACCGTGAAGCGCTCGCCCTCGTTGATCTGAATGGCAATCGAGATCTCTTGCCGGTCGGCCGACATGCTGACCTGGGTCGACTCGATCTGCACCTCCATGAACCCCTGCGACAGGTAAAACGAACGCAGGGCCTCGATGTCGGCATTGAGCTTGGAGCGCGAATAACGATCGGACTTGGTGTACCAGCTCAACCAGTTGCCGGTGTTCAGGGCCATCAGATCGGTCAGCTCTGCCTCGGAGAAGGCCTTGTTGCCCGTGATCCGCAGGTCGCGGATGCGCGCCGGCTCCCCTTCGCTGACGGTAAAGCTCAGGTTCACGCGGTTGTTCTCGATGGGCGTGGCCGTGATCTGGATTTGAGCGGCGTAGAGGCTGCGGCCAATGTACTGGCGCTTGAGTTCCTGCTCGGCCCGATCGGCAATCGATTTGTCAAACGGTCGGCCCTCGGCCAAGCCCACATCGGCCAGCGAGCGCAGCACCACCGCCTTGTCAAATTCCTTGAGGCCAATGAAATCGAGTTTGGCGATATTGGGACGCTCTTGCACCACCACCACCAGCACATCGCCCTGGGTTTCCAGGCGCACGTCCTTGAACAGGCCCAGCGCAAACAGCGCGCGGATGGCGGCGCTGCCCTTGTCGTCGGTGAAGGTGTCGCCCACCTGCAGGCCCAGGGTGGCAAACACCGTGCCGGCTTCCACCCGCTGGAGGCCTTCGACGCGGATATCGCGCACTTTGAACGGATCCACCGCCCAGGCCGGCAGGGACATCAGCCCCCCCAGAACCAGTGCGGTCAGGAGCGGGCGAAGCAAGGCTTGGGATTGGCGAGTGGTCATGTGCGGTTGATCCGGAAGGCGTCACCGAAAGGCCTTCGGCCCGTCGATGTTGCAGACTTTTTCCTACATCAAGATCATACAGGAAGTCACCCCCCCGCAAGGCCTTTTTGGCGGGCGTGTCACAGGGCCAGCGCCGCCACGCGCGCTCGCGCCGCCGCCCGCGCCGACTGGTCCAGGGCCAGCAGGTCGGCCAGCTCGGCCGGCGCGGTCCAGGACAGGGTTTGCAGGGTGCCGTCGTTGACCGCGTGGATCTGGTCAAAGCGGATGCGGCGCGCCAGAAAGGCCTCGACGGCGATCTCGTTGGCGGCGTTGAGCACGGCGCAACTGCCGGGCGCGCCCTGCAAGGTCTGCCAGGCCAGCTGGAGCCCCGGAAAGCGCTGCGCATGGCCGTGCTGGTCCAGGGCCTCGAAGGTCATGGCCGGCAGGGCCCGCCAGTCCAGCGTTGCGGCGCCCGAGGCCATGCGCTCGGGCCAGCTGAGGCCGTAGGCAATGGGGGTGCGCATATCGGGCGTGCCCAGTTGCGCCACCACCGAGCTGTCGCGGTACTGCACCATCGAGTGGATGATGCTTTGCGGATGGATCACCACCTCGATCTGCGGCGGCGCCACGCCAAACAGGTAGCGCGCCTCGATCACCTCCAGCGCCTTGTTCATCATGGTGGCCGAATCGACCGAGATCTTGCGTCCCATGACCCAGTTCGGGTGCGCGCAGGCCTCCTCGGGCGTGACCGCATGCAAGGTGGCGGGATCGCGGGTGCGAAACGGCCCGCCCGACGCGGTCAGGATGAGGCGGTCAATGCGCTCGGCCCAGGTGGCCGGGTCGTCCGGCAGGGACTGGAAGATGGCCGAATGCTCGGAGTCGATCGGCAGCAAGGTGGCGCCGCCCTCGCGCACGGCCTGCAAAAACACCTCGGCGCCCACCACCAGGGCTTCTTTGTTGGCCAGCAGCAAGCGCTTGCCCGCGCGGGCGGCGGCCAGGCAGGGCGAGAGGCCCGCCGCGCCGACGATGGCCGCCATGACGGCGTCCACCTCATCGCAGGACGAAACCTCGTCGATCGCCGCAGCGCCCCAGCGCACCTGCACCGGCAGGCCCTCGGCGCGCACGCGCTCGGCCAGCAAGCGCCCGGCGGCCTCATCGGCCATCACCGCCACCTGCGGTCGGTGCTGGGCACACAGGGCCAGCATGGCCTCGGTGCTGGTGGCGGCCACCAGGGCATAAAGCGCAAAACGCCCGGGGTGGCGCGCCAGCACATCCAGCGTGTTCTGACCGATCGAGCCGGTGGCGCCCAGCACCGTGATCCGTTGCATTGACATCGTGTTTGTCCTTGTGGGATGGGGCCCGGCTCAGCCGTGCAAGGCCCCGACCAGCATCATGGCCAAAGGCAAGGTGGGGAGCAAGGCGTCCAGGCGATCGAGCACACCGCCGTGCCCTGGCAGCAGCCCCGAGCTGTCCTTGACCCCGGCACTGCGCTTGACCAGCGACTCGACCAGGTCGCCGAGCACGCTCATGGCGGTCATGAAGGCCAGCGCGGGCACCGCCAGCCAAAGGCCCGGTCCGGCCAGCCAGGTGAAAAGGCTCACCGAATCCACCAGAAACCAGCGGTCAATCTGCACCCACAGGGCGGCCACCGCCCACACGCCCAGCAAGCCGCCGATGGCGCCCTCCCAGCTTTTGTTGGGGCTGATGCCCGGCGCCAGGCCGCGGGCAATCCAGCGCCGGCCCAAGGCCCGGCCGGAAAAGTAGGCCACCACATCGGCCGCCCACACCAGTACCAGGCAAGACAGCAGGAAGTTGATGCCGCGCGTGCGCGCGGCCGCCATCGCCACCCAGGCCACCGCCAGCAGCAACAGCCCCAGCGCCCAGCGCAGGGCCGGCGACGCGGCCGACCAGCCGCTCACCCCGCGCCCCACCGTCCAGACCGCGCCCAGGACCCACAGGGCACCGGTGGCCGTCCACAACCAGGCCGGGGCCTCGGTGGTCCAGCCCGCCTGCCAGGCCGCGCCACCGATGGCCAGCAACAACAGCGGGCTCAGCCAGGCCAGGCCGCGCTGGCCGGGCAGGATCAGGCGCGACCACTCCCAGGCCCCCGCCGCCACCAGCAGCAGGGTCAGCGCCATGAAGGGCCGCACATCCTGCGCAAAGAGCGCCGGCAAGAAGAGGGCCAGCAGCACCAGGGCGGTCAGAATGCGTTGTTTGAGCATGGGCAATCAAAGGGGGTGAACCCGCGCAAAAAAGGCCGCACAAGGCGGCCCGGACAGGCAAGGGCTGGGCGCATGCAAGGGGTCATCAGACCGCCATGATGTCCTGTTCCTTGGCCGCCACCAGCTGATCGATCTCGGCAATGCGGCGATCGGTCATTTTCTGGATGTCGGCTTCGGAGCGCTTCTGGTCGTCTTCGGAGGCCAGCTTGTCCTTGACCAGCTTCTTGACGGCCTCGTTGGCGTCGCGGCGCAGGTTGCGGATGGCGACCTTGGCGTTCTCGCCCTCGCCACGCACGACCTTGGTCATCTCGCGGCGACGCTCCTCGCTCATGGGGGGCATCGGCACACGGATGAGGTCGCCCATGGAGGCGGGATTGAGGCCCAGATCGCTCTCGCGGATGGCCTTCTCGATCTTCGCGCCCATGCCTTTTTCCCAGGGCTGAACGCTGATGGTGCGGGCGTCGAGCAGGGCCACGTTGGCGACCTGCGACAGCGGCATCATCGAACCGTAGTACTCCACATGCACGGTGTCGAGCAGGGCCGGGTTGGCGCGGCCGGTGCGGATCTTGGTCAGGTTGTTCTTGAAGGCCGTGATGGAGGCTTCCATCTTGGACTCGGTGGTTTTCCTGATGTCGGCAATCGTCATGGTTACTCCTGGTCAGACGTCAGACATGCACCAGCGTGCCCTCGTCCTCGCCGAGGACCACACGCTTGAGCGCGCCGTTCTTGAAAATCGAAAACACCTTGATGGGCAGCTTCTGGTCGCGGCACAGTGCAAAGGCCGTGGCGTCCATGATGCCCAGATTTTGCGACATCGCCTGGTCAAAGCTCAGCTCGGTGTAGCGGGTGGCCAGGGGGTCTTTTTTGGGATCGGCGGTGTAGACACCGTCAACCTTGGTGGCCTTGAGCACCATCTCGGCACCGATCTCGGCGCCACGCAAAGCGGCCGCTGTGTCGGTGGTGAAGAAGGGGTTGCCGGTGCCGGCCGCAAAAATCACCACCTTGCCCTCTTCGAGGTACTGCAAGGCCTTGGGCCGCACATAGGGCTCGACCACCTGGTCGATGGCAATGGCCGACATCACGCGCGCCGTCAGGCCCGCCTTGTTCATGGTGTCGGCCAGCGCCAGCGCGTTCATCACGGTGGCCAGCATGCCCATGTAGTCGGCGGTGGCGCGGTCCATGCCGACCGAGCCCCCAGCCACGCCACGGAAGATGTTGCCCCCGCCGATGACCACCGCCACCTGCACCCCCATGCGGGTGATCTCGGCCACCTCGTCCACCATGCGCACAATGGTTGCCCGGTTGATGCCGAAGGCATCGTCACCCATCAGGGCTTCGCCCGAGAGCT
>JBEBDJ010000264.1:0-3094 GCA_041157045.1 Pseudomonadota bacterium
GGCCTCCCTACCATTCCCGGACGTTTGTGCGCTCTGGCACCCGCCTGCTCGCGCAGCCCCATCCAACAAGAGGAGACGACCATGCACCCCACGACCCCCATGACGCTGTCGCGCCGCCGCCTGGCCCTGGGCCTGGGCGGCCTGGCCCTGTTCGGCCGCAGCGCCCTGGCGCAAAGCTTCCCGAGCAAGCCCATCACCCTGATCGTGCCCTACCCGGCCGGCGGCCCGTCGGACTTTGTGGCGCGCAAGGTGCAGGCCGATCTGGCGCGTGCGCTCGGCCAGCCGGTGGTGATCGAAAACCTGGGCGGCGTGGCCGGCGCCCTGGGGGTGCAGAAAATGCTGAGTGCCCCGGCCGATGGTCACACCATCACGCTGGGCTCGCCGCTGGAGCTGGTGATTGCGCCCATCACCCTGGCCGCTGTGAAGTACAAGCCGCAAGATGTGCAGATGGCCGCGCAGCTGGTGCGCGCCCCGCTGGTGCTGCTGGCCCGCAAGGACCTGCCGGCCAACACGCTCGAGGAGCTGGTGGCGCTGGCGCGCAAGAGCGACAAGCCGCTGACCATGGCCAATGTGGGCCACGGCAGCCTGTTCCACCTGGTCGGCGAGAAGCTGACCCAGCTGAGCGGCGCCAAGTTCCTGCACGTGCCCTACAAGGGCGGCGCCCCCATCATGAGCGACATGATGGGCGGGCAGATCGATCTGGGCTTTGGCACCTTTGCCGGCCCTGTGCCCAGCATGGTGGCCTCGGGCAAGATCAAGGCCATCGGCCTGACCACGCGCACGCCGGTGCCGGGCTTCACGCAGCTCACGCCGCTGGCCGGTTTGCCGGGCATGCAGGAGCTGGAGTTCAATTCCTGGGCCGGTCTGCAGGTGCCGCGGGGCACACCCGAGGCGGTGCTGCAAAAAATCAACCAGGCCGCACAAGAGGCGCTGCGCAACCCCGAGACGCGCAAGGCCTTCGAGGAGTCGGGCAACCAGATCACGCCGCCCACCAGCGTGATCGACACCGACCGCAGCTACCAGGCCGAGATCGCCCGCTACCAGGCGATTGCCCGCGCCATCAACTTGCAGCCGCAATAAGCCGCTGACGCAGGGGCGCGGCCCCTGCTTGCTCAGCGCGCGATCACGCGCGCCATCTCCAGGCACTTGTTGCTGTAGCCCCACTCGTTGTCGTACCAGGCCAGCAGCTTCACAAAGGTGCTGTCGAGCGACATGCCCGCCTCGGCGTCAAACACGCAGGTGGCCGGCTCGCCACGGAAGTCGGTCGAGACCACTTTGGCCGAGGTGTAGGCCAGCACGCCCTTGAGCGCACCCTGGCTTTGCGCCTTCATCTCGGCGCAGATCTCGGCATAGCTGGCGGGGCGCTCGAGCTCGGCGGTCAAGTCCACCAGCGAGACATCGCTGGTGGGCACGCGCACCGACATGCCGGTCAGCCGGCCATTGAGGTCGGGGATCACCTTGCCCACCGCCTTGGCCGCGCCGGTGCTGCTGGGGATGATGTTCTCGAGGATGCCGCGCCCGCCGCGCCAGTCCTTGTTGCTGGGGCCGTCAACGGTTTTCTGGGTGGCGGTGGTGGCGTGCACGGTGGTCATCAGGCCGCGCTTGATGCCCCAGCGGTCGTGCACCACCTTGGCCAGCGGGGCCAGGCAGTTGGTCGTGCAGGAAGCGTTCGAGACGATGTCCTGACCGGCGTAATGGGCGTGGTTGACGCCGTACACAAACATGGGCGTGTCGTCCTTGGACGGGGCCGACATCAGCACCTTGCGCGCCCCCGCCGCCAGGTGGCGGGCGGCGCTGTCGTGGTCCAGAAACAGACCGGTCGACTCGAGCACCACGTCCACGCCCAGCTCGCCCCAGCGCAAGGCCCCCGGGTCGCGCTCGGCGCTCAGGCGGATGCGCCGGCCGTTGACGATCAGGGTGTGGCCCTCGACCGCGACCTCGCCGGCAAAGCGGCCGTGCACGCTGTCGTACTGCAGCATATAGGCCAGGTAGTCGGGCTCGAGCAGGTCGTTGATGCCGACGATCTCGATGTCGTCAAAGTGCGCGACGGCCGCGCGAAACACCATGCGGCCGATACGGCCAAATCCGTTGATGCCCAGTCGAATGGGGGTGCTCATGCCTAGCTCCAAGCAAGCGCCCAGGCCAAGCGGTGGTCCGGGCAGGTTTCAAAGTTTCAGCCGATTATGAAACTTTGTTACATGCCCGACCAGGGGGACATCCCCCAGCCCCGCGTTGTTCGGGTTACGTAACCCGATGCGCAGGGTCAGGCGGGGCGCTTGGCCGACACCACCCGGACCATCTCCAGGCACTGGCGGGCGTAGCCCCACTCGTTGTCGTACCAGGCGACGATCTTCATGAACTGGCGGTCCAGGGCAATGCCCGCGGCCGCATCGAACACGCTGGCGCAGGGCTCGCCGCGGAAGTCGGTCGAGACGACCTTCTCGTCGGTGTAACCGAGCACGCCCTTGAGCGCGCCCTGGCTTTGCGCCCGCATCTCGGCGCAGACCTCGTCGTAGCTGGCCTCGCGCTCGAGCTCGATGGTCAGGTCAACCACCGAGACGTCGCTGGTGGGCACGCGGAATGACATGCCGGTGATCTTTTTGTTGAGCTCGGGGATCACCTTGCCCACCGCCTTGGCCGCGCCGGTGCTGCTGGGGATGATGTTCTCCAGGATGCCGCGCCCGCCGCGCCAGTCCTTGCCCGAGGTGCCGTCGACGGTTTTCTGGCTGGCGGTGGCCGCGTGCACGGTGGTCATCAGGCCGCGCTTGATGCCCCACTTGTCATGCAGCACCTTGGCCACAGGTGCCAGGCAGTTGGTGGTGCACGATGCGTTGGAGATGATGGCCTCGCCCTTGTAGGTGTCGTGGTTTACGCCATACACAAACATGGGGGTGTCGTCCTTGGAGGGGGCCGACAAAATGACCTTTTTAGCGCCTGCATCCAAGTGCTTTTGCGCGCCTTCCTTGGTCAGGAAGATACCGGTCGATTCGATCACGACCTCGGCGCCCACCTCGTTCCACTTGAGGGCGGCCGGGTCCTTCTCGGCGGTCAGGCGGATCTTCTTGCCGTTGACGACCAGGTGGTTGCCCTCGAC